>RFFS01000080.1 GCA_003696775.1 Calditrichota bacterium
ATCTTGACCCCATTATTCATATTCTTGAGGATAATAAGAATGATAATGCCCCGGAAAAAACTCCCCATATTACTCTCGATGACAATAATTTCGGATCATTCCAATAGTGCATTGGCAGATATTTCCGTAAATTTAAGATGTTAAAAATATAATTGATGGCTGAAATTGTTTTCATACGGTACTATTTTTGGCGATCAAACGCAATTCAGAAGACTCAAATACGACAGCACAGAAACTCTTTTACAGTCAGGCTATCAATTTAATACTGATCCATTTTGTTTTTTACATCCGGAATATCATTTATCCAATCCGAATTTTTCCATCATGGAATAAAGGCGGCGGCGGGTAATGCCCAAAAGCCGGGCGGCTTCGCTTTTATTGGACGCTTTTTCCAGTGCCTGACTCAGCAAGGACTTAATATGGGCATCCAGATTGATCCCGTCGGGCGGTAACGCTTCCCCGGCGGGTACGTGTTTGGCATCACGCGTGATGCGCGGCAGTTCAATATCTTCGATAATGGCGCCGGATATAATCGCCGCCCGTTCGATCAGATTTTGCAACTCGCGGATATTACCCGGAAAATCGTATTCCATAAGTTTCATTTTTACCCTGGGCTGCATCAGTTTATCCGGAAAGGCGCGCATGAAATGTTCGATCAATTCCGGTATATCTTCCTTACGTTCCCGCAACGGCGGCAGGGTAATCGGAAACAGGTTAATGCGATAATACAGATCGGAACGGAATTTTTGTTCTTCCATCATCCGCTCCAGATTTTGATGCGTGGCGGTAATCAACCGTACATCCACCGGAATGGGCTGATGTCCGCCCAGGTGGATGACTTCCCTGTTTTGCAGGACACGCAATAATTTAGACTGCAATCCGGCCGGTAAATCACCGATTTCATCAAGGAACAGAGTGCCGCCGTCGGCCCGTTCAAACAGGCCCGGTTTGGCTTTGTCCGCGCCTGTAAAAGCGCCTTTTTCATAGCCAAACAGTTCGCTTTCCAGCAGGGATTCCGGCAGAGCCGCGCAATTGATGGCCACCCAGGCCCGGTCTTTTCGGGGTGAAAGATTGTGTATGGCACGCGCGATCAATTCCTTGCCGGTACCGCTTTCGCCGCGTATCAGTACGGTGGTGTCCCGTTCGGCTACACGTTGCACCAGATCGAACACATCGCGCATTTTTTTACTTTTACCTATGATCCCCTCCAGGCCGGTCGCCGGACGCGGCACGGCTTTCAGCCGGGCGTTTTCTTTTTCCAAAACACGTTGTTTTAAAGCCCGCCTCACGCGTATCAGTAATTCGTCCATATCAAAGGGCTTGATCAGGTAATCGAAAGCGCCGGCCTGCATGGCTTCTACGGCCGTTTTCTGGCTGGCGTAGGCGGTCATCAACAACACATCCGTGTCCGGATGGCGTTCTTTTACTTTTTTCAAAAGCGTCAGTCCGTCTATGGGCGTCATTTTCAAATCGGTTATCAGGATATCATAGGCGGGATTTTTTTTAAAAGCCTCAATTGCCTCGGGGCCGGAAAAGGCGATGTCCACTTTCAGGTCGCCTTCCATTTCCAGAGCGCCCTTAATAAGCTGGCACATGCGCCGTTCATTATCGACTACTAACAGAGAAGCAGACATGAGTGTTATTTTAAAATGGCACGTAATAAAATAAGGAAACCGTTTTTGCCGCGTTTAAGCAGTTGGCTGTTCTTTTGGGCGTTCTGATAGTGGGGGTCCACCTTTTGGGAACGGTCAAATTCATTCAGGGCTTTCAGAAAATAATCACGGCACTGGATAAGGTGTATGATGCCCAGTTCATTCCAATAATCCGCGTAATTTTGATGCGCTTCCACTTCGTCATGGATCATTTGGGTAAACTGACTGATTTCCGCCCCTTCGATGTTTTTTCCGCCATACATAAATTGCAGAAAAAAGAGGTCCATCACATCGCCCGATGCATCGGTGCAGAGGATTTTTTTCTGCAGATCGAGCAATTCCTTAACCACGTTTGCCTTCTTACCGTCCGCCAGTACTTCGCGGGTGCGTGCGAATTGTTTTTGCCAGAAAGAAGATTGATAATGCTTGTGAGCGACCATCTCCTTAAAGGTACGCATAAAACGCGCCGGCACCACCACATTCCCTTGGGCATCATCATCGTCCATGGAAGCCAAAAAGAGCACCACCCCCATATTGAAATTAGCTTCCACCATATCCAGCTTGAGTTTCAACGCTTTTTTAAAACAGGAAGAGGCTTTTTCCATTTGCCCCAGATGGGTGTAAACCACGCCTAGTGTATTCACAACATCCGGATATTCCGGCTTTTTATTATAAGCCTGTTGGATGGGTTCCAGCGCTTCGGCAGGCTTGTCCTGCATCAGCCAGGCATGGCTTAATCGCTGATACGCGCGGACAAAATCGGGATTGATCTGTATGGCGCGTTGGAAATTTTCGATGGCTTCGGGGAAGAAATTACGATTGTAAAAGACTTTTCCCAATCGGTAATGGGGCAGGTATTGCCTCAATTGTTTGATCTTTTCATATACACGAAAAAGAATCTTGATCTCATTGATGGTTTGCTGATGCTGATTTTCGGTAACTTCTTTAACATATTGCGGATCGGGACTTTCCTGAACATCTTCCCGGATATCATAAGCATCCTCATTGCAAAAGAGATATTGCCCCGATTCAAACACCTCACTGCGGACAACATTTTTACGCGGATCGTTGCCGGTGGTAACGTTGAATTCGCGTCCGTCTATTTTCAGTTGCCCTCGCAGACCGATACCTTTCAAGCCTCTGCCTTCCATCAATAATGCCGGTTGTATAATTTCTTAACGTGATCGACCGATAACGTCATGAGTCGAGTTTTAAGGCACATTAATTCGTTTTTGTTTATTCGTTATCAAGATTAATGACGATGTCAATACGTCGGTTGCGTTGCCGCCCTTCCCGGGTTTCGTTGCTGGCGATGGGTTTTTCCTCACCATAACCGATGGATGTGATCTGATTTTTATCCATGTCCATATTGGCCATCAAATATTCACGCACGGATTGCGCCCGTTGATCGCTCAACAATTTGTTTTTCCGGGCGCTGCCCAGGGCGTCGGTATGGCCTTCAATCACATAGTGGCTGTCGGGGAAATCGCGCAGCGCCTGTTGCACCTTGGACAACAGGGAAAAGTATTCCGGCTGTATAATGGCCTGCCCGGATGGAAAGGTCAAACCCACCAGGCGGATGGTAATTTTATCCCCTTCGTAAATGACGCGGGCTTCATTGGGTTTAAACAGCTCTTTTACCTTTTTAATACGTGCTTCGCGCGCCAGTTTTTTCTGTAATTCCGTGGAATAATTCGCTTCACGCTCCCTGACGGCGTTTAACTCTTCCTGTAAAGTGCCGTTCTCCTGTACCAGAGTCCTTTTATCTTTTTTAAGATTACTGATATAGCCTGAAATCGTACGAACGCTACTTTCAAATCCGGCGTCAAAGCGCGGTGTGTAGTTAAACTGGCTACCCAGCTCGGTAAGGATTTCCTCAAATTTAAGAATCAACTTTTCCCAGTTTTCATCTTTTTCGGCCAGGGTGGCGATGGTTTTGGCCAGGTACGCGGCATGACGGGCCTGATAGGTGGCCTCTTGCGCCAATTTAACGGCTTCGTCCTTGGCGTAGCGGTTGCTTTCCAGTATCTGTTCGGTTTGCGCCAGCAAATTCCGGGCATCGGTAAAGGTACGGTAGGCCCATTCGTCGGCCTTTTGTTCACGGGCCAGTTGTACCGCTTCGCGCGCTTCGCCCAAAATACCGTTTTTTATGGCCAGTAACTCCGCCTGGCGGTAAACCTGTTCCGCCTCGGTGCCATATTCCCGTGCATCATCCACATCATCGTCTTCCAGATTCGTGGCGGCATTTTTAAAAATATCTTCCGCCTCCTCCCAAAGCTCCTGCGCATATAGCGGCGCTTCGGCGTCCAATGCCGCATCACGGGCCTCAATGGCCGATTTTATGGTCACCATGGCCAGATTGATCACTTTTTCGGCAGCGTGGGCATATTGGGCGGACTGTTCCAATAATTCACGAATTTCGCTGGTGCCTTCCTTTTCTTCATAGGCCTTATTAGCCTCCTCAAAATACTCAACGGCCTGCGCGTAATTTTCGGGGGAAAGCACTTCCCCGTTATCTCCCTGTATTTTATTGATCAGGGCCTCATAATCGGCAAAAAATTTCTCCTTAGCGCTGCTCTGTGCCATCACCATTAGCGGCGTTAACAAAAAAAGCAGCCATAAACCCCTATGAATTATTCGTGTGCGCATAAGTTCACCCTATCGTTTTTAATATGGAACGGATTCTATGAAAGACCACATTGCCAAGCCCTTTCACGGCTATCGCGGCATTGGGCCGGACGATTTGCTTTAAATAAGCCAGTAATTGATTGACATCATCCACATGAACCACTTCCCTGTCCGGCGCGGGTATCAAACGTGCACCTTCACCGATAAACCGGGCGTAATGCCCCAGTGTTATTAAATAATCAAATGGCAGGGCCGCCAGAAAATGCCCCATGTTCAGATGACGGTCAGCCACATTCACCCCCGTGCCATGCATATCCCCCACAATAAAAATAAGGCGGGATGCATGCGGTTTGAACCCGATCAACGAACGAGCGGCCTTGCTAACCGCCCGGCTGGAACCATGAAAACTTTCATCCAACAGATAAATACCGTTGATCCGCTCCAGATTGCCGCGTCCTTTGGGCATGGTGAAACGTTCCCGCAAAACGGATACAATGGTATCCACGGTAATATCAAGCGGTGTCAGCACGGCGCAGGTGGCCAAAAAAGCGTAGATATCGGAAACACTGTACAAAGGCAGGCGCACCTCCTTTTGGCCGTTTAATTTAAAGGACAAACCATCCGGCCCCCTTTGCTCGATATGGGTAGCAAAATAGTCGGAAGCCTGATTAAGCCCGAACTTAAGAACCGTGGCATCGGTGATGAACTGGCTTAGCGAGGTACTCAGATCATCATCATGGTTGAGTACGGCCGTACCGGAACGCGCCAGGTACTTCACCACCGCCGAACGCTCCAGGGCAAGCCGCATGGCATCATCAAGATAGCTGAGATGCGCGTCGCCGATATTGGTCACCACGCCGATATTGGGTTTGATCAACCGAAGTAATCCTGCAAAATCCTTGCCACTGTAGGAATCGAATTCAAAAATGGCGTAATCATAGTCCGCGGACAACCGTTGCAGAGTTTTTAGGTTATTATTCCAGCTCCCCTTGCCGTGTGGGGTGCGCAAAACTTTCCCACGTTCGGACAATACGGTGGTCAGCATCTCCGACAAAGTGGTTTTACCAAGATAGCCGGTTATACCGATAACAGGACCGTTGAAACGTCTTCGGAGATAAACGTAATGCCGTTTTTCCTGGATTGTTAATCGGGTGCGTTGGTGATTTTCCTTCATACAGACGAAAAATTTACACCTTCAACCCGAAGCAATCAAATGGAATTCATCCAACGGCGTTATTCCTTAAATTCGTATTGCTTCATTGGATGATTTTCCATAAGATTGTTTTAATCGCCAACCCGGTATTTTTTATGCGCATATCCGGTCATTTACTCGAAGATATCACCGTTGTAAACAGTCCTAATCACGGCGCGGCTTTCAAAAAAGGCCGGCCGGATACGATTGTCATCCATTATACCGCCTCCGCCACGGGTAGTCAGGCTATACGGACGTTAACCAATCCGCGCGTCAAGGCTTCCGCCCATGTGGTAATTGATCGTGACGGCAGCCTGACCCAACTGGTACCGTTTGACACCATCGCCTGGCACGCCGGTTCCAGCGCCTATCGGAACCGCAAGGGGCTCAATCGTTACAGCATCGGCATTGAGTTGGTAAATGCCGGCTGGCTGCGCAAATCCGGCGAAGAGTATATATCCGACTTTGGGCGGGTTTACCCGCGGGAAGAAGTTATTTACGCCGTGCATGCCAATCCCGATGTGCCCTTTGTGTATTGGCATAAATATACCGATGCCCAACTGGATGCCGCCGAATCCTTATGCGCCCTGTTAATCGACACCTATCCCATTCGTTTTTTATTAGGACATGATGAAATTGCGCCGCAACGCAAACAGGACCCGGGTCCGGCTTTTCCACTGGATGATTTCCGTCGCCGATTATTGGGCATGGGCGTGGACCTCCATCAGGATAAGGGGCCGGAAACGCTTCCGGTTACGGCATGGGTAAGCGCTACCAAATTGAATATACGTGAAGCGCCCTCTCTGAAGGCAGCCAAAGTGGCGCGGCCCTTAACCTTTAACCAGGAAGTCACCGTCCTGGAACAACAGGGTGACTGGCTGCGTGTTTCCACCCGTTTAGAGGGCTGGGTACACAGCGATTATGTTCAAACACCTTCCAAAGGGAAAAACAGCGTATGAAAAAATATCTGTTGCTTTTCGTGATAGTGTTAATACTGGGTCTTGTCATATATTTGGATGTCAACGGCCTGGTTACCTGGCAACCGCTGGCCATGGCGCTGGCCGCCATTGCCGCACCGTTCCGCTTTATCTGGAACGCGCTCACCAGTACACCCGCGGAGATTCGTGCGCGACACGCTTCGCTGCGCCAAAAGGAAAAACTTTACCAGGATAAACTGGAAAATGCCATCGGTCGCCGTGAAGCCCGCATCCAACAACTGGACGCTTCCCTGGAACGGCTGCAAAAGGAACTGGACAGATTGGAACGCCAACGCGCCGAAATTGAAACCGAGGTCAATCGGATGAACGCGGAAGAAATCAAACGGGCCGTATGGAAATACGCCGGACGCTAACGGGACATAGTGTATGATATTTCGACTTTCCGCTTTTTTTATGCTTTTACTTTGCATAGCCTGTCAACCGGCTCTCACAACGTACCTGTCTCCCGGCGCTTCGTATCAAAACAACGGTGATGAAGACAGTTATATCGTTCTTATTAAAAAGCTGCCGCCACAGGACCGCTTCCAAAACTGCCTGAAGGACACAGTGCGGGTTTTGGCCGACCGGCGTTTGTTGTACCTTTATTTACAAGAACAATTGCATGAAAAAGAATGGGAATGGGCCGAAAGCAAATTGAAAGTATTGGATGCGGCCATTGAAAAACAGGAGGCGGCACTGCAAAAGCTGAAAAAACCATGAAATCACTTTGTCTTTTATTTACGCTAATTCTTTTGACGCCCATGCTGAGAGCACAGGAGGTCACCTTTCCCATACCGCTGATCCCCGGAGACCGCTTTACCATTCAATCGCAATACGATGGCGTGCCGGTGGATACTTTATGGCTGCTTAAAGACAGCCAATTGCGTCGGTTTATCGTCCGTTCCATAAAGCAGGAAGTGGACAGCATGCGGGCGGATATCCTGACAAAACAGGTGGCGCTTTATCGCCAAAAGACCGAACAGATGGACCAGATCATCCGCCTAAGCAAGGAAGGCTATGAGCATTATAAATCCTTATGGTTGAAAACCGATCAACAACTGGAGGAGGCGGAAATACGCGCCGATCGGAATTTAAAATGGGGTTTTGCCGCCGGAATCGTTGTTTCCGCGGCACTGGTAATTTTAATTAAATAGAGGCCACCATGAACGATACCAACGATGTACTGCTTTCCATCGGGCAAACGCTTTTTGATCACGCCTATACCATTATGCTCTATTGGCTGATCGCCATGTTTGTCCTGTTTGTTGCCCTGCTTTTACGATATACCTTTGGGCTGGGCTTCGATAAAGACAATCCTAATCCGCATATCAACGAAACCTTTGCCATGCCGCGCGGTGTGTTCCGCGGCCTGATAACGCTGACCCTGTTGTTTTTGGTGACTCTGGTGGAGGTAATCAATTTAAGCATGCCCTTTTTAAATAACGGGGAACTCATTGGCAAACTGGTGGGTGAACATTTCTTTTTTCCGGCGGATCGTAATCATGATCTGATGACCGCTTTTCAAATGATGCTGGCTTTTTATTTCGGCAGCAAGGTGATGCATCATATCACCAGCACGGATAAGCAAAAAACGGAGTTAATGGTTCAGGCCATGGAATCGGAAAATGATTTTGGCAGCGGGGACGCCCGGGGATGAATGTTTTGGAACGCCCCGCAACCACATCCCGTTTTTTTGAAGGGAAGCTGGACCGCCTATTTTTCTGGATCAGCCTGCTGGCCCTGGGACTGTTGCTGTTCTTAACTATCTGGCGTCAGCAGCAGATCAACCGCGCGCAAAACGCTTACGAAATTCTTCAGGAACATCACAACGCCCTGCTTGGCCAATTGGAACAATTGCGCGTTGTTCTGGCCCGTCAGGAGACACGTATCCGCAAATTGGAAGAAGCCGCCAAACGCGCCCAAGGGCATTCCCAGCCGGTTACGCGCCCCTCCATACGACAAAAAAAGCCTTTAAAGGACGCCCGCTCTCTTTTCCTGAAATATTCCGGTCAACCTTAAGCTAAACTTAGCTTTCTTCGGTAATATAATCCATATACATCCAGATGCTGCGCGCGTAGCGGAAAATCAAAGGCACGGCAAACAGACTGAACCCGCCCAAAACAAGTGCGATTTTCCATACCGGTTCGTCTATGGCCGCCATAATTAAAATGGTGGGGGCGACGATCAGGCCGTATAAAAAGTTGCCGATAAATATGGCCGCTGTAAAATAGCCCTGCTCTTTTTCATATTTATATCCGCATTGGGGGCAGTTTTCATACATGGAAAAAAGTCCTTTAAACTGTTTACCCTCTTCACATTGCGGGCATTTCAGCGTCATCATAGAAGAAAAACTCATTTAAAATCCTTTTTAACGGTTAATATAAATAATTTTATGCGGTTTGGATGTATAAGCCCGGATTAAAGTTACACCGCCAAAATCGATGTTGATCTGAAAAAGATTTGCAAGCGGTAAACCGGTCAGCCCGGCAATCAATGCCCGGATGGCGCCACCATGACTCACTAAAATAAAACGATCGCCGGGTTTTTCCAGTGTATCGCGGTAACAGGCCATCACCCTTTCCGCCATTTGCCTGAATGATTCGCCACCTGGCGCAGAGCGGTTGACGAAATCCTGCCGCCAGGCCCGGTAACCTTCCGCCTGTTCAATCTCTTCCCAGGGACGCATTTCCCATTCCCCGAAGCTCACTTCCTTCAAGCGTTCATCCGTTTGTACCTCATCGGATAAATAGCGGGCCAGCTTATAACAACGTTGCAGCGGACTGCTGATCACTGTATATGCGCTGATATCTTCCGGCAAAACGGAACGGCAACGCGCGGCTTCCGTTTCAAAACTTTCCGCCACATCGATATCCGTTTGCCCGTAGGCGTATATCAATTTGATGTCGGGTATGGTGTGGCGCAGACAATACACATCTTTATAATTATCCGTGTTCATGGCCGTTTCTCTTAATGTATCCGATAGGGTGTGAAGGGTACACCGGCCTTTTCGGCCTCCTGTTCCAGTCGGTTTATTTTTTCCAACAAGCTTTTTACACGCGGTTCGATTGCCGCAAACTGCTCTTTCGCGATACGCAGGTTTTCCTTATGGGTTTGCGTTACAGTGCTAGTGGCGGCCCAATGTCCGTAAATCACTGTTTGAATGCGTCCGATAATGCCCGGCGGGACCGGTTCGGAATATGAACGTACCACGGCATCGCCGCGTAAGGCGGTTTTAATCTGTTCGAGTTCAAGCTCTAATTCCCGCCTTTGTTTTTCCAGAGTGCGGGTGGCGGCGGGCGTGTCCATCAACCCTTTTTGCAGATGATGCAGACGATTGGCGGTTTCGTCCAGAGATTGATTCACGCCAAAAACCCGGCGTTGAAAAGCGGCGGTTTCTTTCTGAAAGGCAATAAGTTCCGTGCGTTCTTTCTCGCTTATCGTGGTGGATGGTAAGGCCTTACATTTAAAGGTCTTTGGTCCGTCCAGCACCCGGTAGATATCGCCCTCACGCACTTCCAGGGTCACTGAATACGTACCCGGCGCCGCCAGGTATCCCCTGGGCGCTTCGGCAAACATATTATCCGCGGGAAAGGGCTTTAAATCCACCGGATCGGCCGGAGGGTAACGCATGTCCCATACCACCCTGTGCACACCCGCGCGGGCCGGAGCGGTCAGCCGGCGTACCACCTGGCCATCACTGTCGCGAATAGTGAAAATAAGCACCGGTTTTTGTTCCAGCCTTTCTTTTCTTAAAGCATCCCATGAAGGATAGGGGTTGTTTTTTTGTAATTTCTCCTTTTCGTGGCGTTTTTGCCTTAAAGATTTAAAGTTCTTCTTTAAATAATAAGTAAATACGGCGCCAACCGGCGGATTATCGGCCCGAAACCAGGCGTCACCCTGAAAAGCGTTTTTCGCGAGGCCCAATGGCGCGCTTTCGATAAACATCCAACTTTCTTTAACATCAAAAAGGTAAGCATCTTTTTCCGTGAAAATTTTTTCGGCCACCCGTAAAGGCGCATAATCATCCAGCACATAAAAGCCACGCCCGAATGTTGCCAGTATCAAATCGTCTTCTCTTCTTTGTATATCGATGTCGCGCACGGCGATAACCGGTAATCCCGCTTTAAGTTGACGCCAATGCGCGCCGCCGTCCCGTGTAAACCACAAACCGTATTCGGTACCGGCAAACAATAAATCTTTTTCCTTATGATCCTGGGCGATGGTGTAAACCGTGCCCTTTTCCGGCAGGCTACCGCTGATGGATCGCCAGCTTTTTCCGTAATCGTCACTGCGCATGATATAGGGACGAAAATCTCCCCGTTTATGATTATCGAACGAGGCGTAAACGACATTTTTCTCAAACAGGGAAGCTTGCAGGTCGCTTACATAACTCATTTCCGGTACATCACCCGCGCGTTCCGTTTTCTGCCAATGCCGTCCCCCGTCACGACTAACCTGTATTAATCCGTCATCGGTGCCCACATAAAGCAATCCTTCCTGCAACCGCGATTCATCCAGGGATACGATGGTGCCGTAAAATGAGGTGGACTTGTTTTTAGCCACGGCATCCACACTCCATACTTTTCCCATCACCTTCAGGGCATTCCGATCCAATTGTCGCGTAAGGTCATCGCTCACCTTTTGCCAGCTTTGACCGCGATCATCGCTGCGAAACAGAATGTTGGCCCCAAAATACAACCGGTGGGGATTATAGGGGCTGATGATCAGCGCGGAATTCCAGTTCCAGCGTAATGGCGGCTCATCACGCCCCGGTTGCGGCTGAATACTTACCATTTCACCGTTGGCTTTATTATATCGCACCAGCCCGCCGTATTGATATTGTGAATAGACGGTATTCGGGTCTTGCGGATCCACCACAGTTTCAAAGCCGTCACCGAAGACGGTTACAAACCAATCCCGGTTGGTGATACCGTTAATCGATGTGGTGCGTACGGGGCCGCCGAGGGTGGCGTTATCCTGTGTGCCGCCGTAAATATTATAAAACGGGAAGCCGTTATCCGCCGTCACCCGATAAAACTGGGTAACAGGCAGCCAGTCAAAAAACCGCCAATGACTTCCGGCGTCAAAGGTTTCGTACAGCCCGCCATCGGTACCGGTGCGCATGTGCCGTGTGTTCAGGGGGTCTATCCACAACGCGTGATGATCCACATGTTTGTAATACCCCGGTGCTTTTTTCCATGTTTTGCCGCCATCCCGGCTGATCATCAAAAATGTATCCAGGGAATAGATGATATCCGGATTCTCCGGGTGAACCACAATTTCCTGATAATACTGCGGCGAGCCGCTGATGTACGGGCTTTGCTTGCGCCAGCTTTCCCCTTTGTCATCGCTGCGGAAGAAGCCCTGTTTTCCATGACGTGCTTCAACAATGGCATAAATCCGATTAGGATCGGACGGGGCCTGTGCCAACCCGATGCGTCCCATTTCGGCGGTGGGTAAACCCCGCGTCAATTTACGCCAGCTTTTACCGCCGTCCACGCTTTTATATATGGCCGATCCCGGCCCGCCGTCAATCAAGGTCCATACATGACGCCGGCGTTGATAAGTGGCGGTATACATCACATCCGGGCGTTCGGCATCCAAAATAATATCCGTGCACCCTGTGTATTTATCCACATTCAACACTTCCCGCCAGGTTTCACCGCCATCTTCGGATTTATACAAACCTCTGTCACCGCCGTCCTTCCACAAAGGGCCCTGAGCCGCTACCCAAATAACACGGCTGTCCCGAGGATCGACTACTATTTTGGCGATATGCTCCGAATGCTTCAGCCCCATGTTTTGCCATGTGGTGCCGCCATCCAGACTGCGATAGACGCCATCGCCATAGGATACGCTACGTTGGGAATTGTTTTCACCCGTCCCTACCCAGACGGTGAGAGGATTATGGGGGTCGATGGTGACACAGCCAATGGAATAACTGCCCTGTTGATCGAAAACAGGCTCGAAAGTGATGCCATTATTGGTTGTGCGCCAGACGCCACCCGAAGCGGAAGCGACGAAATAACGTTCCGGATGTTGAGCGTCCACAGCCAGGTCTGAAATTCGACCACTGGTGAGTGCCGGCCCTAATGAACGAAACTTTAAACCACTGAAATCCACGCCGGCCCATGCCGTTAGTATGTTTAACATTATCCAGAAGTATATGCGTATCATGATACGTCTCCCTAACAATTTTCGATGTGTATTTTTATAAATCCACATCGATTCCGATATATGGACAAATAACAGAAAAATGACTATAAACTGTAAAACTAAAATAGCATTATTACTCATACGGTTAAAGTGATTCGGCTGGTTTTTTTGATTTTTTTCATATCATGTGCTGAGCAACATTTTGAAGTTAAGCCCGTTTCCATAGTTTACGACTATCTGTCTTATCTTTATCCCGTAATATTTACATTTACAAACAGGAGTATTGTATGACAAGACAAATAATGATTTTTTCTTTGATCATGGGGCTGTTCCTGACGACGTTAAGCGGCGCGGAAAACATACGGTTTGCGGTTATTGGCGATTATGGTTCGGAAGGGAATGCCCTGCGCTCGGTTGCCGAACAGATCGATTCATGGCAGGTTGATTTTATCATCACCACCGGCGACAACAATTATCCGGACGGTACCGCAAGCACGATTGATGCAAATATCGGGCAATATTTTCATGATTACATCGCGCCCTACAAAGGTAATTATGGAAGCGGCGCCGACAGCAACCGTTTTTTTCCTTGTCTGGGCAATCATGACTGGCGCGCCGAAAATGCTCAACCCTATCTCGACTATTTTGAACTGCCCGGCAATGAACGCTATTATGATTTTGTCCGCGGTCCGGTTCATTTTTTTGTCATCGATAGTGACAGCCATGAGCCGGACGGCACAAGCGCCCAGTCTGTTCAGGCGCAATGGCTTAAGGAACAACTTGCCATGAGTATATCGCCCTGGAATGTGGTTTACATGCATCACCCACCCTACTCTTCCTCAAAACACGGCTCGAATGAAGCGCTTCAATGGCCCTTTAAGGAATGGGGGGCGTCGGTGGTGTTGGCCGGTCACGACCATAGCTACGAACGGCTGATGCGCGACAGCCTGTTATACATCGTCAACGGACTGGGCGGACGTAGTATTTACGATTTCAACACACCCGTGGAGGGCTCGCAGTTCCGTTATAACGATGATTACGGCGCCATGCTGGTTACCGCCACAGCCGATTCGATGACCTTCGCCTTTTTCAACTCTTCCGATGAAGAAATCGACCGCTACGCGTTGCACAAAGCGGTAACGGCCGTACCGAATGACAATCAAGCAAACGATGACACCGATTTTTCCTTTGAACTTTTAAACAATTATCCCAATCCATTTAACGATGTGACAAACATTCCATTTAATATTAGAATGGATGTACGGGAAAATGACCAAATTTGGATTAAAATATATAATTTAGCAGGAATGGAACTTTACACCTATAAATTTCCAATCATACCGTTCAGCCATATATCGGGAACACTTTCATTGGAATGGCACAACAACGGACTGCCTTCGGGAATGTATATCTATACTGTAAGCGTAAGGGGCCACACACAAAGTGGCAAAATGATTTTGATAAAATAAGCCGTTAACAAAAAAAGCCTTCCGCATGTCCGGAAGGCTTTCATTGAATCAGGCTTTTTTTAATTTAGCAGACTCCGCGCGTCGTCGGTCATGTTCTTTGAGTAATATTTTTCGGATACGGATCGACTCCGGAGTTACTTCCACCAGTTCATCATCATCAATAAACTCAAGACATTCTTCCAGGCTCATTTTAACCGCCGGCGCGATTTTCATGGAACGATCGCTGCCCGCCGCGCGCATATTGGTCAATTTTTTGGATTTTTGCAGATTGACGGTCAGGTCTTTTTCCTTGTTGTATGATCCGACCACCTGGCCTTCGTAAATATTTTCGCCCGGTTCCACAAAAAAGAACCCGCGATCCTGCAGGGCATCCACGGCATAGGGAACAACCGGGCCCGTGCCCAGTGAGACCATGACCCCGTTTTGACGATGTGGAATGCTGCCCTTAAAAAATTCATACTGATAAAAGCGATGGGTCATCACCGCTTCACCCGCGGTGGCGGTCAGGATTTTATTGCGCAGCCCCATCAACCCGCGTGAGGGTATATGAAAGGTCAGATGTTTAAAACTGCCTTTATCCTCAATGCTTTCCAGTGAGCCACGACGTTGGGACACCAGTTCGATGGCTTTCCCGGAATAACTGTCGGGTACATCGATCACCAATTCTTCCACCGGTTCGGCTTTATGGCCGTCTATCTCTTTGTAAATCACTTTGGGCTGGCCCACGGCGAATTCATAGCCTTCCCGTCGCATATTTTCGATAAGAATGGATAAATGCAGAATACCGCGTCCACTCACCTTATAGCTGTCCGGCGAACCGGTTTGTTCCACACGCAGGGCCACATCGGACTCCAGCTCCTGAAATAACCGATCCCTCAGGTGGCGACTGGTGACATATTTGCCTTCCTTACCGAAGAATGGCGAGGTGTTAATGGTAAAGGTCATGCTGATGGTCGGATCATCGATGGCAATAAGGGGCATGGGTTCGGGATTTTCAAAGTCGGCAATGGTATCGCCGATGTTAATATCTTCAATACCAACCACGGCGCATAATTCACCGGCGACGACTTCTTTTTGTTCCACGCGTTCCAGACCTTCAAAGGTAAAAATTTGTTTGATGCCGGCATCCACAATGGAACCGTCACGTTTCACCAGCTTAAAACGGTCGCTGTTGGTCAGCTTACCACGATAAACACGGCCGATGCCGATGCGTCCCACATAGGGTGAATAATCCAGCGAAGTGATTTGCATTTGCGTGGCGCCTTCCACATGTTCCGGGGCCGGGATATCACGAATGATGGTATCCAGCAAAACCCGCATGTCGGCGCCTTGTTCGGCAACATCCAAAGAGGCCCATCCGTTTTTGGCCGAGGCGTAAACCACAGGGAATTCCAACTGGTCATCGTTGGCGCCGAGATCGATAAACAAATCGTAAATTTCGTCCAACACTTCTTCGGGGCGAGCCTGCGGCCGATCCATTTTGTTGATGACAACCACCGGTTTCAGATTCAGCGCGAGCGCCTTGCTTAATACAAATCGGGTTTGGGGCATGGTGCCTTCAAAGGCGTCCACCAGCAATAAAACACCGTTGGCCATTTTGAGTACCCGTTCCACTTCACCGCCAAAATCGGCGTGACCGGGTGTGTCAATCAGATTGATTTTATGTTCCTGGTAACGTATGGAAATATTCTTGGAAAGAATGGTAATCCCCCGCTCTCTTTCCAGATCGTTGGAATCCATGAAGCGTTCCTGCACTTTTTCATTGCTGCGGAAAAAGTCGGTATGTTTGAGCAGTTCATCCACAAGAGTGGTTTTGCCGTGGTCCACATGCGCGATGATGGCCACATTACGTATTTTTGAAATATTCATTGTATATCCGAATTAATTTTAAGACAGCATATAATTTACACAAATTATTGGGCCGTTAAAAATATATTTCATGGAATACATACGACGGCGCCTCCGGAATACCGATTACTCCAAGATTCGTACAAAATGTTACATGAATAACGGAATCGACCGATCCGGGTACGATATAATTATAGGGAAATGCATTAATAAATTGATGGATGATGCCGTTAGCCACGCCCTTCAGGATGTGAAAAGAAATGTAAAACAAAATACGCAGGGCGTTTACACCCTTTTTAAATGCCCTGAAGGCATTGAATTTTTTGGAAGTATTACCAAATATCCTTATGTGTTACTTTTTCTTTTTGCTGTACGTCCAGCGGTTTTTGTTGCGGAAGTCTTCCCCCCAGTGCAGTTTTTTGCTTAAGGTGCGGAAAAAGCGCTGATGCGCCATTTTGACCAGTTTGATGTTATGTTCACTGCGCTTCAGAATAAAAGACGTGCCACCAGGATAGGTCCCTTGTTGCGTTCCGTCGCGCAGGATATTAAAACTGTCCGCTTCCGTGTAAACCGTTATGCGCATCTGTTTGTCGTCCGGTATGATGACAGGACGGTTGGTAAGGGAATGGGGACAAATGGGGTTCACCACAAAAACACGTGAACCCGGCGCCACAATCGGCCCGCCGGCGGACAAAGAATGACCGGTGGAACCGGTGGGTGTGGAAATGATCAGGCCATCGGCCACATAATTATTGAGGCGTTCATCACCCACATGGGTTTCTATCTGGATAACCCGTGCAAAACCGGCTTTATCGATAACAATATCATTAAAAGCGCGAAATTTTTCATCCCGGTCCTCCACCCGGCAGGTAATCTGGGCCCGTTCGTCAATCAGGTACTGCCCGTCCAGATAATGGCGGATATGGTCGGTCAGTTTTTCCGGCGGCGTATCGGCGATAAACCCCAAACCGCCCAGGTTCACCCCCATAAAGTGAATATCAAAACGCTGTATTTTATTGATCGTACGCAGCAGGGTGCCATCGCCGCCCAGGGTGATAATCAGTTCCGCCTTGTCCAGAATATCCCGTGCCGCGCTTTCCTGCAGGACGCGGAAATCATTGGAAATATATTCCGATTCGTAAGTGCATATGTTGAACCGGGCCCGGGGCTTTTGGCTGTCCAGCCAGGCGTCCAATTGCCGCACAATGGGATTAATATTTTTTTTACGGGGGTTGACTAAAATACCTATGTAGGGCGTATGCACGGGATATCCTATTCAAAATCCTGATATTGCAAGGCGCCGCTGCCACTTTCTGTTATGGTGCGGATTTTTTGTTCGGCGTTATCGAGTTCCTTTCGGCAAAACGCCATCAGTTTAAACGCTTCTTCGTAAAGCCTTATGCTTTCATCCAGCGGTAGTTCGCCGTTTTCCAGAAGTGCCGTGATGTCATCCAGGCGGCTCATGGCCTGTTCAAAGGTTTTCTTTTTAGGCATGATGATCGTCCTTTTTAATGGTGGCAACCTGCGCTGTAAAGCGGCCGTCGGCCAGGCGGGTTTCTACCGTATCCCCTTCCTTTAGCGCATGGACGGTGGTTACAACACGACCGTTTTTTAAAGTTAAGGAATAGCCGCGTTTAATCAAAGTATCGGGATGAGTGGCGCGCAATGTTCGCTCCAGCAATTGCAGGCGATTGTTTTCTCGCAATAAGCGTTGGTTCATGGCGCCGGACAGTCGCGTATGGGTAAGATCCAGCCGTTGGCGGTTTTGATTAAGCCGGTCCTGCCAGCGTTGCATGACATGGCTTTCCGACAGGCGGTTGAGTTGATCGTTTTTGTACTGCAAAAGATGCCGCATGGCCTGCATAAGCCGGCCGGCTTGTCCGGACAACCGCGCCAGCCATTCTTCTTTGTCGGTCACCACCAGTTCCGCCGCGGCCGAAGGTGTGGGCGCCCGTAAATCCGCAACAAAATCGGTAATGGTAAAATCCGTCTCGTGTCCCACAGCAGAAATAACCGGTATGCGGGATTTGAAAACAGCCCGGGCAACACGTTCTTCATTAAAAGCCCACAGGTCTTCCAACGAGCCGCCCCCGCGACCGGTAATAATCACATCGGCGCAACGGTGCCGGTTACACATTTCGATGGCATCGGCAATGGAGGCGGCGGCATTTTCACCCTGTACCGCAACAGGCAGGATAAAGATATCCACGTAAGGCGCGCGACGGGATAAGATATTCAACATATCGCGTATGGCGGCGCCGGTGGGAGATGTTACAAGGGCGATGCGTTTGGGAAACAGCGGCAGGGGCTTTTTATGGCTGTCATCAAACAGGCCCTCGGCATGCAATCGGGCTTTGAGTTGTTCAAAGGCGATTTGTAAAGAACCCACGCCCGCGGGTTCCGCCTGCAGAATATCTATCTGATATCGACCGCCCTGCTCATACACGCGCACATTTCCGAGCACGCGCAGATGCATGCCGTCTTCGGGTTCAAACGGAAGGCGAACGGCGCGGCTGCGCCACATCACCGCCGCAATCTGGGCGTTGGCATCCTTAAGGGTAAAATATAAATGTTGGGAATAATGCCGTTTATAATTGGAAACTTCGCCTTCCAGCCAAAGGGAAGGCAAGTGAGTTTCCAGCAGATTTTTGATGGTACGCGTCAATTCCGTGACGCTGTATATTTTCTTTTCCATCAGAAGGAAAAAAGAAAATAAGGTTCACGAATGAACCTTATTTTTTCTTTTTATGACGATTTTTTCTAAGGCGTTTCTTCCTTTTATGAGTAGCCATTTTGGCCCGTTTTCTCTTTTTACCGCTTGGCATAAAGAATCTCCGAGATTAATGTGAATGGTTAACTATGAATTTTTATTGACTTTATCCAAAAATTGCCTGGCCGCCTGTGCTTCGCGCGAATCGGGATGAATTTGCACCAGTTTATTCCAATATTCTATTGCGGCCTCTTTTTTACCCATGTTGTAATAAACGATGCCCATATTATACAAACCCTGCGGATGAGCGGGCGACAAGGTCAGCGCTTTTTTCATATATTTTTCGGCATTGGGATAATCTTTAACATTGTAATAGGAAACGCCGAGATCGATAAGCACATTGGGCACATCCCCCTTCACGGAAACGGCCGTGCTGTAGTATTTGATCGCTTCCTGAAAACGACCGATATCAAAGTAATTGTTACCCATTGTTACATTGAGATCAAAATTTTTCGGGTCTTTTTTCAGGGCTTCCTTTGTGGCCAGCACCTGTTGCATTACGGCAGCCGGCGCCTGTCCCGCGGGATTTTGAACCGGGGCCTGGGCTTGGGTATTCGTCGAACTGTTATTACCGCGTTTGGCCAGTTTTTCCAAATAGGTTTGCCGGTTTGAGTTGAGCACCAAAAAGACAACCACCAGGGCAAACACCACGACCAAAGCCAGGTAAAACAACGAATTACTGCTTTGAGCGGCTTCTTTTTTAACCGATTTTTCCTTATTGGCCACTTTGCCGGTCGCCTGTCCGCATTCCGGACAAAACCGGGCATTTTGCGGCAACCGGACGCCGCATGCACTGCAATATTTATTGTTCATATGAGTATATGTGTGTTACAGAATGTTTAAGTTACAAAGATATAATGATCGTGTCAATTTGAAAGACGCGTATTCGTACTGACTTTCAAACGCTCGCCGGGTTTAATACGGGATGAGCTTTTATTATTCAGTGTTTTTAACTTTTTAATGCTTGTGCCGTATTTATGGGCGATATCCCACAAAGTATCTCCCGGGCGCACGGTATAATAGGTAGCATTGGGGTCTTCCGCCGGTTTTTCCGATTTTTGACGCGCAAACGGTTGTTTGTGTACATAAAGTGTGAGTTTTTGTTTGGGATAAATATGCTGGCCGTAATAAAGACCGTTCCAGCGACGGATTTTAGACGCGCGCGTGCCATATCGTTCGGCGATTTCACCGAGTGTATCGCCTTTTTTAACAATATAGGTCACTTTTTTATATTCCGCGCTATTTTCTTTTACGGGCGCGGGGTTATAGCGTTTCACTTTGCGTCTTTTCGACCGTTTATGGGATTTTTCTTTTTCAGCATAAAAATGCGCTTTGTTTTGCGGAACGGGGATCAACAAATATTTCCCGGCGCGAATCAGGCTGCCGCGCAGTTTATTGACGCTCTTAAGAACGGACATGCTGGTATGGTACTTTCGGGCAATGGTGGACAGGGTTTCCCCGCTACGGATACGATGCCGTACCCAACTGCGCTTTTGACTATCGGGTATGGACTTATAGCGTTCCAGAAATACCGCACGTTTACCTTTAGGCAGATAGAGGGTAAAATCCTTAATGCCCGGTGGGGTTACCCAGCGCAACACCGCCGGATTGATTTCCTTGATAAAGGCATAACTGGTATCCACTGCCCTGGCAATCACATTCAAATCGATGCTTTCTGAAATGGTGACCGTATCCACTTCTATGGCAGGGTGTTTTTGCACATGGAAGCCAAATTTATCGGGATTGTTGGCAATAATGGTAGCGGCCAGAAAAGTGGGGACATAATTACGGGTCTGACGGGGCAGGCGTCTCAACTTCCAGTAATTACGCGTGCGGTAGCGGCGCATATTGTATTCCACGCGTTTGGGATTGCAGTTATAACCGGCCAATGCCAGATACCAGTCTCCAAAACGTTGGTACAAATCAGCCAGGTGATCGGTGGCGGCTTCAGTGGATTTGATGATATCGCGACGTTCATCAAACCACCAGTTATGACGCAGGCCGTAATAACGCCCCGTGGCTGAGATGAACTGCCACATGCCCACCGCCCGCGCATAGGAACGGGAACGGGGATTAAAGCCGCTTTCGATCATCGCCAGATAGGCCAGTTCTTCAGGCATATTTTTTTTACGTAAAACATCCTTGATCATTTTTTCATAACGACCGCTGCGTTCCAGCCATTTGGTAAATACTTTACGTCCCCTGGTCTGAAAATATTTAATCGCCAGACGCACCTTGCGATTCAGGGTTAATGGCATGGTTCCGCTGGTGTCCACATATTCCACATCGCTAAACAGGATGGAATCCGGGAAGCTGCGTTCTTCAATCTCGGTGATGTCCTGACGGATTTCTTCCGCTTCGGTGCTTTCGGTATCCAAAACAGCGGTCACGTATTCAAACCGTTGATTGGCATTGGTTACCAGACTATCATAAAACCGCCAGCCGGAAAGGGTTTGCCTGTCCTGATCGCTGAAACGCGAAGCGATTTCAAAGAAATAATCCAGGCTGTATTGCGCGGCAACCGTATCTCCCGAAGTGAGGTCGCTACGGCTCTTTTTTTCAAGATAAAACATGGAGTCAATCATCTGGACAGCCGTATGCGAGATCCACAGTGTATCCGGAAATGCAAACGGGCGGGAGGCAGCCTGCGGTTGCGGCGCCTGTATTTCCTTAGGCGCATGACAATTCCAAAAAAAGGACAGAATGATCAGGATTGCAAAAATACGTATTTTCATGATTCTTTTATCTTGTTTATGATGTTAGTTGTGGACAGCCCCAGTACAAAAGGGATAATAACCACCCGGCCGCCTTGCTGTTCCACAAAATCCTTACCTATTACAGTATCGGGTGTATAATCGCCACCCTTTACCAAAATATCGGGACGTACCAGTCGGATCAGTTCCAATGGTGTGTCTTCTTCAAAAACACTAACCATATCCACCATTTCCAGGCGGGAAAGCAGAAAGGCCCGGTCTTCGGCGTGCATATACGGACGCGGCGCCCCTTTAAGTCGTCTGACGGATGCGTCGGAATTCAGGCCGAGAACAAGCAGGTTGCCCAGCGCGCGTGCCTGTTCCAGATAGGTAACGTGACCGCGATGTAATATATCAAAACAACCGTTGGTAAACACGATTTTCGAACCGGGATTTTCTTCGCGAAAGGAATCCACGGCATCGGCAATTTCATTACGGGATACAATCAGATGCATTATGCAAGGCTCTCCAGCAATCGTTCCAGGGTGACCGGCACAATTCCGATTTGTTCGACCACACAGGCGGCGGCATAATTGGCCATAATCGCCGCTTCCTGCTTGCTTGCGCCGCCGGTCAGCGCAACCGTTAACGTGGCAATTACCGTGTCCCCCGCGCCGGAAACATCGGCCACCTGCCGCACACGGGTGGGAATATGCATAACACCCGCATCACGTTCAAATAAACTCAGCCCGCGCGGGCCGCGTGTGATGAGCACACTTTCCGCATTGAGTTCCCTGAGCAGGTGTTGGCCGGCCTGTTCCACCGCCGTGTCTTCGTTTTTCAGTTCCATGGCCAAAGCCCGTGCGGTTTCCATGATATTCGGTTTAAAAACATCCACTTCCCTATATGCCATAAAATGATTGAATTTCGGGTCCACCATCACCGGTATGCGGCGTTGACGGCATTGTGTAATGGTGTGTTCTATGACCCGTGGTGTCATCACGCCTTTGTTGTAATCTTCCAGAATAACCGCATCCACACCATCCAACAAACGATCCACGGCCTGATTAATGGCATCTGTTTCAATATCTTCCGCGGGCGCGGCCACTTCCTTATCCACCCGTATAAGATGTTGGTTATCACCTATGACACGGGTCTTGACCGTCGTCGGTCGATTTGCGGATTCCACCAATCCCTGGGGATTGATCCCATGGGCGTCAAACAAAGCCCGGCAGGTTTCACCCATGCGATCCCGACCTATGATGCCCACCAGGGTTGCCCGGGCGCCAAGCGATAATACATTAAGGGCTACATTGGCCGCGCCTCCCAGACGCATGGTTTCTTGATCGATTTCCACAATGGGCACCGGCGCTTCCGGCGAAATTCGTTGAACGATTCCGCTTAAATACTGATCGATCATAATATCACCAACGACCAGAATATGTTTGTCCCGCGCATGGTTTAAGATATGCTCTATCCGTTTCCGTTCAATGCTCATCCATTCTCCTTGGGAATTTCAGCGTAAAAGTCGTTCCCTTGCCGGGCGTGCTTTCAAAAGTGAGTTCCAGATTGTATTGCTCCACTACTTCCATCACCATTGTCAGGCCCAGTCCATTCCCCCAGGGCATCTTAAGCGGCCGGTCTTTATCTGTATAGTCCGGTTTGGTACTGTAAAAGGGCTCGAAAATTAATTTATGATTTTCCGGTGGGATGCCAACCCCCGTATCCCTAATGTCCAAACGGATATGAGTCGCATCGAAAGAGGTTTGAATGGTAAGTACACGCGTTTCCTGTTCGTACATGGAATCCACGGCATTTTGTATCAGCGCGGATATACAAACGGAGAAATCATAATAGACCCCGTTTACCAACGGTATCTTTGGCGCTAATTCCAATCGGGTGGTGATATAATGTTTAAAATAGAGATTGGCCCGTGCAAATTCGATTTCCTCACGGATCAACTGATTCAGGTCCACATCTTCCCGTTCCCGGGTCAGTTCATTCTTTCCTTTTTTAATCAGATTGGCTATTTGTTTGCCCATGTGTTCGGTTTGCCGCAGAATCAGACGGGTTTCTTCCAACTCCGGATGCTTTAAGCTCAGCAATTCGGCATTCCCCTGAATGATGGACAAAGGGGTATTCAGATTATGGGCAATCCCGGAAGCCAGTTGTCCGATCAGGGAGAGATTATATTCCTTAAAGTATTCTGTTTTATAACGACGCTCCTTATGGCGGGATTCCATTAAGGGACTCTGATCGCTGAAGACAATGATAACCCCTTTTTGATCATGATAACGCATGGGATAAAACCAACCGCGCACCGGAACGCTTTGTCCAGTATGGTTGCCCACTTTAATGCGGAAACGTAACATATACGATTGTTCTTGTTGGCGTGTTTCTGTCAATATCCGCTTAAAACTTTTGCGTTTATCAGCATGAATCAAATCATACACCGGGCCTTCGTACTGGTTTTGTCCGCAAATCTTCAGAGCCATTTTATTGATAAATGTTACCTGTTCTTCGGCAACAAACATAATTCCAAACGGTATTTCATTAGCCAGTTCACGATAAAACAGAGCGGTTTGTTTTAAGGTTTCCGTTTTTTCCCGGACTTCCTTTTCCAATTGGTGGGCATAGGCTTCTTTCTTTCTCAGTAATTCTTTTTCTTCCAGAAGCACCTGATAATGCTTATAGGCGTTTTGAACGGCTTGCCAAACGGTTTTTAAATGGAAAGGTTTGGTGATATAATCAAATACCTGCAGACGGATGGCCTGCTGAGCATAGGTCAGGTCTTCACGCCCGGTTATGATAATCACTACCGAGTCGGGGTGTTTTTTTTAAAGAATTCCACAAAGCGGAAACCGCTGTTTTGCCCCAGTACAAGGTCCACCAAGGCCACCGGGAACGACTCACGTGCCGTAGCCTGTTCAGCCTGCTCCACATTCTCAACAAGCGTGCAGGTCACGCCCTTATTCTGGAAGTAGGCATGCATGGAATGACCGAGATGCGGATCGTCATCCAAGATAAGTATTTTAAGCGCCATGTGTTTTGGTGATATGATTTTCAATCCACTTTTTTACACTGTCCGATACAAATTCGATAACGGTGAAAATCAGTAAAACAATTAACCCGGTATTAAAAATATAGCGGGCAATCGTATCCACCACCGGATTGTTGAAATAAGGCAGGATCAGCACGGAAACAAACGCGACGCCGACAATCCAGCTCATAATGCGCAGGGCGCGTTTAAACAATTTTTCCGTTTCCTCGCTAAAGGGTGTTTCGTTTGGGTCGTTTTTTTGGGTATTGATTTGCTTAGCCATGTTTTTTTCCGTGTGTTAATATCCTTTTGCCACTCCGGCGCGGCGCGGGTCACTCCAGCCCTGCATCAGGCCGTTTTTAAGCAGGATGCCCTGCACACTGGCCAATCCTTTTACATAACGTATATGATGCCCCTTGGCCTGCAAACGGTATATGGTATCATCGGTAAAACCGGGTTCTTCAAGGAACACCACATCCGGTTTCCATTGATGATGAAAGCGGGGCTTTTCAATGGCCGTACGCATATTGTACCGATGATCGATCACCGCGGAAATCACCTGGGTAACAGCGGTAATAATCCGTGAACCGCCGGGCGCGCCAACTACCATAAACAGTGAATCGTTGTGGGAAACAATGGTGGGTGTCATGGAACTGAGCATGCGTTTTCCCGGCTCCACCTTGTTGGCATAGCTGCCCACCAAACCATACTGATTAGGCACGCCGGGTTTAATGCTAAAATCATCCATTTCGTTATTCAACAGGAAACCGGCACCTTCCACAACGGCCTTGGAGCCGTAACCGCTGTTCAGAGTATAGGTATTACTGACCGCATTGCCCCATTGATCGACAATGGAAAAATGGGTGGTTTCAAAGGATTCTTTCATCCAGGCTTCATTGGCGGCCACATCTTCGGATTTACGGGCATGAAACATATCTATCTGGCCGCGGATAAAAGCGGCGTATGACTTAGAGATCAGTTTTTCAACAGGTACATCCACAAATGCCGGATCGCCCATAAACACAGCCCGGTCGGCATAGGCCTGGCGTTCGGCTTCGATCCATAAATGCATGGCATCGGAGCTGTTAGCTTTAAAAGCGCTCAGATCAAACGCTTCCAGTGTATTTAAAATCTCGGCCATCACAATACCGCCGCTCGAGGGCAGGGGCATGGAATAGAGGTCATATCCGCGATAAGTGAAGTGAACCGGCGCGCGCCATACAGGTTGATATTTCTTCAGATCTTTTAAAGTAATCCAACCGTTATTGCGCTCCATATCCCGCGCGATCAACCGGGCGGTCTCACCGTGGTAAAAATCCCGGCTGCCCTGTTTGGCGATGCGGCGTAAGGTTTGGGCCAATTCCGGTTGCTTAAGCCGGTCAAACGGTTCAAACGGGGCGCCGTTTTTTGTAAATATTTTTTTTGTGGAAGGAAACTTTAAAAAGTCATCCAAATGGCTGTTTAGGGATTTCGTTTTATGGCGCGAAAGTATGATCCCTTCTTCGGCCAGTTTGATGGCCGGAGCCAACAAGGTTTTCCAGGGTAATTTGCCATATTTTTTATGCGCGGCTTCCAGGCCGGCCACCGTGCCCGGAACTCCGGCGGCTTTGTACCCCAGGATACTGGCATTCTCAATAACTTGGCCGTTCGCATCGAGATAACAATTTTCCGTGGCTTGTGCGGGAGCGGTTTCCCTGTAATCGAGGGTCTTTACTTTACCGTCATGTTCCCGGATCACCATAAATCCCCCTCCGCCGATATTCCCGGCTGTGGGAAACGCAACCGCCAGGGTAAAACCCACGGCAACGGCGGCATCGATGGCGTTCCCGCCTTTTTTCAGGATTTCCAGGCCCACCTCAGTGGCATAGGGGTCTTCCGTTACAACCATGCCGTGGCTGCCATAGACCGGCTGGAATTCGGTGGCATAAAGCCCGATGGTAAAGGTTAACAGTAACCATATAGCACGTAATTTATTCATGAGCCTGTTCCTTTATGATGGCGATGATATCTTTTTCAAGGGTCTTTTTAGGATTCTCCACTATCCGGCCGATTTCTTTTCCCTTTTCAAAAAAGATAAAGGTCGGCACGCGCTGAATATCCCAACGGCCGGGTTCGCCGTTATTGGCGTCAAGGTCACGATCCACCGCCACCATGGTGATCTTAAAGGCGTCCAGACCGTCCATAATTTTTAGAAAACGCGGGACATTGCGTCGGCTGTCACCACACCAGGTACCATAATAGAGTTTGATTTCCATGGGTCGTGCCAGATGCCGGATTTCTTCCCGAGCGGTACTATCCGGCTGGTAATTCTCAAAAGCTTCCTTCCAATACGGATAGTCGAAAAACAACTGGGTCCGACTGGTATGCCCCATTAACATTCCGGTTTGATCTTTTACTATTTTTTGGGATTGTATCCGGGTGGTACAGGCCAACAAAAAAAACAACAGATAAACGAACAGATACTTTTGCATCTTAACGGGCCTCCGTGGTTTGACGGGATTTTATCTTTTTTTTAACGATACCGGCGGAAGAGACGGTAATGGATGTCAACACATCCCCTTTTTTACCGAGAATGCCTTCATCCTTACCATTAACACGCCAACGTAAACCGCCAGCATTACCTACAATCCCTGTAATTACGGAATCCGCTTCTATTGTTACAGTATGCCCCCGGCTCAACAAATATTCCACGGTGTCCCGATGGTCTTTAATAAAACGCATCCAGGTGGAATCCACAGCCGATAACTCCAAGCGCACCAATATTTCCTTCGGCCCTTCTGTGACCTCGCTGACAGCCTCCGCGGCAGAGGGTGTTTTTTGACGGGCTTCGATTTCCCGCGCGATCTGCCTGATGGGTAATTCCGCCACTTTTTCTTTTTCCGGCGTTTCCACCAATTGAGAGTTGATGGCAAAGAATACAATCAGGGCGATGATAAAAAGCAACGGCAAAACAATGATCATGTTCTTTTTATTAAACACGGGATGACCGTCATCCTGTTTGGGAATCAAACGCCGCATGGTGGTTGTGGGCGTGGGCGAAAATGTTTGCTTGCGCAGGGCGCGGAAGGCATCAAGATATTTTTGTTCGTCTTCCACTTGCAAATAGGAAAGATACGATTGGAAGAACAGTTTATCATATACCTCGGGAATTTTCTCAAAAGCTCCCGCTTCGATTGCCTCGAGATACATAATCTGAATACGACTTTCCGCTGAAATTTCCTGAAGAGTTATCTTTTTCGCTTCGCGGTGCGCCTTAAGTTCTTCAAATATATTTAGGTTATCCGTTGTTTCCATTGAAAACGTTAAAATCCTTTATACGAAGTTGAACCGTGTCCTGACCTTGCCAATTGGATTCTTCAATTACGTAAACAAAGTTAAAACTTTTCTCTTTTTGCTCCAACACCTGCAAATATTTTGCTCCGTTGAAATAAATGGCATCAATGACCATCCCCTGTTGCTGAGCTTTAAACTTTAAATGATTGCCGCCCAACACCCGTACTTTGCCACTGATACGCACATCACTACTTAGAAAAACCGGGCGCATATTCGACGGGCCAAACGGTTCCATTTCCTTCAGCCAGTGCAACATGCGGCCCGAAATATCCGGAAATCGGATTTCGGCATCCACGTTCAGTTCCGGTAATATACTGTGTTCTTCCATATTTTGCGCGGCGTATTCATTAATCGCCTTACGGAAAGCGTCTATTTTATCCGTATCAATTGTCAAACCCGCCGCGCAGGCGTGGCCCCCGTATGAGATCAGAAACTCATCGAGTTCCTGCAACGCGTTAAATATATTAAAACGATCCGTGGAACGCGCTGACGCTTTCCCGACCCCGTTCTGGTTGGAAATCAATATAGCCGGGCGATTATATTTTTCCAATAATCTGGAAGCCACTATGCCGATTACGCCCAGGTGCCAGTCATCCTTATCGAGAACCAAAACCGGGGCGTTTTGCAACTCCTCCGATGCAGATATCAGTGCTTCCGCTTCCTGAAAAGTTTGTTCATCGATATCACGCCGTTTTTTATTTTCCGAATTAAGTATCTGCGCGATGTTTTTAGCTTGTTGCGGACTTTGGCTGGTTAACAAATGAACCGCTTTTTTGGCATTTGATATACGGCCCACGGCATTCAGCCGCGGTGCCAGAATAAAGACGATAAGACTGACATTGATGGTTTGTCGCGATAATCCGGCAATTGATATCAGAGCTTTCAGGCCTTCACGGGGTTTTTCATTTATTTTTTTCAACCCGTAGTACATCAAAATGCGGTTTTCATCCACAATGTCCACAATATCCGCGGCGGTTCCGAGAGCAACCAGGTCCAGGCTTTGCAGATAAAAGGATTCTTCAAGGTTCAGTTTTTGGCAAAGTGCCTGAATAAATTTAAATGCGACACCACAGCCGGCCAATTCCTTAAAGGGGTACGCGCAGCCTTCCTGCTTGGGATTCAGGATAGCATAGGCTTGTGGCGGGTCGCCCACGGGCTGGTGATGATCACAGACAATCACATCCACATTTTTTTCCCGGGCAAAGGCGATCTGTTTTTGCGCGGTAATACCGCAATCCACAGTAAGGATGAGCGACACATTCAATTCCAACGCCCGGTTAATGCCCCGCTCCGTTACACCATAGCCGTCGTTTTTGCGATCCGGAATAAAAAAATGCACCTTACCACCCAAACGGTGCAAACTTTGATATAATATGGAAACGCCCGTAACGCCATCCACATCATAATCACCATAAACCAGGATGTTTTCGCCGTTTTGCAACGCTCTGATCAAACGATTGACCGCCGTTTCCATATCCCGCATTAAATAGGGGTCATGTAAGTTTTCAAGGGATGGATGTGTGTATCGCTCGAAATTTTGCGGAGATGTAATCCCCCGTTGTATCATGATGGAAGCAATGACGGGATCAACATTATTTTGTCTATATACCGTGGGCAGGTCTTCGGTATGTGTTAAATCAGGTAATATCCATTGATAATTCATACATATTCCGGATAAAAACCGGATCAATTATTATAAGCCGAATTCTGTGCCCCTAGGGCGGGAGTTATCAATCTTAGCATAACATTACTGTTATGTTTAAGCGACCTACCCGGATACACATGCCGTTTGGCATTCCGGCGGGAAACCGTCCAATGTATCCCTATTTGGCCTTGCATCAAACCGGGTTTACCTCACTCCGCCTTGCGCATGCCGGGGCATGTTCCTTTTGGAAACGGATGGTGGGCTCTTACCCCGCCTTTTCACCCTTATCCCTTGTAAGGGACGGTCTGTTTTCTGTGGCACTGGCCTTACGCCCGTCGGGCGCATTCTAATTTCTCAGAAGGTTTCTCCCTATGATGTTCGGACTTTCCTCCTCGGATTTGTTTCCAAGGCAACTCCCTGATAATTGATCCGGTTTTGATTTTTAATTTATTTATCTTCCCATACCAGAATACGTCCGCAAAATTCACAGGTATATATCTTCTTTTGCTTACGTATTTCGACCACTTTTTGAGGCGGAATATAAGAGTAACAACCGCCACAATGACCGTCTTGTACTATGGCTACTCCCTGTCCGGAACGTGCCTCGCGTACAATTTCGTAATCTGCCAGTATTTCTTCATCAAAATCCTTTACGATGGCCTCGCGCGATTTTAACAGTTCCTTTTCTTCCACTTCCGTTTCAGACAAACGTTCTTTCAGCTCGTCTTCGTTTTCATCCAGTTCTTTTTTAATTTCCGCCAGTTCCGTATCTATTTTGGTTAATTCCGTCATCTTTTCATCAATGGAAACGGAGAGAGTCGTCACTTCCTTTTCGTAGGAAGTCAGGTTGGATTGCAGGGTTTCAATTTCAACCGTTATGGCGTCATATTCCTTGTTGGTTTTAACCTGATACAATCGTTCGTTTTCTTCAGCCAATTTATCCTTGGCCTCCTGAATCAGTCGATTTAGTTCGCTGCTGCGTTTTTGCATCTCCTCCACGGTTTCTTCCAAACTGTTTTTCGTACGTTCCTTATTGGAATATTTAGCTCTTAACCCCTCAACGATATCCGGCAGATCACCACGTTCCTCGCGCAATTCATCTAAACGGTTGTCAATCTCCTGCAGTTCAATCAACGTGCTTAACGTTTTTTGCACTTTTACTCCTCCCAATAAAAAAAAAGTGCATTTTTTACGGGAAAATGCACTTTATGATTTTTTTAAATATTTGTTTTTTCTTTAGATACCTGGCAATCTCTGCTCATAGTCTTCTCTGAATTTAATAGTGGGCCCACAGGGACTCGAACCCCGGACCAGCCGATTATGAGTCGGCGGCTCTAACCAACTGAGCTATGGGCCCGTTTTATTTTTGACGAGCACAAAATTTAGAAATGCACCGTTTAAAAATCAAATCTTATTAAGAAAAATCATTGTCTTTTTTATTTTGGTTCCCGCCCGTTCAAAATCGATGTCAATATAGAGCGAAAGGCACTTTCCGCAAAGGTGTGGATCACAGTCGGGCCTTTTTGTTCCACTCGCGCGGGTTCTTTTGACGCGGGACTTATATGAATGATGTATCGGAATACACCGATCATCTTCCCCACTTCATTTTCCTGTATCCAAAGTGGATGTATATCCAAAGAATCTCGCAACAGGGTTCGGAATTCCCTGCTGCCGGCCCAGGCTGTTTGTGTATCCCATATAAGCGGCGGGCGATGAAAAACAGGAAGTCCGATATACATCGGATCATCGTTTCGGGGGCTTTCCAACAATATCGCTCCGGAACGGGGTATTATGATTTCAATCGAATCCGCCTCTTCCGGATTTAACTGGAATGCCCGGCAGATGGCAACGGACTGGCTTTTGGAGCTGCCCACACGTTTTTTACGCGCGGATGTAGCCCATAATCCATGTTTATCCAGGGCAAATATTTCCACCCATAGCGGAGAACCTTTCACGGTATCCGCGTCCCTGCCCTGCGTATCATAAAGACGACAAGTATGTGCGTTGGCGTGGGTTGTCGTCCTGGGTAAATATAACCGGATGCGCCTGTCTTCGCCCGGGGAAGGTGCCGGGGTGTTATTGACTATTAATCCTTCCGCAAGGTCCCGTGTTCTAATGGATAGCTGCCAGCGTTTCCCTTTCAGTAAAAATTTACCCCTGTAGGCACCATATTCCAGTTGCAGGGCACGCCAAATCAATGGAACATGCACCGCAATATCATCCGCTTTATTTTGCCAGCTTACCGTATGGTATTCGGGATGATATAAAGGAGCGGCCGCCGGAATGCATGCCAGATGCCCCTTTTTTTTATTCCATTCCAGACGGATATGTTTGTCCACTTTTAATTTTATTAGACCGGGAATGGTTATCCGGGTGAATTGTTTGCCGCCGGCGGAATAAACACCGGCTTTAATGCGACTATTACAAAATTCCACAATATATGGCGTCGCATCACGGTTCATCTCAACAGTCAGCGCATCGGATGTTTCCCTGTAATAGATTTTATCCGTCCAGTCACGCATGGCAAGCAACAGCGGCTTGTGGGCCGGTGCGACGCAATGTAACAATTTTTCCCACAGGTGCCTTGTCCACCATGGATTGTAATGTATAACGGTTAGGATGAACGGGATCAACCGCGGATCATTGTTCCGCCACATTTTGGGCCACAGCCGTTCACAGGCCGGTAAGGCCAGCCGGTTCCAAAAATCTTGCATGGCCTGCTTCGATAACAATTCCACGGGCTCCATCGTGCGCGAGGTATCCAGCGCGGAAGCCATTACCCGGTTGTACAGCTTGTCCAGTAAGGAATCGTTCAGTCCCTTATGCCGTTGTACAAATGCCTGGAACCACGTTTCTTCAAAACGATTCAGCCAGGCGCGGTCGTGGGTGCGAATTTTAGACAGCGGATGCGCGTTTCGGCTTTCTTCCAGATAGAGGGCAAGTTCCGGGATATCTTTCGTATGTAAACAGGATAAAAAACCGGATGCGCCGGCATCCAATTGTGTAATATTCTGCTTTATGGCAAGACGGTCGGCAATATGTTGATCATCACTTAACACAAAAGCGGCTCGCGGGGTTTCCAGGATTTCCACGCGACTCGAGTTAGCGTGTCCTGTTGTTAAAACCCAGTTGGTTTGCGGTATCAGGCTGTGCGCGCAGCCTTGCAACAAAGAGGGATTGAAAAACTCGTAAAAACTTGTCGATGTGTAATGAGAAACCAAAGGCACCATTGCCGCCCGACCGGATAACGGACGGGTGAAATTGAGCGCCTGCCGGATATGTTGCAGATAAGAAGGGATATCGAGCGTTTGTTTCATTAAAATAATAAACGGTTGACATCTACAAACAAGACAAAAACAATAAACATTAACAATAATGCCATGCCCACCTGTTGCACGCGCAACCGGGTTTTAATGGAAACTTCACGACGGGTGATGCCTTCGATGATCAAAAACACAAGATGGCCGCCGTCCAGTACCGGTATGGGCAGGATGTTAAAAAAAGCCAAAACACTGCTTAAAGCGGCGATCAGATTCCACAATTGCACCCAACCCGCTTCGGCGGCATCACCGGCCATTTTTACAATCATTAAGGGGCCGCCTATGGTTTCATCGGCGGTTTTGACGCCGGATATCCACCACCACAGACCTTTAATATTAAAGGCGATAATTTCAAAAGGTTGCCGGACACCGTAAACCAGGGCTTCTTTTAGGGAAACCGGCAAGTGTTCCACATAAACGCCTATGCCTATAATACCATAGGTTTCTTCCTTACCCTCGCTGGTGGTCATGTTTTGCGTGGCCGGTGTTATTGTTCCTTTCATGTGTTGGTCGCCGCGCATCCATTCAATGGCAATGGGCCGGCCGGGATGACTACGAATTATTTCGGTCATTTCCTGCCAGGTGGACACAGGCTGTCCGTCAAGGGCTACAATACGATCGCCGGTTTGCAAACCCAGTTTACCGGCGGGCATATCCGGACGTACCTCGCCCACTTTGGCCGGGAACATAGGCGAAATTCCCAACAACTCTCCCTTTTTCCGACTTAAAAGTTCTTTTTTATAGGTTAAGGTTTGGATCGTTCCGTCACGTTCAATTTTGAAGCGGACGCCCTGATCAATATCATCATAAAAATATTGGATAATTTCATTCCAGCTATGCACCGGCTTATCATTCACCGAAACGATTTTATCACCGGTTTTAAACCCCACAACCCGTGCCACGGGGCTTTGCTCTTCCACCTGAATACGGGTAACGGGTGTAATGGTTTTCCCCTGCGTAAAACTCAACGCGGCATAGATGACCATGGCCAGAAGCAGGTTCATGATAACACCGGCCGTGATGATAACCATACGTTTCCATACGGGCTTGGAACTGTATTCATCATCGGCGCCGGTTATTTTTGTATCCATACTTTCATCTACGAAACCGGCCATTTTCACATAACCGCCCAAAGGTATGGCGGAAAGACACCATTCTGTGTCACCGATTTTTTTGGAATATATTACGGGAGGCATGCCGATTGAGAATCTTTCCACACGGACACCCATTAAACGCGCGGCCCAGAAGTGTCCCAATTCATGAATGATGACAAGAATGCCAAAAACAAATATACCTGAAATTATTGTGAGCATAAAAAGTAGTTTCTTTAAATATGAATGATTTCAAAATGCAAACTGAAACGTATCCGGAAGATAAAAGTTCGTATAAAATAGCAGACCCGGTACATAACCGGGCCTGCTTCGAAAATTCAATTAAAACGTCAATCCGTATCCAAGTCCTGCGAAAGTACTGCCGGAACGTGTTCCGATTTCGGCTTTAATGCCAAATATGGAAGCGCCCACGGCGAGACGCAAACCATTACTATCCAGTGTGCCGGATTGCTCCGAAGCGTTCACCTGGCCCACCTGGGTGGCTGTGGCGTAAACCCAGCTGACATCCGTGGTGCCCATGTCGTAAGCTATTTTACCGTATACACGCACCAACAACAGATCATAACTGATCATGGCGCCAATATTCACGGTGGAAAATTTCAGATCGATACCGGAATCCACGGTACCGGCTTTCTCACCGTTATCCAGGTAAACATCCCGGCTGTCGTTTATCGCGAATCCCATGGTGTTGTAATCGGCAAAAACGGCCAGGGCCGGAAAAGCAGGAATGGGTATCAGGTCCGACAGTTCATATTTTAAGCCGAAGCCAAGCACCTGAAGGGATAATCCCTGTACCTCGGTTTCCGGAAAGAAACGGGCGTAGGCTTCAAAACCCATGGTACCGAAACCGGCTTGTAAACCCAGACCGGCCGGCAAATAACCGTCTTCCGTCAAACCGACGGCTTCATTCGCGGGAAAAGAACCGGCGCCGACAAAAATACCCGCGCTGATGCGAAACAGGGTCGGCCCGCTGGCATCGGTCCAATCCAGCACATTCATGCTGGCATGGGCGGCGTTGTTTATACCGTCCATCTGCTCGGATAGCTTATCCAAATCGGAAAAAGTTGTAAAATCAAGATCGCTCTGGGCAAACAAAGGCCCGGTAAATAATGTCAAAGCTAATAATAAAACAGATAAAATACGCATGATGTCCTCCTGCTCTTGTGTTGACAAAATATACAACTTCCGTGACGAAAGGTGCAAATCGGTTCACGTTAAGGTAAATAAGGCATAATAACCGTAAGCGCCGTCACGTTCCTGTGATGTAAGTGTTTTTGTATCAACCTGAATTGTTTGCCCGATGTGGTTTGTAATGGTTTGGCTTACCGTTTCGGCTGTTAAGTCCGACCCGTTTAGGGCATCCAAAGCCGTGGCGTTCTTTTTTAAAAACAATCTTTGACGTTCCTTTTCTTCTTCCGTCCACATCAAAAGGTCTATAATTTTTTCATGCGTGGTACCCAGCATAATGGAACCGTGCTGTAATAGTGTTTCCCGATATAGTTTTTGTGCCGAGCCCACTACCTTTTTCCCGTTATACTGAATTTCAGAACGGGCTTTACGATTGAAACAGGCGAAGGCGTCTTTTTGACCTTTCAGATAATTATCGGTTAAAGAAGTCTGGGCTAGGGTCACCGGTATATTCAGGGTTCTCAGGGCACCGGCAATCTGCTCATGCACCCAGTTATAGATCATGTGATGATCGTAACCGGCTTTTCTGGGTAAAATGATACTGTATGTGCATTCATCGGCATGCAAAATGGCGCTGCCGCCGGTGGGACGCCGTACCCAGTCGTAGCCGGCTGCCCGTAAAGCGTCGCGATTTACTTCATCGGCCTTTTGATGGCGGCCCAGGGATAGACAGAAGGGTTCCCAGCCGTAAAAGCGCAAAACAGGCGTGGCGTCTGTTAACAGACTTTGGGCGAAATAATGATCCAGGGCCATGTTAAACAGGCCTTTTTCACGGCTAAAGGGAATGACACGCAATGATGTAAGAGGTAAAGAGGTCACTATCGTACGATACCCCGTTCACTTTTTTCAAGAAATTCGGCAACATGCAACGCTTCGGGATGCGCGTCGAAGGTATCCCTGATGGCCCGGATGGCTTCCTGTGTTGTAAGCGATTGACGATAAACCAGATTGTACACTTTTTTTAGGGTAGTTAATTGTTCGGAAGTGAAATTCCGACGTTTAAGCCCCACCAGGTTTAATCCGGCGAATTTAAGCGGCTCGCCCATGGCCAGAATATAGGGTGGAATATCTTTATGGATACGCAGTCCGCCACCGATGAAACTATGCGCGCCTATCCGGGTAAACTGATGCACCGGAGTGAGACCGCCTATGCCCACAAAATCTTCGATTATTACATGTCCGGCAAGATTCACGGAATTGGAAAGGATGACATTGTTGCCCAGTTGGCAGTCATGGGCCACATGCGTGTAAGCCATCAACAGACAGTTCTTACCGATACGGGTGTAAACACTGTGTGCCGTGCCGCGGTTGAGCGTGGCAAATTCACGAATGGTGGTGTTATCGCCTATTTCGAGATACGTTTTTTCATTATAAAACTTCAGGTCTTGCGGAATGCTGCCCAACGAGGCGCCCTTGTGTATCTGGCAATTTTTTCCGATGCGTGTCCCCGAGGCAATCAAGACATGGGGGCCGACGGTGGTACCGGCGTCGATACGCACATCATCTTCGATGATGGTATAAGGGCCGATTTCCGCGTCTTCATGAATTTCCGCGTTTTTATGAACAATAGCGGTGGGATGAATCTGAGCCATGTTTAGCGCTCCACAACCATTGCCATCATTTCCGCTTCACAAACCAATTGACCTTTAACATAGGCTTTTCCGGACATTTTAAAGGTATTACGGCGGGCTTTCAACATCTCCAACTCCATAACCAACTGATCGCCGGGAATGACCTGACGGCGGAATTTGGCGTTATCGATGCCCATGAAAACCACCAGTTTGTTTGACACATCGGTTTCGTCATTCAATAACAATATACCGCCCACCTGGGCCATGGCTTCTATCTGCAGCACACCGGGCATAATCGGCCGTCCCGGAAAATGGCCCGGGAAAAACGGCTCGTTGGAAGTTACATTTTTTACCCCCACACAGCGTTTACCGGGTTCCAGTTCCACAATGGAATCCACCAGTAAAAACGGATAACGGTGCGGTAATATTTTTTTTATGGCGTTGATATCGAAAATGACATCTTTTTTATCGATATCCTGATATTTTCGCGTTAACTGCTGTTTTTTATACAACTTACGCAATAAACGGGCAAACTCGATATTGCTTTTATGGCCCGGTCGCGCGGCTAATATCTGCGCCTTGATACTAACCCCCACCAAAGCGAGATCCCCCATTAAATCCAACAATTTATGGCGACAAGGTTCGTTTTTAAAACGGAATTGTTTATCGTTCAGTATGCCGGTTTTACCCAGGGTGACTTCACCGGAAAGTTGCAGTTTTTCCCGCAGACGATTGATATCCTCATCATCCAATTGGCGATCGACGATTACCACCGCGGCGTCCAGGTCCGCGCCTTTAATCAGACCTTGTTCGATCAGGCCTTCCACCTCATGTAAAAAACAAAAAGTACGGGCCGGCGCGAATTGTGAAACAAACTCTTTTTTCATGTTAAACAGGCCGCTGTGCTGGCTGCCCAAAGCGGGGTTCTGATAGTCGATCATCACCGTCAGACGATAATCATCCGTGGGAAGCGCCACAATTTCGATACTCTTGTCTTCCACAATGTAATCGACCGTTTCCGTTACAACGAGATAGGCACGTTCGGCGTCCTGTTCCTCAATGCCTGCCTCCAACAGCAGGTCCACAAACGGACGCGCCGAGCCATCGGCTATGGGCGGTTCATTGGCATTTAGTTCAATCCGCACATTATCTATTTCCAGGCCGACCAGAGCGGCGAGCACATGTTCCACTGTGTGCACTTCCACACCATCCACCTGGAGGGTGGTGCCGCGCAGACTGTCCACGGAATCGTTTTGAACCACATTATCCACCACCGCTTCGATTTCCGGCGCGTTTTCCACATCCACCCGAACAAATTTACGCCCGTAGTTGACCGGCGCGGGTTTAAAGGTGATGGTGGTTTTATTGCCGGTATGCAGCCCACGCCCTTCAAAGGTCACTTCTTTTTTTATGGTTTGTTGCTTATCGGCCATATTATTTCTCTGCTTTCTCCTGTAAGGCAATAATTTCCTTTTCAAGTTGATTAAGACGTTTGACAATGTCCGGTAAATGCCGCATGCTCACATCCATCCGTTTTTGCTGCATGATGGGCACGGCGGGCATCCCCAACAATACTTCATTGGGCCTGGTGGATTTGGTAACACCGGACTTGGCGCCGATGATGTTATTTTCCGCAATGGTGATGTGGCCGTTTACGCCTACCTGACCGCCCATGGTCACATGCCGCCCCACTTTTGTGCTGCCGGCCATGCCTGTTTGTGCGGCGATCACCGTATGGGCGCCTATCACACAGTTATGAGCGATTTGGACCAGATTATCCAGTTTGACGCCGTCTTCTATAACCGTTGATCCCATTGTAGCCCGATCGATGGTGGTATTGGCACCTATTTCCACATCATCACCGATGACCACATTGCCTATTTGCGGGATTTTAATATAGGCCTCATCCTTTGGCGCGAAACCGAACCCGTCACTACCGATCACGGCGCCGTTTTGAATGATCACCCGATTGCCCACCCGGCACGCTTCCCGGATGGATACATTGGGATACAGAATACAATCATCGCCAATGCGGACATGGTCACCGATAACCACCCCCGGATGGATGACACAGTTTTTCCCGATCGTTGCATGGGCGCCAATATAGACATGGGGGGCCACATCGCAATTCTCGCCCAGCGTGGCGGATTTTTCCACCACCGCCCCCGGGGCAATACCCCGAAAGGAATGGCTTTTTTCCGGTGCAAATATCTTCAGGACAAACAAAAACCCCACATACGCGTTCTCCACGCGTATGTGAGGTATTTTCAGATTTTCATAATCCTGATCGACAATCACCGCCCCGGCCAGCGTATTTTCCAGATGATGACGGTATTTTTTGTTGGAAATAAAAGTAATTTCATCCGGACCGGCCTCTTCAATTTTAGCGGGTCCTTTTATTTCCAGGTCTTCGGGGCCGTTTAAATGACCATTGATCCGTAAGGCTATTTCCAAAAGGGTCATATAAACCGAAATTATTTTTTAGTCAAACCGGCATTCAATTCATCCAGAACTTTCTGGGTGATATCCAGATCAGGCTTGGCGTATAACAAACCCACGGCACCGTCAAACACAATGTCATATCCTTCCGCATCGCCGATTTTTTTAATGGCGGCGTTGATTTTATCCATCACCGGCTTTCCGAGTTCCGCCTGCTTTTTATAATATTCACCCTGCGGGCCGAGTTTTTCATATTTAAAACGTTCCACGGCTAACGCTTTTTCCTGGGCGGCGCGCATTTTTTCCTGCTTTTTCTCGGGGCTCAGCAACAGGCTTTGCGATTCGATTTCATTGGCCAGATCCTGATATTCTTTGACCATTTTATCATATTGTGCCTGATACTGACTTTGAATTTCATTGAGTTTATTTTGTACGTCAATGTATTCCTGATATTCCGCAAAGATTTTTTGGGAATTGACATAAGCCAGTTTTTGAGCAAAAATGCCTGTAAATAAAAACAAACTTAACAAAATACTGTAAATAGGTTTGAATGATTTCACCATTACCTCCTTAGTGGTCGTGATTAAAAAAAGATGATTAATTTATTTAATTATTTAAAACCTTCCAAATTGAAAGTGGACTTTCCAGTCACCGGAACGCTTACCGGTGGCATCGTAATAGTCAAAGCCGTAACCGAAATCGATACCGATGATGCCGACCAGCGGCATGAACAATCGCACGCCGGCGCCAACGGACCGACGTAACTCAAACGGGTTGGTCTCGCTGACATTTTCCCAGGCGTTACCGGCTTCGGCAAACAATAAACCGAAGATGGTGGGATTGGGCGCGATGGGGAAACGCAATTCAATGGTGGATTTAACCATGGATTTACCTCCGATGGGACGTCCGGCCGAGGTCAACGGGCCCACCTGACCGTCATCGTATCCGCGTAAACTTTCGGCAAATCCCAAACCACTGCCGCCCATGTAAAAATATTCACCGAACAGAATAAACGAGTCATCCTTCAATTGGTTCAGAATACCGAATTTATTCTGGGTGTACAAGACCAGATTGAACGGCAAGGGAATGAACCACTCACTCGAGAATTGTGTTTTGAAAAAATGTTGATCGCCGCCAAAGGGACCGCCTGAAAGCTGGAACGACAGGGAATGGGTGGAACCCCGCGTGGGAAATTCCGGATTGTTACGGCTGTCCCGCGTGATGATCTGAGTCAGACTGAACTGACTGGTGGTACCGGCGGTGCCCAATTGTTCGTAACGGCGTTGTAATTCGGCGTCACGGATATTGGTAATCGATGTTTCGGCGGCGCGGAAAATCCAGTCACCGCGGAAGTAGTTGTCCGGCCAGTAAAAACGCCGGCCGATGCGTAGCGTCCCCCCCTGATCCCGTCGATCCCAGGGATAAAAGCCGCCGCCGGAACGGGTATTGAACAACGAAAATCCGCCCAAAGTCGGGGTATCGAACATCCAGGGCTCGGTAAAGCTGATGGATATCGACCGGTAAATGCGCCCGAACTGCCAGTCAAATACCAGCCGCTGACCATCCCCGCCGCTTAACGGATGGGCCAGGGAAAAGTTGTTGAAAGTTAATCCGATGCTGCCGATCAACCCGTCCCGTTGACTGTAACCGGCGGACATATTGGCCGTATCCGTGGACTTTTCATCCACTTTAACTTTTAAATTGACATGTTTGGAATCATTCGGTATCAGTTTGACATCCGGCACCACATTGCTGAAATAATTCAAAATCATCAAATCACGCACGGAACGTTCCAGCTTGGCGCTGTTGAACACATCGCCCGGGTGAATTTTAAATTCCCTGCGGATCACCTTCTCGTTGGTTTTGGTATTGCCGACAATATCAATTTCTTTTATATGAACCACTGTCCCTTCCAGAATATGAAAAGTAACATTCAACGTGTCGTTATGGACGGGCACTTCCTGCGGGGCGATATTGGCAAACAGGTAACCTTCATTATAATACATCTTTTGCAGGCGGTCGCGAATCCCTTCGTCGTATTTCTTCTGGTCATATACGTCGCCCTTACGGATGTCCAGAGCCGCGGCCAGTTCTTCATCGCTGAAGACTTCGTTACCTTCAAACGCAATGTCGCCAAAGTAATATTTATTGCCCTCATACACCCAGATATCGATAAACAGACTGCGTTTATCCGGACTGTAATAAAGAGAATCTTTTACAATATCGGCATCGCGATAGCCTTGCTCCTTGTAATATTGGATTACCTTTTCCTTATCGGCTTCGTATTTTTTGGCGTCAAAATCGGCGCTGCGCCACCAGCGGTCTTCCTGGGTATCTTCCATGGCATCACGCAGATCATCGCCATCAATGGATGCATTGTTGTGAAAGGTTATTTTTTCAATCTGAACTTCATACCCTTCCTTGATATCCACTTTTAAGTTGACCCGGTTGGGAGCGGCATGCACCGTATCGATGGCCACTTCGGCCAGCAGGAAACCCTCTTCCTTATATTTTTTTAGCACGCGTTCTTTCATTTTGGAAATCTTATACGGCGTCACCACCATCCCCCGATAGGTATTCAGGGCTTCGCGGATATCGTCTTCGCCCAGTTCATCGGCGCCGCTGATAAACACTTTGTTCAAACGGGGGTATTCTTTCACTTTGATTAAAAGATCGATGCCTGCCGCCGACTGATTGACGATATAGACCTGGATATCTTCAAATATATTCAGCGACCAGAGATTTTTCACCGCTTTCTGTATATCATCACCGGTGATGCTTTCTCCCACAACCAGTCCGGAGTTAAGCCGTATGGTACTGGCATCGGCCGTTTTATTGCCTTCCACCGTTATGGCATTGATAACAATTTTTTGCCCCTGAGCATAAACAAGTCCTGCTGTTAATAACAGATGTAATAAAATAAGGGCCCCGATTTTTCGCACATTATCCTCCATAATCCATATTAAAATGTAAATGAGTGCCGGAAGCGAATTTTAAAGTCTTCCAGATACTGTCGTTGGTTCTGAACATTATAATAGCGCATCAATTCCCGATCCCATTCAAACTCGATCAGAATATCTTTTAAAAAACGATATTCCAAACCAATGGAATGGTTAAAATCAAATCCCGTTGACGCGTTATCATATACCGAAACCAGTTGCCCGGTATAGGAAAGGTACAGGTTTTCGGAAAGATATTTCCCCAGTGTAACTTCCGAACTGGACATCAGGTACAGATAGGATGAACTGGTGAAATAGGGATTAATGATCGCGTCTCCGCTGCCATTGCCCTGCCGGCCAATGCTGGAATAAAATAAATTCCGGGCAATATTGGAATTAAAACGCACAAAATCAATACCCAGATTGTCTTCCAGCACTTTTTCCAACGGACGCAGCAAGGGGCGTATCAGGTAGCGTTCGGTTAACGCCCCTCCCAAATGGGTGGCTTTTTTGCTGATGTTCTTGGCGGAATAGCCCAGATACGCTAATACCTGTTCCTGGGTTTCACCTATGGTCGGGTCTGCCGAAAGTAGCTTAAACTTAAAATTTTCCCAACTGCCTTGCTGCCGTTCATTTCCTGTTTGCGGGTCCACGGCGTACAATTGCAGATAGATGGTTTTGGGCACCGCACCCACGCTGTCCCGGATGGTTGTCCAGGCGCGTCCGGCGACCTCGGGATTGGCATCATTGGGATTGAAGTTTATGGCAAAGCGATCCACCTTAAAATTAAGGTCCAAATATTCCAGCCTGCCCCGGCTGGAAACCAGACTTCCCTGTGGATGGAATGTACCCTTTTTTATAATACCGGAAAAGTCTAATCCCGGACTGCCCTCATCCACCGTCAATTCGGCGTTTACGTTGTCCACATAAGCCGGAATGTCACGGCGGTAAACCACATCCTTACCCGGACGCACGAGCACATCCCAGTCCAAACCGGCTAAAAACTCTTCCACGGGCCCCGGTGGTCCCGTGGCGGTGCCGTGTGTGACAAAGGGATAGGTTATCTGAGCGTTACTGACGGTTACTTCGCCAAACACCACGGGATGTTTGACCGGACCGGCAAAATAAAAATGGGGGGCGCCATCACGTCCTTCCAGAAATAACACACCATACTCATCATCATACATCAGGCCCGGTAAATGCACGCGTACACCGGGTGAAGTGGTTTCCATGGCCAGCACGCCAAAATCGAGCCCTAATCCGCGGAAATACCAGTTTTGCAGTTTCCGCCCGTCCACCAGGGGCAAATCCCTTTCGGTATGGATTTTCAGATAGGCATCATCCACGCGGGCGGCAAATTTTTTAATATCCACCTTGCCGCTGCCATCCCGCAGAACCACATGCGCGGAAATATCTTCCACATGGTTGGCCACATCCGCCAGCCATAATTCCCCGCGATCGATATAAATATCCGCGGCAACCAGCCGTAAATCGTTTCGACGACCCTTAAATTTAAGACTGATATCGGATAACGAGGCGCCATCACGAAAAAATGGCGTTAATCGGTTCAGATAATGAAAAATATCGCCGTCAAACTTAATGGCCAGGTCCATCTCCCGCTCCGGACTTACCGGCAGGGTACCGATGCCATAGACATGGTAGCGCCCGCTCTTATTGATGCGTAAGTCTTCAATTTCCAGTATATGATCTTCGGGACGTACAATAACACCATCCCGTACCAGACGATCGCTGGCGTTTAAACTTAATTGATCAAAAGCGATGCCGCCCAGTTTACCGTTTTCCAAATGAATATCGGCCCGAATAAAGGGTTTGAGCCGTGTTCCCTGGATGCTAAAAGCATAACGGCCTTCCCCGCTTACCAGGGAGCTGTCCATGCCCAAAGTTTTTAAAAGGGTTTCGGCATCCACCTTGTTCCCCTGTACACGGCCATGAATCTGATCATTTAAAAACGTCCATACCAACCGGCCATTCAATACGGGAATATTATTATGATAAATATGCACGGAATCCAGAGCAACCTGCGTACGATTGGCGGAAATGACAAATTGCGGTTGATAATACCCCTGTCCGTTAAAAATAAAACGGTTGCCCCCCACTTTCCCTTGCAGCACGGGCGCGTCCAGTGTCCCCGATAATTGCAAAGTGCCATCCAGATAGGCCTGTTTTCGGTAGTCGTCGTTTCGATTCGGTTCTGTAATCGTATGGATATTGAAACGGTCAAGCGTAATGGCACCGGAAATACGCGTTACGGTATCATGTTTCAGAAAAAAAGACCCCTTGATACCCGGGCCGAGGTTAAAGTAACTCCCTAAAAAGCGCGGTGATAAATCGACACTATATTGCCCCTGCAAACTCCCCATATGAAGGCGACCGTCTATATTTTTATGCGGATGAAGCAGATTTTGGATGTGGGTTTCGGCGCTGAACAAGGTATCCTGTGTCGCCTTCTTACGGAACAGCAGCGAGCCGCGTAAATCGTTAATGGTACCGGACAAACGCGCGGATGAATACACTTTTTGCCGGAAGGAACGCAACATGTAATTGGATGTAAAGCGATGAAACGGAAAATTTTCCACAGCCATATAACTGATTTTGGGATTGGTCAGGTAGTTTTCGATACGTGCTTTCCAATTGAAATGGGGTTCCGAAGCGTAATCGGTGACCACATCCAATTTTTGTTCCGACCCTCGGATATGTCCGTAGGTATGAAACAGAGTATCCCCTCTTTGCAGAATGTAGCGCCAACCTCCCCGGATACGTCCGGTACGTAAATTGACGGAAGCCTGTAACGATACATCATGTTTGGCGCCCTCAATAAGATCGAGAATTATATTTTCGGTTGAAACATTTTCGGCACCCAATTCGAAAGCAAGTAATTGTTTTTTCCAAAGATAGCGCCCATGTCCCGTTACCCTGCCGAAAAGGGTTTGAAAACCCAGTTCGGTTAAATCGATGGCGTTATCCCGGATTTGCCAGGCCATTTTTATATCACGCACGGGCTTGCCAGCAAAATTAATCCGCCGGGCGGTCAGTCGTCCATGTAAACGGAAATCGGTACCGATTGTATAGCGCGCATTCAACATGCATTGGGAAGAATCCAGCGGTAAATTCGCCAAAGTGGGAATATAGGCGATATCCAATGCCGGATTATAGATATCGCCCGATAGCTCCGGATGCAGGATATCTTTGATTTGGGCGGTAAAGTAAAAAGGCAATCGGCCCACATAGACCATGCCGTCTTCCACGCTCATCCGGTTTTCATGGAATTCGATATGTCCATTGAGACTATCGGTTTGAAAACCATAAATCCGCGAGGCGATATTTTCCAAAAAGATATCGCCATTCACTTTAAGGGAATCCAGGGAGTTGAACCGTCCGTATATATGCAACCGGCCGTCAATATTTCCACCGGTTACGAAGACATCATCAAGAAATTGCCGTGATATAGGGCTGGTGAAAAAACGGTTTATGGTATAGCTGTTTAGCTGAATATCCCCGTCGAACCGGTTTTCACGGATATTATAACGGGTTTTTATTTTGAAATTTTCCTGAGCGGAAGAAAGCAGACTGCCATCCAGTTCCAGGAGGCTGTCGCGGGCCGATAAATAACCGTTAAGGTTTTGAAGCACCGAGAAAAAGGTGCCGTTTTGCGCCGACCAGATTACTTTACCATCAACGACCTGTACATTGGGCAATCTGGACAACAGTTTATTGATCTCCACATCCGGCAAAGGACTCTGTTCCGTCGGCCCCATCGCATCGCCTTGCCGGGTATCATGCACAATTAGCCGGGGCTTTTGAATGCGTACCCGGCTGATGAGATTATGCAGTCCCTGGCGTCCCCGGTATAAATTCCAGAAATTCACATCCACATGGATGGCGTCTATCAGCAATTCCAATCGTCCGTCATCGGATAAATAACTTAATTTGGAAAGGACAACACCATTGAGTCCTATGCTCAGGTTATCCAGTTCCAGGGCGATGTTTTGTTCTTCAGGGAAAAATTTTTGCAGCAGGCGGGCTTTTAACGGCTCATCCCAACCACTCCACCGGAGGATAAAGGGGCTGGCGGAAATCAATATCCCCAAAAAGGTTATGGTAAGAGCAAAGATGAGCAAAAAACGTTTCATGCAAGCTATTTTCTTTAACTTTTAGAACGGTAATTATTAACCGTTTCCCTTTACGCCGCGCGGTATGTTCGGTTCCGCGATCAAGCTGAAAAAGTTAAGAAAAACAAAGCCTTATATCCAGAAATTATTAACGGGACGGACGGGACGTGATTTTTGCGTTACCGCCCCGCCATTCATACACGGTCGGCAATTATTTCGGCGATATCACGCACTTCCAGCCGGCCTTCCGTTTCGTTTTTGGCATCGGTCATCATAATCATGCAAAAAGGACAGGCGGTAGCCATAACATCCGCCTGAGTGGCCGCGCCTTCGCGGTAGCGTTCGCGGCGCACCGCTTCCGTGCCGTTTTCTTCTTCTTTCCACATTTGACCGCCGCCGGCTCCGCAACAAAAACTGTCCGCTCCATGGCGTGCCATCTCCACTATTTGACCGGAAGACGCCAGAACGGAACGCGGTGCCTCATACTCCTTATTATGCCGGCCTAGATAACAGGGATCGTGATAGGTGATTTTTTGATCGGATTTACTTTCCTTTAAGGCGCCCTGCTCCTGCAATTGCCGGATGTATTCCGTATGGTGCACCACTTCGTAATTACCGCCAAATTGCGGATATTCATTTTTAATGGTGTGCAGACAATGCGGACAGGTGGTCACAATTTTTTTCGGTTTCACCGAATTGAGTAATTCCACATTTTGTTCCGCCATCATGGTAAACAGATATTCGTTACCCGAGCGGCGGGCGCTGTCGCCGGTGCAACTTTCCTTATTGCCCAAAACGGCAAAATTCACATCGGCCTTGTTCAAAATTTTTGCAAAAGCCCGCGCGATGCGTTGCCCTTTTGTTTCAAAGGCGCCCGCGCACCCCACCCAGTACAACACATCAAAATCGGGGTTTTCGTCAACGGTTTTAACGGTTAGTTCCGGATCGCTTTTGGCCCAGGCCAGACGGTCTTCATTCATGTTCCAGGGATTCTGATTGCGCTCCATGCCGTTATAGGCGCCTTGCAGTTCCTTGGGAAAGTCCGATTCCATCAGCACCTTATCCCGGCGTATATTCAGAATATCGAGCATGGGTTCATTGCCCACCGGGCACACTTCCACACAGGCGGCGCAACTGGTACATGCCCATAAGGCGGAAGGGCTTAATATGATATCGGTCATCGCCGCTTCGGTTTCCGCGCCTTCGGCAAAGATTTTCAGATTTTGATTCAGGAACAGACGCTTATTGATTTCCAGGGCGGAGGGACTCAGCTCCTTGCCTGTTTGATAGGCCGGGCAAACATCCTGACAACGGTTGCACATAATACAGGCAAAGGCATCCAGTAATTGGGTTTTATCGAGATGTTCCGGACGGGCCACGCCGAACTGTTCGGCATCCTCGGCTTCAAAATCCAGCCGTTGCATGGTGCCGGCGGCGGAACGTTCGGGTCGGGTCATGAAATTCAAGGGGCCCATGAAAAGGTGCGCGTGTTTACTCGACGGGAAGTACGGAATAAACGCCAAAATAAGCCCCAGCGCCAGCCACCAGGAAATATGCAGCATAACATTCAGAGTTGGGGGAGACATGCCGCTCCACATCACGGCCACGGCAGAGGCCAGGGGTTGCCAGCTATCACTGCCGTCCCTGGCCAGAGCGAAGCTTTCTCCCAAAAATCGAAAACCGATGTGGGCCAGAATAAACAAGCCGACAATCAGTGAATCACGCCGTATTTTGGCCTGGGCGCCTTCATTTAGCAGTACATTATCCCGAATATTCAGTTCGACGGAGCGGATCACAAATCGACGCACGATAAACACAAGCATCCCGATAATAGCCGCCACGCTAAAGATATCGGTAAAGAGATGATACCAGCGGGCAACGGCACCCTGACCCAAAAAATGAAAATCGGCAATAAAACCGGTTAACACATCGCCGATATTAACAAGAAAGTAGAGGATAAAAGCCCAGGCGATCAGCGCGTGAAAAAAACTGAGTAGGGGGCGTTTTTTAAAAACGGTTTTCTGAGTGAAGAGCACGGAAAGCCCTGTTAGCAACCGTTTGGCGAACGGCGTAAAATATAAGCGATCCTGCCCGCGGTTTATGGCGGCAAACATCAATCGGAAACGGTTATAGGCCAAATAGACAGAAGCAACCGTCAACAGAACAAATAAAATTTTTTCAATGAGAGACAACATGATTCAGCCCCCGATGGAATTGAGTATAGACGTTAAGTAAACGGAATTAAGAACAGATTAAAATTTTTGAGGCAGCAAACCTTTTTGTTGCAAAGCCTGAATTTTAAACGACGGTAGATAATCGACAAAAAGAATACCGTTCAAATGATCGATTTCATGTTGAAGGACGCGTGCCATCCACCCGTCGTAAGATTCTTCAAGCCGGTTGCCCCGTTCATCATGATAAACCAGCCGGATGCCTTCGGGACGGGTTACGTCATCACGTACATCGGGTATGGAAAGACATCCTTCTTCCACCGTATCTTCGCCCCAACTATCCACGATTTCCGGATTGATAAATGCCCGCGGATGCTCTTTTTCATCGATGGAAGATATATCCACAACGCATAATTTAAGGGAATAGCCCACTTGCGGCGCGGCCAGCCCGATCCCGTCTTCCCGATGCATGGTAACGATCATGTTTTGGATCATTTTGTTTAATGAATCATCAAACTGTTCGATGGGGCGTGTTTCCCGACGCAAAACAGGGTCTCCCGCAAAACGAATTTTATACATGCCGGCCCCTTATACGGCAAAAGAATTACCGCAGCCACATGTTTTGGTGGCATTGGGATTATTGAAAACAAAACCGCTGCCATGCAAACCATCGGTATAGTCCAACTGGGTGCCGGCCAGATAAACAACGCTTTTCGAATCTATCAGAACCCGCACATCGCCGAACAAATATTCCTGATCGGATTCTTTTTTATTTTCTTCTATATCCAATACATAGGTAAAACCGGAACATCCGCCACCCTTGATGCCGACGCGGATAAATGCGTCCGCTTTGTTTTCATCATTTAAGATTTCTCTTATTTTTAAAGCAGCCTTATCGGTTACATCAATCATGATCGACTCCCCTTTTCATATTTTTTGTTGTTCTTATTATTTTTGTTGTTTTTAAAATCATCGGTGGAACGCGAGGTGATCGATTTACGAATAACGGTTACTTTGATTTGCCCCGGATATTCCATTGTTTCCTTGATTTTGGCGGCAATATCCGAGGAAAGTACCGTACAGGCGTCATCGCTCAGTTTGGTCGGTTCCACTATAACCCGCACTTCACGACCGGCGGAAATGGCATAGGCTTTTTTTACACCGTCGAACGAAGTGGCGATCTCTTCAAGTTGATTGATACGCTTGGTGTACGCTTCCAGTGAATCCCGCCGCGCGCCGGGCCGGCTGCCGCTGATTTTATCCGCCGCCGTTACAAGAACGGAAATGGGGCTGATGGGTTCCGCTTCTTCATGGTGCGCCAATATGGAATTGATGACCACTTCATGTTCACGGCATTTTTCAGCCAATTCCACGCCAAGTGTTACATGGCTGCCTTCCTTATGACTGCTGATCGCTTTACCGATATCATGGAACAATCCGGCACGACGGGCCAGTTTCACATTAAAGCCCAGTTCAGCGGCCAGAGCGCCGGCCAAAAAGGCCACTTCCTTGGAGTGTTGCAACTGATTTTGACCGTAACTGTAACGGTAACGCAAACGGCCCAGATTTTCACGCATCAATGGATGCACGTTATGCAGCTTAAGTTCACGCAATGTTTCGTCGGCCGCTTTTTGAATGGAACGGTTTACATCGGCCTTGGCTTTTTTCACCGCCTGTTGAATGGTGTTTACATTGATATTGCGGCTTTTTATCAGGCTTTCCATGGCCAGACGGGCAATTTCCCGGGCCACCGGATCAAAACCGGACAAGACAATCAGTTCCGGGGTATCGTCCACTATGACCTTGACGCCGGTGGCTTCTTCAAAAGCGCGGATATTTTTACCTTCCCGGCCTATAATCATCCCTTTAAATCGCTCGTTGGGTAATTCCACGTTTGAAAGCGTGCTTTCCATGGTAAAATCGTAAGCCAGGTTCTCTATGGCCGTGGCAATGATCTCACGCGCTTCTTTCTGGGCCTTTTCCCGGGCTTCATTGCGGATATCATTGGCCATTTGCGCTGCTTCAAGTTTGACCTTTTGTTCCAGGTTTTTCAACAACTGCTGACGTGCTTCATCCTGCGAATAGCGGGCGATGCGTTCCAGTCGTAAATTTTGTTCTTCAAGAATGGCATCCACGCGCTTGTGCTTTTCAAACAGGAGTTCTTCCTGTTCTTCCAGGCGAATTTCCTTTTTTTCCAACCGCGCTTCGAGGCTTTTCAGTTGATTCTCGGTGCGCTTCAACTGTTTTTCACGTTGTAACAGCGTGGATTCCTGACGACGCATCTTTTCATCTTTTTCACGAAGTTCCTTTTGAAAAGCGGCCCGTTTTTCCTGCAATTCCATTTTAAAATTGTAAAGCCGTTCTTTCTTTATTTTCTCCGCTTCGCGCTCGGCCTTTTCCAAAATGGATCGGGTGGTGTTTTTGGTACGCAAAACTATTAGATGATAAATGAAATACCCTATGGTTATTCCGACAACAATGCTGATAACAGCGATGAGCAGGGATTGTTGTGTTAAATTTTCAAACATGTATTCTCCGTTTTTCAATAATAACGTATAAGACCGGTTATTTATTTTATTTACCGGAATTTAGTAAAAAATTAAAATTAGCTGAATTTAGGGATAAAGACAAGTATTAGATGGGCTGCCGTCCGGTGTTTAGTGGAAGGCGTCCATATTCAGGGGCGGAATGTCGGCCGGGTCGTTTTTTTTGTATATCTTTTTAAACTCTTTAAAAAGATCGGGATCGAATTTACCGTTGCGTGTTTCCTGTTCCATCACATCCAGGGCGTCATCCTTTTTTAGCGCTTTACGATACGGACGATTGGTGGTTAAGGCGTTGAAACTACCCGAGAGCGAGATAATCCGCGCCAAAAACGGGATATCTTCCCCTTTAAGCTGATCGGGATAACCGGAACCATCGTACATTTCCTTATGACTGCGCACGATGGGCACGGCGCCGTGCAGGGAATGGATCGGTTCCACAATACGTTCCCCGGCTACCGGATAAGTGCGAATCTTATCAAATTCATCAGGCGTCAACGGACCGGGTTTGGCAAGTATTTTTTCATCGATTTCAATTTTACCGACGGCATGCAGTAACCCGCCGCGGGCGACATCCATAACATCCTGCTGGTCCAGTCCCAGTTCCCGGGCAAAATGCCTGGCCTGTGTGGCCAGCTTTAGAGAAGAGCCCTGTGCATAGGCATCTTTCACCTCCGCGATCATGGCCAGTTTGAAGATCAAATCTTCGGCGCTACGTAATTGTTTTTTAAAACTTTCCAGTTCCAAAGCGTTACGCACACGCATTTTGATATCGTAAATATTGAAGGGTTTGGTCAGGTAATCGGCGTTTAATTCATAACTGCGGGCCCGGGCGCGGTTATCATCCAGGCCGGTAATCATGATAACGGGAATGTGTTTGGTGGCGGAGTCTTTCCTTAAAGTGGTGCATACATCAAAGCCGTTCATGCCGGGCATTTGGATATCGAGAAGAATCAGGTCGGGCTTTTCTTCCCGGGCCATCCGGACGCCTTCTTCGCCCGTCCCGGCATTTATAAAGGTATGCGGTTCCGTAAGAAAAAATGACTTGATCAGCGCAATGGATTCCGGATAATCGTCGATAATTAGTATCTTTGCCAACTCAGCTCCCCTTGAAGAATGTAGTTTCTTAGATCGACTTCGCCGTTATAGGACTTAAGTAATGAAGGTCGTTTGTTAAAAAACGAGTATAAGATATGTCAAGCTGCCTATTTCAGGATATGACATTTAGCACAGTTCCTTTTTTTA
>RFFS01000081.1 GCA_003696775.1 Calditrichota bacterium
ATTCATGACAAATGAGCCAAATACTTCAATGACCCCAATTATATCGGATTCAATATTTGGCAATTCTGCCTGTATTTTATGGGCATTTTTTAAAGTCTAAGAACAAGTTTTAAAGTAGTAAATCATGATTGTATCCGCAAGTTTTAAGCCGTTACATAACGACCTGTTAAAACCTTATTTTACGCCAAATGATTTTCGTAATCTTTTTAACTTTGAATTGCATGTGGAAAAATATGTTACTTATTTATCCCTATTACATCCCTTATAATAAGACTTCTTATGGCTCTAAATAAAGGTCGTGCATAGGGGTACCTCAATTTTAGTAAAATTTTAGGCATTCCCGCTTATTTCTTCGGCAGGCGCGCGAAACAATGATCCAGCATGGCCTGTTCAAAGGCGTCGTTGCTTTCGAATACAAAACCCAGCGAACGTTCCCACAATTCTGCTTTTTCCATGCATAAATAAAAGAAAACCTCATCGTGCCAGGGTTCAAACGCGCGATACATGGTGGAAAATTTTTCGATCTTTATAACATCCGGATAGGTCAGCTTGCCGTGCGGGTCTTTCACCAGCTCCATTTGGGTGATTTTGGTTTCCAGTGAAGAGCGCCGGATTTGTTTTAACACCGGTTTGATAAATGTGACCGAACCGAAGGATATAAATAAAACCTCTTCGGGGGTGAACATCTCCAAAACACGTTGGGCCAGTCGGGTGTAATCTTCCTGCCAGGTATTGTAGTAGATGATCGGATGAAAATGAAAGGCAACCCGAATGCCCCGGTCGGCTACCCGCCGCGCGGCGCTAAGGCGCTGCTCCAGTCCGGCGGTGAAATGTTCCTCATTTTCGATGATCACCTGTGGATTGAGCGACCAACTGCATACAATGTTGGGCGGTATGTCATGTTCAAGAAAATAGCGAATATTATCGGATTTGGTTTTGAATTCCAGCAATACATTGGGATGGGAGCGGGCAAAGCGCATCAGCGCGTCCAGATTGCCGTGCTTATTGCCCCATACCAACGAATCGGAAGACTGTCCGGTGCCGATATGGTAACGCCGTGCAGGATCGAGACTAAGAGCCTCCAGTTTTTCCGATAAATGGGCGTCAAACACGGTCTCCTGATGATAGAAGGTCTGAATGGTGCAGTAACTGCAACCGAATACACAGTTTTCCACGGCGTCTATGGTTTTAAGATTACAGCAAACGGTTTTGGGTGAAGCCACGGGGCACATGCCGAATATTTTTTTATCGCTTTCCAGCCGGCGGATTTTCCCTTTTTCCCGTTTTTTGGGCCGCTTAAGACGGACGGCGTTGTAATCTTTGGCCGCGTTTTTAAGTGTTTGATAATGGTTTAACAGGCGCGGGCGCCATTCTTTTTTATGCGCGGGCGCTCCGTCCGGATAAAGTGAGGCGAACACCTCTTCCAGAGGCCGTTCCCCCCACATAAATAAATCCCGGGCCATTTCCGTCAACTGACGAAATTCCTGGAATGTGAGCCGGTACGATCCGGCCAGTTCATCCAGAAAACGACGGGTTGCAGGGCTGAGCAGAGGGTAATAACTTTCTTCCCGGAATCGGGTCCATTTTTCTTCATCAATCAAGACAGGCGCTTTGTTCATGATTCCATGCGTCCTATAATTAAAGTAATGTCATCGGCTTGTACCGTTGAACCACTAAACCCGGTTACGGCTTCCAATAAGGCTTTTTTTATGTCGTGCAGCGGCCGGTGCTTATGACGTTGAAGCAGGTCAAGGATGCGTGCCTCGCCGAATTCTTCTTCCTGATCATTCATCGCTTCGGAAAGACCGTCGGTAAAAGCAATGAACAGATCGTCTTTTTCCAGTTGGACTTCTTTTTGAATGTATTCCTGATTTTTCAGAAATCCGAGCAGCAAACCGCCGCCGGTTAGTTTGATGATTTCGCCGTTGGCGCGGATGATATACGGTGGATTATGACCGGCATTGGTGTAAATCAGTTTGCGTGTGTCGCTTTGAAAAATGCCGTAAAACAAGGTGGTGAATTTCCCCTCGATGGTGGTTTCCGTCAGCAGATTGTTCATCCGGTTGACCACATCGCAGGTTGTTTTTTCGGATTTGGACTGGGTGCGAAAGCTGGCCAATATAAGGGACATCATCAACGCGGCGGGCGCGCCCTTGCCGGATACGTCGCCAATGATACAGCCCAGGGTGTGATCATTGAATCGTTTGAAATCGTACAGGTCGCCGCTGACATTCTGGCTGGGTATGTTTTCCGCCAGAAAGCGCATCCCCTCAATATGCGGGATATGTTTGATCAGCAGGCCGCGCTGCACGGTGCCGGCGTGGAAAAGCTCATTTTCCAGCGCGCGTTTTTGCAGGCGGATTTTGACCTGCTGAGCGTTATGGATGGCCAGCGCCCCCTGATTGGCAAATATTTTCAACAGTTCCACATCCTGATCACGGAAAAAATCGGGCTCATCGCTTTCCACGCATATCACGCCTAAAACACGCCCTTCAAACAGCATGGGCAGGGATATTTGGGAACGGGTTTCCGGCCGCGCTTGGTAATAATGCTCGGCCCGGCGCACATCGGGGATCACATCAATAGTTCGTGTGCGCACCACATGCCCGCAAGAGCCCTGGCCCACTTTTAAGGAGAGCAGCTCGCGCGAGGCGTAACCCCGGCTGCTGGTGCTCAACAATTCCTCGCCGTTTTCCTTCAGTAAAAAAACAGAGGCCGCGTCGTATTCGATTAACTCCTCCAGTGCGTCCAGCATATAATCGAGCACTTTTTTGATGTCCAGTTCGGAAAGAATTTTCTGGCTAACTTCCAAAAGCTTGCGGATTTCAAATTGTTTATGCTGCAAGTCCATGTGCAGGGCGGAGCTTTCCAGCAGGGGGCCGGTTTTATTGTTCACCCTCCGGAACATCACATTCACCGATGGCGCCTGTAACAAACGGTGGACATCGGCCGTTACGGCAAGAAAAGCAAACACATGAGAATGGCCGGAGAACATATAAAGGTATTCCAGTTTCAGGCGTTTAAAATCGGCTTCAATTTCCGGGGGGAATTTCATCTGGCGCAGCGGTTTATACATTTTGCCCTTCGGAATAACCTGAAAATAGATGTCATTGATATGGGCCACGGGCAACATGGGGGTTTTAATGCGCCGGGTGTGGGCCAGATAAAACATGTTAGCTTCTTTAACATAAAAAACAAACGGCGTGTTTTCGATAATCCGGTCAAAGGCCTCCATCAGCACATTTTTCAGCTCAAAATAGCTGTTCACATTTTCCAGTTCGCGATTGAGATGCTCCATCAGCCTCAGCACACGGCTCACACGTGCCGAAAGAAACCAGCGGCTGTGACGTTCCAAAAACTGCTGCATACGCCGGTGGGTAAGCAACACGGTAATCAACGTCAGCATCAACGCTGAGTCGGAAATCAGGTTGGGCCAGTTTCCCGTAAGCAGATAATAGGCAAACAGGTAGATCGCAAGATAGAGAAAAATGCCGGGTAATATTTTTAACAGACGGTACATGCCATTCATTTCGTATTGTGAGCGGCTAATTTAGAAAGCCTGTCTCTGTGTGTCAAAAGAATAAATCGGTGCAGTCCGCTCAAACGCCCGTATTCCATGCCGGTTCTTAGGTAATACGGAAAAAAGAATACGCCGGAGACCGTTCTTTATTCCGTTAACAACCACAGGTAACCGCTCAAAGCCGCAACGGAGATACCGAGAAAGACATTGGAGAGGGTATCGTAGGTTTGGGCGCGTTGGTAATAACGCTCGATGTCGGAACGGCGGTTTGATCGCAGGTAGGCGTTGTAGGCGTCATCGGCGAGATGCTTACCGTAAAAAGCCGCCCAGTTGCTGAGTATGGCGCCGGCCAGCAAACTGTTACGGAAAACGGGTCTCTCATAAAGAGCAAGAGCGGAGAGGTCGGGTTTTTTGCGCGCAACCGCGGGAAGGACGCCCGGCAGGGCAGGGGCGTTGGTGGCGGGCGGCGTGAGCAGGTAACGCAAGGTATCTCCGGCGCTCAGGGTCAGTTTTGTGTTGATACCTGCTGCCGGCCATCGGGTGTCATTCATGCGTCGGGCGTTCAGGCGATGGCTACCGGGCTGGAGCCATAGCGTATCGGCGGAGGTAACCAACAGCGAGTCATCGATGGCGATTTGCCAGGTGTTGCCGTCGTCAATAAAGCACAGCATGCCGTGCCGCGAAGGAGCCGCCGTCAACGTCGCGGCCCACACAATAACCAGGGCGCCGATTAACCGTTTACTCATGGGCGGTAAACTCCTCAATTTGTCCCGGTGAGGTGCACATGTAAAGGTTGCCGTTAAATAATACGGGTTGACTCAATGGCCGTCCTTTAAGTTTTTGTTCCTGATAAATCGCGCCGGTTGCGGTATTGATTATGAACAGACGGCGGGAAAGTTGCCCGCTGTACAGTGCCCATTCCGTAACCAAAAGAGGCGCTCCGAAAGGAGCGTGCAGTTCCACGCGCCATGCCTTGTGCAGGGTGGACAGGCTATATGCCGCCAGTGTGCCGTCGGCATGGGGAATGTACAACCGTTCGTTGTCGGTCAGCGGATCGGTATAGACCGGCACCCGCCCCGGGATGCGCGTGAGCAGGGCACCCGTTCGCGCGTCGCAAACATATACGTTGCCGCTGTACGCCGCGCAAAACAACTTACCGTCGTGATAGGCGGGACGTGCGTAAAAGGCGTCGTCCACATCCAGACTCCAGTTTAAAACGCCGTCCTGCTCTCGATAGCTACGCACACGACCTTGTGAGGTAACAACATATAGTTGACCTTCTGCTGCCCGCATGTCGGCATGTACCGGCTGGTCGATCAGCACACTCCATTGTTTTTCCAAATCGGGAAGGTGCAACGCGCTGAGTGTGCCGTCCAGGGAAGCATGAATCAGCCGATCGCCG
>RFFS01000082.1 GCA_003696775.1 Calditrichota bacterium
AGATCAAAATAATCCACACCAAAGCGTTCCGCCAAGGAAAGATACGTGGCGGTGCGCGGCAGACGGTAACGCAAATATTCCAGGGAAACCTCCGGCCGTATTTTCAGGATCATATTCTGCCTGAGAGAACGAAACCTCAGACGATTCAACTTCATAACCGCCGGAACCGTGGTATGGAAAATCCGTGCCAACATGTTTAAAGTATTCCCGCGCTTAACCGTATAGGTAAGCGTATCCGTGGGCATAATAATTTTCCGGGAAACGATATCATCAGGATTGAAAGCCGGTCGGGATTTTCTTTTTCCGCGCTCTTTTTTAGGAGGGTTCTTTTTAACATGAACGGTGGAACGTTTTCTTTGAACCTGTACACCGGATGGTAACCGCAGTGGAAAATTGCGGTAACTTTCCCTGTATAATTGTTCCATGCTGTCAATATCCGGATTTAGGTCCAGCACATGTTTAACAGTTAAGGAATCGCTAAATGGTTTCAAGGTCCGTGTATCATCAATCACTTCAATATAGCTGTGGGTTGTATCCTGCTCCGTACTCATCCTAAACCCCAATTTTTCCGCGTGTCCGTCACGGGCTATGGTCATCACCGCATAAATTTGGGGCAAATAGGCCCGGGTTTCGTTTTTAAGCGCATTCCGCCCGGCTATCAACTGCCAGTAGGTGCGGTTCCTGATATGGTTTAATTGTTTGAGCAGACGACGGATTTTATTCGGTCCGGTATTATAAGCCGCAAATGCCAGATTTAAATCACCCAGTTCCAGATAGAGGTCTTTTAGATAGGCCGCTGCCGCGCGCGCGGATTTCATCACAAAAAAGCGTTCGTCCACCTGTTCGTCCACACGCAGGCCATATTGCCGGGCGGTGGCGGGCATAAATTGGAACATCCCCGCGGCACCGGCCGGACTGAGCGCATTGGGATTGAAGGCTGACTCCACAGCCACAAACCAAAGAATGTCATCCGGGAAACCGTAGCGTTTAAAAAGTGGCGCCAATAGGGGTCTGAATTTTAAGGAACGTCTCAACGTATTTTCCAACCACGCCCGATAATGCTCATTATATCTGTATAAGCGGATATAGCGTGTGACCCGATAAATAAAGCTATCCGGCAATACCACCTCCGGCTTAACGGATAATTGACCGGCGAAATGGCGCACCGTCTTTTTTATCAATGCCCGGATAAGTAACGAATCGTTGTGAGAACGAGGCGTTTTTTGGGTTTGGGGCAAGGGAGCAGCCGCTATGGCCAATAATACGGAGTCCTGTAACAAATGGTATTTATTGAGTTGATAATAATGACGCCTAAACCATATGCGTGCGCTGTCCTTTTTGGATTCCTTTAACAAATGAATCATGCGGGCCAGCCCCTTGCGCAGGGACATGTAAGTCGAATCGACAGAAGAAACCTCCGGATGTGCCGGTTGTGCGATTAGCCCGCCGTTCCACAGGGCAAACAGAACAATGAAATGACGTGTTACCTTTAAAATCATGATTTTTACCAATCCGTAGTTCTTTCTTAAGAATAGACTATCCTAAGTCGAAAGTCATTCAAAAATAAATGAGGTGGATTATCATTAATCCTTAAAATGACAAGGACGTTATGAACAACTTGAACGATCATTCTCATAATTCCGATCAGGCCTTGGAAGATCATATAGAAAAATTATCCCAAAAAATTAACATACTACTTGATGCCGTTATCAATCAGGCCGCCAATGGCATGATGCTTCTGGATCAACAAGGTGTTATTCTTATGGCCAATACCAGGGCCTGTGATATATTATCGGACACATCGATCCATGGTAAAAAATTGACTACCCTTTTTGCACCGGACCAGGCCATGGAACTGGAAACCGGTTTTAATCAGGTTCAACTTTCAAGTCTGGCCGAGGGGGAAAGCGCCATTGATTTGGAATTGCCGTATTATCACCAACCTGAAAAATATAAAATACTATCCACGACAATCACATCGCTTCATATCGACGAGGAATCCTTTTTTATTCTCAGTATAAAGGACTTATCGCGTGAAAAACGCTATGAAGTGGAAATAAGCCTGTTGGCCCATGCCATGATGAGTATCAGCGAAGGACTGACCATTATTGATCTGGATGGTAAAATCATATTTGGCAACGAGGCTTTTTATACGATTTTCGACTATCCATTAAACAGCCTTAACGGCCATGATTTTACGGAACTGTGTGATGAAGATTCGACGCGCCTTTTCCGACAAAATGCCTTACAATTAAATGAGCAACAATGCTGGCAGGGGGAATTAAAGTGTGTCCGGCGGGAGGGTGATGCTTTCCCCTATAATCTTTCCACTTCCACTATTAAAGATGAACAGGGAGCACCCTTTCTACTTATCTGCGTCGGTCGTGATATAACTGAAAAGAAAGACCTGGAAGTTCAATTACAACAATCCCAAAAAATGGAAGCCATCGGGCAACTGGCCGGCGGTGTGGCGCACGATTTCAACAACCTGCTTATTGTTATAAGGGGTCATACGGATAAATTATTACAACACCTTCGGGATGAGACGCTTTTACATTCCGTCAGAGAAATCAATAAAGCGGCCAAGCGGGCTTCGGGTTTAACCCGTCAGCTTTTGGCTTATAGCCGCAAACAGATTCTTACACCCGAGGTCTTTGACATCAACATCCTTATCCAGGAACTCTATAAAATGCTTTCCAGTCTGATTGGAGAAAACATCAAATTTGAATTGGAATTATCCCCCTCTCCCATGTTTATACTTGCGGATCAGCATCAGATCAGTAATGTTATTATGAATCTTTGCGTCAATGCCCGCGATGCCATGTCAGAGGGAGGGCATTTGACAATTCAAACATCTAAAATCGACTATGATGGTCTAAAATGTACCCGCGGTGACATGCCGAAAGATGAGCATACCTTCGTTGCCCTTACGGTCAGGGATACCGGTTGCGGGATGTCTGGGGAAACCATCTCCAAAATTTTCGATCCTTTCTTTACCACCAAACCCAAGGACCGGGGCACCGGTCTGGGACTTTCCATGGTTTATGGCATAATTAAACAAAGCGGGGGGGGGATTGCCGTGGAAAGTACCCCTGGCATTGGCACTACTTTTCATATATATTTTCCCTATAAACAAAAAGAGGATGCCATGCCCCAAAAGACCTTGTCCGAAAATCCACCGGAAGAAATTGACCATCCTGAGAATGCCACTGTCCTGGTAGTGGAAGATGAAGAACAGGTACGCGAATTGGTTTGTGAAATGCTGGAAACCTATGGCTACAATGTACTTTACGCTTTAAACGGACTGGAAGCAATTGATGTATATAAAAAAAACCGGGAACATATCGATCTGATCCTGACCGATGTGGTTATGCCGGAAATGGGTGGCAAAAAACTCATTGAAAGTTTACCTGATCTTCGTAAGGGCGTAAAAGTACTTTACATGTCCGGCTATACCGATAATGCTATTGATGAACAGGGCATCCTCAATCCCGACACGGAATTCATCCAAAAACCCTTCAGCCCCGTTGAACTCCTCAATAAAGTTGGCAATATTTTAAAAAACCGTTAGCCCGGACATACCGCTTTTCATCATCCACCGATTGTTTTTTTATGCCCTTCAACAAACGGATCATTTTAAGCATTTAAACCGCAAATAAAAGTAATCATCATTTGCGCCTATTGATATCAGATAACAAATGTTTGAAAGATATTTATGGGGAAATGGGGTGACATGTCCCTGATAAAATAAAAAAGGCTTTGTGAAATTCACAAAGCCTAAGTACCGGGAGCCGGACTCGAACCGGCACGGGATTACCTCCCGAGGGATTTTAAGTCCCTTGTGTCTACCAATTCCACCATCCCGGCACACAAATGATCGAGGCGACGGCCGGATTCGAACCGGCGAATAAAGGTTTTGCAGACCTCTCCCTTAGCCACTTGGGTACGTCGCCATGCGAACAATATAATAAAAAAAATGTCTTACTAAAACATACCTGACTTTCCACCTTTTAACAGGATATGTAATAAAGGGAAAAAAGTAAGATCAAAGACCTGTTGAAGGATGGGATGTTCAGGTTAGTTTTTAAACAAAAAAAAGAGCGAGAGACGGGATTCGAACCCGCGACCCCAACCTTGGCAAGGTTGTGCTCTAGCCAGCTGAGCTACTCTCGCTTAATGCATTGTAAATATCAATTGTGAGTTTTGAATATACAGACTATTTCTAAATCTGTCAAATTAAATTTCATCAAAAGTACGTTTTTTTATCCGTTCCACAAGTTGCCTTTTTTTACGATTGGTGGCTTTGTTTTGATTAAACGAATGATACATCAAAAACAGAAAAACAACAATCAATATCACCAGCAAAATGGAACCGCTCATACCGGACACTTTCTTTTAACTTGTCTGTTGCCGGAACACGTACCTTAAATAAAAAAGTGGAGACGCCGGGAGTTGAACCCGGGTCCGGACAAGGACCAATGCAAACGCCTACGATTATAGTGATTCCTTAAATCTCATCAACATGCAGGCGGAACCACCAGCCACACATGTTAACCAGCCTGTTAATGTTAAACAGCACGCCACAGGCATGCGTCCTGTTTAATCCACCCAAAGTGGCGTTTCTTCCAACCCCGGTGGATTGGAGTCGGAGAAACGTGACAGTCAATTAAGCTGCCAGTGCGTAATTATTATCGGCACTTATTGTGCTTTCCGGCTAATCACGGGGTAACCGGAATCCCGAATCGCAGTTTACATCCTTCACTTGCCCGTCGAATCCATAATCGTCCCCAAGAATGTAACGGTGGGCAATATACTGTTTTTTATGCCTAATTTCTAATGAATCTGGACAGAAAAAGTTTCAATCTGCCCAGACACCTTTTCATAAAGACGCAGGTAGTGTTTTATTTGTTTCTTCCAGGAATAATCCTGCTCCATGGCCTGACGCATGATGTTTTCCCAAGCCTCCCTGTGCCCATAGGTTGTCACAGCATGATCCAACGCCCACCAAAGCCCATCGCTGTTATAATCCTTGAATAGAAAACCCGTCCCACGACCGGTTTCCCAGTTGTAAGGGATAACCGTATCCGCCAGCCCTCCGGTTTGACGCACAATGGGGATGGTGCCGTATTTCAGGCTGTAAATCTGGTTCAATCCACATGGCTCATAACGACTGGGCATCAGGAAGATATCCGCACCGGCTTCTATTTGATGCGCCAAACTGTTGTTGTAGCCCTCATAAAAACGCACTTTTTCGGGATGACGCCCCTGCAAACCGTAGAAATAACGTTCATATCGCTCTTCCCCGCTACCCAGTACCACCAGTTGCACATCATGCCCGTAAAGAAAACCGTCCATTACCGGCAACAACAAATCAATGCCCTTTTGTTCAACCAGTCGTGTTACCATGCCCATAAGCGGCTGATGAAAATGATAAGGCAATGCAATTTGATTGAGCAGACATGCCTTGTTTTCTTCTTTCATTTCCAATGTGTCCGGACCGTAATTTTTACAAATTTCCGGATCGGTTTGCGGATTCCAGGTGCCATAATCCACACCATTTACGATGCCCGTTAAACGTTCCTTTCGGTAAGCGAGCATGGCATCCAGACCAAATCCATAGTCCGGGGTTTGAATTTCACGGGCATAGGTTTCGCTGACCGTACTCAACATATCCGCGTAAATTATGCCGGTTTTAAGAAAATTAAAACGCCCCTGCCTCCTGTCCATATCATCCAGCAAGTGCATAAAATTACCAAGGCCTATTTCATGAACCACGGTAAGTGGAAAATTGCCATGATATCCCACGTTGTGCAACGTTAATAAAGTACGTGTGTGCGCAAACAGTTTATCCCAGTTATACAAAGTTTTGAGATATATAGGGATTAAAGCGGTTTGCCAGTCATTACAATGAATAATGTCCGGCGCCCAATGCATATGTTGGAATATTTCAATCGCGGCACGGTTCAATAAAGCAAAACGCAGATATTCATCTTCATGTCCGGTATAAACGGATGCCCGGTGATACAACTCCGGACAATCCACAAAATAGACATCGGTTTCCGAACCAGGCAGTTTGGCTGTGAACACTTTATAATGAATGGTCCGTGAGCCGAAGGTCAAACGCATATCCTGCATGTAATCGACCGGAAAGAAAGGATGCACTCCGGTTCGGGTTTGGGCGTAAAGGGGTGTCACCATGCGCATTTCAACACGGTTCCGCGGTAAATATTTACCCAGGGCACCACTGACATCAGCCAGGCCACCGGTTTTCACAAACGGTTCGATCTCCGCGCTTACAAATCCGATTTTAAGCATAAACTCAGCTCATGATACCTGAAAGAAACATAATCGGAATAACCATTCCCAGGGCCAGTAACCAGACACCCCGTTTAGCAAAGCCCTTTTTTCCGCGTACCATTACCAGCCCGCTCAGGGATAAAAATAAAAGCACCACCGCAAACAGATCGGAAAACCAGACCCAGTTGTTTTTCAACTCGTTAAGATGCAAACGATTAAAAGCGCGCAGCCAGCTTCTTTCTTCCACTTTTTCCAGGCGATATACACCGGCTTCCCTGTCCACATCCAGCACGTTCATTCCAAAAAAGATACGAACGCTGGCCGGACCGGTTTTCACAAATCCCTTTATGCTGTCCGCCAGTCCCAGCTCCTTGACCAGGATTAGGGGCGGCATGTCTTGAAAACGAGCGGGCAGCGGGCCATCATAATGGGTAATTTTATAATTGGGATTCCAGTCATCGATATGGTTGACCGCCAAACCTGACAGAGCAAAAATTATTGTTATTCCGGCAAAAAAATAACCCAGATCACGATGCCATATTCTCAAATATTTTCGAATGCGCATATACTTATTGAATAACGGCGCCCAGAGCTCTTAAACGATAAACCACATCGGGTCGGGTTACTTTTTTAGCTTCGAATTTTTCACCATTCAATTGGCATTGATCCTTATGTCGCTCAATAGTTTCTTCCATCGTCAAGGTTATTTTTTCCAACGCGCCCTCCACCACGGCTTTTTTACCACGGGCTTCCAGAGGGAACACAATCTCACCGTCCCTGACCTTCACCAACAGAGAAAGGCCTTCCTTGTCATCGGCAAGCTTCATCCAGCAACCGCGTTTTTTACACACATCCGTTACCGTTCCCTGCACCAATACCTTTTTACCAAGCCACGATTCCGGATTATCCATGATGGTTTTTAAAGAAGTGGTTTCTTTTAATGTGATTTCCTTGCCGTATTTTTTTTGATCGCCGCCGACCACAACCATTGCCAGGGCCAACACAAAAATTATAGACATACGTTTCATAAACACCTCCGGTTTGATTAAGAAATGAAAGGACAAGCAATATACGATGAATTTTTTAGTTATTCAAAAGGCCTTTTAACATTACAACTATTATGTTTACATTTTTTTTAGAATTGTTTTTCAATAGGAGTTTGGAAGTCATGGATGCAATGAACAACGTGGCGTAATTTAAACGTACCATACTTATACCCGATGATGAGGATAAGGAATTTTGCCTGCCTGGCACAACGACCACCCCCTCACGCCGTGAAGCCGGATGATATGTTTTACCGGGGAGAAGGGTCAGCCGTTGTATCCGAAACACCGAGTCACTTAAAACAAAGGTGCTGTCCCGCGCCGGCATATCCCCGGTGCCCGCCGGAGGCGTCAATGCTTCCACCGCCACCAGTTGCAGGCTGTCCGTTCCAACATTGGCGATTCGATGTACTTTGGGGTGTAAATGATATTCGGTGTCATCCCCGATCCAACCATCCGGCAGGCGTACTATGCGGAGCGGCTTGCCCGCTTCCTTCAATCCAACACGGGTGCCGCGTACCGTTACGTAAGCGATATTATGTCGGTGAATATGATCCAGCGAGGTATCGCCCGGCGCAAGCGTTACGTTAAGTACACGAAACGCCGGTGATTCATACACCGGTTGGTGATGAGGTTCCGACTCAACTGAAATTTGAGTAGCGCCCAGCTTAAACAAGAAGAGCAGGATTAAAAGCACAAAAGGATAATGCACCTTCATGTTTTTAATACCACAGTTGGCAAATCAAAACCGCGGTTATCAGACCGGCCGCGTCCGCCAAAAGTCCAGCAGGGGCGGCATAACGGGTATTGCGTACACCCACGGCGCCGAAATAGACCGCCAATACATAAAAGGTCGTTTCCGTGCTGCCAAACATGGTGGAAGCCGTAAAACCGATAAGTGAGTCCACGCCATGGGTTTTCATCAAATCGGTCATAACACCGAGCGAACCGCTACCGGATAAGGGGCGCATAAGCGCCATGGGCAGCAATTCCGGTTTCATACCGATCAGATTAGTGAGCGGTGATACCAGATAGGTTAACATATCCAACGCGCCGCTGGCCCTGAACATGGCAATGGCCATCAACATGGCCACCAGATAGGGAATGATTTTCACCCCTACTTCAAAGCCTTCTTTTGCGCCTTCCACAAATTTTTCATACACAGGCAATTTTTTATAGGCGCCATAACCGATAAAAAGGAAAATAATCATGGGAATAGCCAATATGGACAACCAGTCGATGATCAAACGAAATAACTCCATCAGGCGTCTCCCTTCTTATTGGCTTTACGTTTTTCAAATTTTTGAATCAATTTAACCGTGCTCAAGCCCACCAGCGTGGCCATGCTGGCGGAAATTATCGACGGGACAATAATTTGCTGGGGATTGGCCGATCCCAGGGAAGCCCGTATGGCGATGGCCGAAGCGGGAATCAGGGTGATGGCGCTGGTATTGATTACCAAAAACATGATCATCGAATTACTGGCCTTATCTTTTTCCGGATTAAGCTCCTGTAATTCTTCCATGGCCTTAAGCCCCAGGGGCGTGGCCGCATTACTCAGGCCCAGCATATTGGCGGCGATATTCATTAACATGGCGCCAATAGCCGGATGATCGGGTGGTATTTCCGGAAACAACCGTTTGGTAACGGGTTTAACCAACCGGGCAAGAATGGTAATAAATCCGGCTTCCTCGGCTATCTTCATGATACCCAGCCATAAAGCCATCACACCTATCAATCCAATGGAAATATTGACCGCGGTGGTGGCCGAACTGATGGCCGCGTCCGCCAGTTGACCTAACTTTGTACGTTTGTTTAAACTTTCTTCCGTTTGATGTCCGCCCGTTGCCGGCTCCCCGCTCACTTCATGATAGATATCCGTTCCGGCTGCTACCAACAAACTGATCATAATCATCCAGAACCATATGTAATTGAGCATACACCCTCCTCCCATTGGACGTGAAACTGGACTTTTAAGGATAAAATAAGGGCCAATGTAGGGTTTGTTTATAAAACGATCAAACAATTTAAACAGACCGTCGGTTAGGTGACTTGCATCACACATCCAAAAATCAGATTAGGTAAACTGAATCACATCTATTTTATTTCCCAAAACAATCCAAAACAGACCAGCATGCAGCAAAAGGAATTCGAGCATTATTTTGGCCGAAGGACGGGCGATTATATCTCCGGTCGTTTTACAGCTATTTTTTCCGGTGTCGGCATTGTCACCCTGGTTATGATTATCTATCTGGCGAATTACGACTACAGCCGTTTCCACACTGAAATCCAATCGCGGATTATCCAAAAATATCAATCATTGATTCTTAACGACACAACCCTTCCGGTTCCGGAAAAGGACACTACCACGGCAAACAACCTGATATCATCCGAAAAAACGGAGCCGCAAACGATTGCCCGGAAAAATTTGTCCGCTCTGGAAAAAGCCATGCAGTCGCAAAACGATGCTTTCATTAACCTCCCGGAGCCCGAGGAATTTGAAATTTTATCGGGTAACGATATCCATCCACCGGTTCCCAGGGGGCATTTTGGCAAACGGCGTCCCAAACAGCAGCAAGTGGCGTATGACGCCGTGGCCATCGAAGCCCTGATCCGACATCCTTACGATTATAAGATCAAACGCAATACAGCCGTGGTCATGGACGCCCCGTCCACCTTATTTCGCAACGAGATCAAACGGTATGGTCATCGGGATCAAAACGAAATATTGCAGGTGATGTACGAGAAGCAACGGGTTATTGAAAACTGTTTTCAAAAGGCCGCGCGTTATAACACGGTACGTAGCGGCGCGGTAAAAGTGGAATTCGAAATAGACCCGCGTGGTTTTGTGATTCCGGGTAGTGTGCGCATCATCCATTCCACCATTCGCAACCGGATGGTGGAACAATGCATTAAGAAGAACATCAGCCGTTGGCGGAATTTTGCCCAACTCGAAGATCAGCAGCGCCCGGCTCATGTGGTGCATAAGTTTATTTTCAACTAAAAAAAGCGGCTCCGTTTCCGGAGCCGCCCGACACATAATCCCGCGGATTATAATTCTTTTTTGGAAAAATACCAATCGGTGATTTCATAATTTTCCTTCACCCGTTGTTCCGCTTCGTCCTGACTAACGGGCGGCGGTACAATCACCTTGTCGCCTTTACGCCATCCTTCCGGCGTGGCCACGCCAAATTGATCCGCGGTTTGCAACGCTTCCACGATCCGCAGCACTTCCGGTATGCTTCTGCCGTTGGAAAGCGGATAATAAATCATCGCCCGCAACTTTTGCTCCGGATCAATGATAAATACGGCGCGTACCGCGCTGGTATCCGAAGCGCCGGGATGAATCATACCGTATTTATGCGCCACCTTCATATCCAAATCGGCAATGACCGGAAAAGGAATTTTAATACCAAAATTCTGCTCGATGTTGCGTACCCAGGCAATGTGGGAATAAATCGAATCGATGCTTAAGCCGATCACTTGGGTGTTGAGCTTTTGAAAATCATCAAAATGTTTGGCAAACGCGATAAATTCCGTGGTACATACAGGCGTAAAATCCGCCGGGTGTGAAAAAAGAACCACCCATTTGCCTTTATAATCCGACAAACTGATTTCGCCATGGGTTGTTTTGGCCGTGAAAGACGGAGCCGGTTCATTAATACGCGGCATGGATACAACCGGTGCCTCACTTACATTTTGTTCACTCATCTTGCTATCTCCTTTAGTTTGAGTTGGTCTGATTTATCTGAACTTTATAAGATGAAATGAACTCGATAACGATTAGTTACATTAATAATATTTATATTGAAATAATCCTGATTTATATCATAACATTTAATTTCAATCGGAGCGGTTAATAATTTGAGAGGGAAAAGTGAAGCAGACAGGTAAAATAAAAAAACCGTGCACAGGCCCGCCTTAAGCAGCGCCTGTGCCGGCATATCTTTTCTTAAAGGCCAAAACGGGCATAATTCTTTTTAATGAATTCTTGCTGATCATCGGGCACTTCTTCTTCCGGATATATCGCTTCCACGGGACACTCCGGCTCGCAGGCGCCACAGTCAATACACTCTTCCGGGTGGATATAAAGCATGCCGTTGGCGGAACGCAAAGCGGCTTTGCCCTCCTCGGTTTCGAAGGTATGCCCTTCCGTGGGGTAAAAACAATCCACCGGACACACTTCCACACAGGCGGTATCGCATACGCCAACACAGGGCTCGGTTACTATATAGGCCATATTGTACTCCTCGATTCGGTTTTGAAATTATTTTATCGTCATGGATCGGTGTAATTTAGCCAATAATTGTTATTTTTCAAGTAGATTGCCATCCGCTTTCTTTGTAGCTTCCCTTATGCATTGGAAAACATCTATTTTACTCTGGCTCTTAAGCATAACAACCGCCGGGTGGAGTACATCCACCGATTCCCTTTCGGTTTCAACCGACAGCCTGGCAACATCCCGGGCGGATTACTCCTTCCCGGAACATACCATGCGCCCTTTTTGGGATACAGCCGATCTTTTCCGACAACGCACGGATATCACCCGCTTTGCGTTTACCGAGCCCGGACGGCCGGTTTTCTGGGCACGGGGCAATCAATTCCCTCATCAAATGACTTTTTCGTTAAACGGCCTGCCTTTAACCAATCCGTTAAATGGTCTGGTTAATCTTGGACACATCACGCCCGATTATGTCGCTAGCGCCTATATTGACCGTGCCAGCGACTCCACCCGCGGCGATGAGGACCTGGCGCTTTTTAGCCGTTATCGCAACAGCGAAGAACCCTACTCCCGTCTCAATTATTATGAAGGCGATTTTAACCTTTCAAATTTTAACGCTTACTTCTCCCGTCGATACGGCAGCCGCCTGAATATCCAACTGGCCGGACAAAACAGCGCCTATGACGGCTGGGCCCCCGGTATGTTCAGTGATCGCTTTAGTTATCACGCCCGGATGGACGCGTTTATAGACAGCAGCAGTACCCTGACCTTCTTTTATAATTTTTCCAAAAACAACGCCCGGATGGCCAATTTCGGAGAATGGTCCGACTACTCCTTTAAAACCTATTATGCCCGCTATCATTGGCGTTATACCCGTACCGGAGCGGGAGGGTTTACGCTGGATGCCGCCTGGATGCCGCAGGGCGCATCCCTTGCCTCTTCCCGGGATTCATTTGCAACGCGCCATTATAATGAACGCTTTTATACCCGATTGTCGAAAGCCCTGCAAGCGGGCCCCCACCACATCCGTGCCCAACTGGCGCTGGATAATGTGACCTACTCGCTTAATGATGCACGGCGATCATTTTACAATCAGGCTGACCTTACCTTTTCCCACGCGTGGTCTTTAGGTGACCATTGGCGGTGGCAAAACCGAATCAGCGGCTCCATGCGGGAACGCTCCCCATTGGCGCTTCAGGCGGAAAGCGGGATAGATATGCGTGGCGGTAAAATTGACGCCGGCCTTAAGCTGACACACCGTGAACGTCTGCCCTTGCCCGTGGAAATCGATTCACCGGAACAAGACAACCCAACCGAAAACCACGACGGTGTGACATTACATGCCACTTACCAACCGTTGACCGGCTTCCGCTTGTTTATCCACGGCTCCGCCTGGCGCGCGACACACACCATACGCTTCGACGGTGCCCGTTTTTACAGGGAAGATAAACGTACCGGTCAGGAAGCACGGCTTGGATTTCAATGGACGGGACAGCGGATCGAACTAAGTGGCGCCTACCGACATCAATGGACGACTCTCCACATTGCGCCCCGCGACAGAGCCACGGCCCGGATCACCTATCGTGACGCCTGGTTCAACGACCGGATGTTTGTCTATTTTACCGTGGGCTGGCAGGCCTGGCAGACACACAATATCCTGCGGTTCAACCCTCAAACCGTGCGGTTTTACGCCATCGATACCATGGACAACAATCCGGTTCAAATACTTTGGTTCAAAGGTGTTATCCGGGTTTCCGACATAGAATTCTATATGACAGCGGACAACCTTTTATCCACGGATTACAGCTATATAGACGGTTATCCGGAACAATTGCGTCGCTTGCGATTTGGGCTGAATTGGGAAATTTTCAATTAATGCCTTTATTAAACTTTATGCGTATATTAGAAAAAAATTCTTTTTAATTTGAAACGGAGGTTTAGAATGAGCGCCGAACGGCTGGCACGATTACGTGAAGAAATGAAACGCCACAACCTGCATGCCTGGCTGGTTCCAGGCACCGATGCCCACCAAAGCGAATATGTGCCACAGTTATGGCAACGCCGCGCCTGGATAAGCGGTTTTAACGGTTCCGCCGGGGATGTGGTGGTGACACGGGATGACGCGGGCCTGTGGACCGATGGGCGCTATTTTGTTCAGGCGGAACAACAACTGGCCGGCAGCGGCATCCGTTTAATGAAAATGGGCGACCTGGCCACACCCGATATACCAACCTATTTGACACAACAGCTTTCCGAAGGGCAAACCGTGGGCATGGACCCGCGAACGATTGCGCATAATCAGGCCGTTCAATTAAAAAAACAACTGGAACAAAGCGGGTTGAAAGTCCGCTTTATGAGTGAAAACCTTGTGGATGCCATTTGGGACGATCAACCGGGCCTGCCCGATGCCCCCATCCGCGTTCACCCCTTAAAATATGCAGGCGAAAGTGTTTCCGATAAACTGGATCGGTTACGCGCCGCCATGAAAGAACGCCATTGCCAGGCCCATGTAGTGACCATGCTGGATGCCATAGCCTGGTTGTTCAACCTTCGCGGCTCCGATGTGGCTTACAATCCCGTTTTTATCGCCTATGCCCTGATTACTCAGGATGACGCGCAGCTGTTCATCCGCCCCGATAAGGCCGACGACTCTGTTCGTGAACATCTTAATGGCCTGGTTAAATTGGCCGATTACAATAACTTTTCCGATGCCCTGAGCCAGCTTTCGGCCGGCGGCGTACGTGTCTGGCTGGATGGGCAAACCACCAATCATTGGATTGCCAATCATTTTAAAGACAACCCGGTAGTGGACGCTCCAAGCCCGGTCATCATGTTTAAGGCGGTTAAAAACAAAGCGGAATTAAATGGCTATAAGGCCTGCCATGTACGAGACGGTGTGGCGATGGTTCGCTTTTTACATTGGCTGGATCATGCCGTTAAGGAGGGTGGCGTGACGGAAATTTCCGCTCAGGAAAAGCTGGAAGCCTTCCGACGCGAACTTGACATGTACGTGGGGCCAAGTTTCGCCACCATATCCAGCTATAAAATTCATGGCGCGATCATTCATTATTCCGCCACGCCGGAAAGCGACATCCCTTTGGAAGAAGATAGTATTTACCTGATCGACTCCGGCGGCCAGTTTTTGGACGGCACAACAGACATCACCCGTACTGTGGCCCTTGGTACACCGTCCGACGAAGAAAAAGAACGTTTTACCGCCGTCCTGATGGGACATATCGACCTAATGCTCACCTCGTTTGTGGAAGGAACCACCGGCCCCGCCCTGGATGTAATCGCCAGGCGGCATCTATGGAATCTGGGATTGAATTACAATCACGGTACCGGCCATGGTGTGGGCGCACATCTCGGTGTCCACGAAGGCCCTCAATCCATCAAGCCCGCCAAGGGGCTGGGTATCCCGTTGCGTGAGGGGATGATTTTATCCAATGAACCCGGGTATTATAAGGACGGCGCCTATGGCATCCGTATCGAAAATCTGGTCAATGTTATTAAAGACGAGGCGCGTAGTACCAACGGTTTCACATTTTTGACGTTTGATTACGCCACGTTATGTCCCATTGATTTGCGGTGTATAAACAAGGCTATGATGGAACCCAAACATATTGAATGGCTAAATGCCTATCATAAAAAAGTATGGGCAACCTTATCGCCCATGGTGGAAGACGATGTGCGCGCCTGGCTGGAACAGGCCACCCGGTCCTTATAATTTGGGTATGCGAGATATAAAAAAAGGCTGCTAACCTTAATAACCGGAGGGGGTTAGCAGCCTGCTGGTTTACTACAACCAGGGGGTATTATCAGTTCACTTCCTGGCTAACGCCCAGTACTTCCTTCATGGCTTGTTCGATGGACTGTTTCGGCAGAGCGCCCACGGCCATTTGCGGCTTGTCATTCATCGGCACAAATAGCATGGACGGAATACTTTGGATACCAAAAGCCATAGCCAGTTCTCTTTCCTGCTCCGTATTCACCTTGTATATATCCACTTTACCGGCATACTCTTCAGACAGTTCTTCCAATACAGGCGCAACCATTTTGCAGGGGCCGCACCAGTCAGCGTAAAAGTCGATGATACACGGTTTATCACCTTCAAATTTCCAATCCTGATTCTGTTCATAGTTGAAAACTTTTTGCAAGAAGGTTTCTTTTGTCAAATGTTCCGTCATTTTTTCCTCCAAAGATTAAAAGTATGAATTTGTTTTTTCCGTTTTTGTAATAATAGGATGAGTCACTTTGTTTTTAGTTACAGAAAAAGCATGTGAACAGGTCAACAATTAACTTTTCTTCCCTTCAAACTCATTTAAAATGCAGGAAATACCGAGCATTTAATACATTCACATTCATAAAAGACTTATGAGTAATAAGACATTTTTAACCGATACCAACCTGATAGAACTGCTGCCAAGCCCGGCCTTTATACTCGACGAGGGCTATCGTTTGGTTCATATGAACGAAGCGTTTTGCGAAGCACTAAACCGGGATATAACGGATTTATACAACACCGAACCGGATTATTGGCTCGCTGATCCGTTTATCGGTGAAATTTTTCGTGAACAACTATACAAATACACTCCGTTTCGTGACACGGAAATCGAATTTAAGGGCAAGGATGAAATTGTCACCCTGCTGCTTTCGGCCTTTACCTTTTATTCACCATCCATGGAGACCGGTTATTGTTGCCTTGGCGTGGACGCCACCGCCATGAAGAACCTGGTTTTGGAACTGGAACGTGCCCGTCATGTGGCGGAAACGGCTTCCATGGCCAAGTCGCATTTTCTGGCCAATATCAGTCATGAAATCCGCACGCCGCTTAACGCCACCATGGCTAACCTGGAACTGTTGGCAAAAACCCCGCTTAACCGGGAACAACAGTCCCTGCTCAATGAAATCATTACCGGCGCCCGGGCGCATTTAAAGGTGCTCAACGCGGTTTTTGATCTGGCTCGTCTGGAAAGCGGCCGGTTGCAGGTGCAATCCAAACCTTTTCGTCCCGCCGAACTGGCCGAGGCGCTTAAAGCCCGCTTTATGCCCGTCGCCCGGGAAAAACAGCTCACATATATTAACCGAATCGACCCCGCCCTGCCGGAAGAACTAATCGGTGATTTCGATCTTCTTTTTACCGTTCTGTCGTCCCTGATGGAAAACGCCATCAAATTCACGGATACCGGTCAGGTGGAATTTTCCGTGCAGTTGGACGGTCACGAGGCCGACGGCACATTGCATATTAAATTCACAGTGCGGGACAGCGGAGTGGGCATACCTTCGCATATTAAAAACGCCATCTTCGATCCATTTTATCAGGCCGATGAAAGTTCGACGCGGGAAAAAGGCGGGCTGGGTACCGGTTTGAGCATCGCCCGGAAAACAATCCGCCTGATGGGCAGTGAATTACAAATCTTCAGCATGCCCGATCATGGCAGCGCTTTTTGGTTTGTACTGAATATGCAACCATCGGAACAAGAAAAAGCCCCGATAAACGAGCTAATCACCAAAAAACCCGTCCTTATTGTGGATGACAATGCCATAAACCGCAAAGTGGCTCAAAAACTACTCGCCAAAAACGGGATCGAATCCGATACGGCCATTCATGGCGCCCAGGCAGTGGAAAAAGTGCAAAACAGTGATTTCGCCTGCATTTTAATGGACCTGCAAATGCCGGTTATGGATGGTTTTACCGCGACCCGAAAGATACGCATGAGCAACCCGAATCTGCCCGTTATCGCTTTATCAGCCAATGTTACCACTCATGACCGCAATCAGGCCAAAGACAGCGGCATGCAGGACTTTCTCGAGAAACCCATAGACGAAACACGTCTTCTTGAAGCGTTGGCCCAAAACATCCCGCCCACCGATGAAGATACGGACAGTGCGCCGCTGTTTGAGTTATAATCAACCGAATAATGAGCGGTCTTCCCTTTACATAACTGTCTAAACCGGTTGGAAGACTTAAATTGGATTAAAAAATTCTTTTAAGTATTTTTCCACATGTCCAAATTACCCGAATCCTTTTACCGGCGGGAAGATGTGGAAGCCATTGCCCGCGACTTACTGAATACGGTGCTCCATACACATATAGACGGCCACACCTGTGCGGCACGTATTGTGGAAACCGAAGCCTACGCCGGAACCACCGATCGCGCCTGCCATGCATACGGCGGACGACGCACAAAACGCACATCCATCATGTATATGCCCGGCGGACATGCCTATGTCTATCTGATCTATGGTCTGTATCATCTTTTTAATGTGGTTACGCATAAACAGGAAGAACCGTACGCAGTGCTGATCCGTGCGGTGCAGCCGCTAAAGGGGGTGGACATAATGCGCGAACGCCGCAACCACCCGGCTTCCCCTTATAAACTGACGGCGGGACCGGGATTATTAACCCGGGCGCTGGGTATTACCACCCGGGACAGCGGCATTCCGTTAACCGGCAATCGCATCTGGTTGGAAGAATCCGATGACCCTGCTGCCGTTAGCGATATGTGCAGCGGCCCGCGCATTGGCGTGGACTATGCCGGCCCCGATGCGCTGCTACATCGGCGCTTTTGGCTGCGCAACAATCCCTGGGTAAGTAAAAAAGCTTAAGGCTGTTCCAGCCAAACACGGTATTCCCGGGGCGCTAATGTGATGGTTTCGGGAAGGACACTCACTTTTTTGGAAAATATCTCCAATTGCTGTTTAACCCGTAATGATGCCGGGATATTTAGATGTGCCGTATTTTCCGCCAGATTAACCACCACGTATATCCGTTGATTGGACGTATGGCGCTCAAAAAAACAAATCTCCCCCGGCGAGGGGAATCGTCTGTAAGCGCCCTTATGCAGAGCGGGATAATCATGATAAGCGTGCATTAACGTTTGATAAAAAGCGGTAAGCGGGGAGGCCTTCCAGACTATGGTGTCTTTGTTAAAAAAGCGCAAGGTTTTATTAAGCCCGATTTCCTGTCCGGAATACAACAAGGGTTTCCCCGGCAGAGTGAACATCAATACCGCCAGAGGTTTATGCGCTTCGCCCAGCCGTTTTTCAATGGTACCGTGCCAACTGTTCTCATCGTGATTGGTTAAAAAGCGCATACGCATGGCTCCGGCGGGATAAAGCGCCTCTTCCCGGGTCAATAACGTATCGATCAGGCGGGGCGCCACTATGCCGCGGGCGATACCGTTGAATGCCTTATACATACGCCAACTATAGGTCATATCAAAAGCTCTTTGGTGGAGAAGCGCGTTTTCACCCTCGGCCAACATGAATACCGGTTTAATTGATTCCAGAAAGGGCCGCAGGGCATCCCAGAAATCCAGGGGCACCATTTCCGCCACATCACAGCGGAATCCATCCAGGTTAAATTCCCGAATCCACCAGGCCATGGTGTGCGCCATGGAATCGCGCAGCGCCTTTTGGGTATAATCCAGAGCATATACATCGCTCCAATCCTCCAACGGCGGGCGAAAGTGTCCCCCGGCATCTTTCTGATAAAAATGGGGCTGTTCCCTGACCCAGGGATGATCCAAAGCCGTATGATTGGCCACCCAGTCTAAAATGACATACATTCCCAGTTGATGCGCTTCTTCTATCAAAGCTTTTAAATCCTGTGCCGTACCGAATTCCGGATTGACCGCCCGGTAGTTCCGTATGGCATAATAGGAACCAAGGCGGCCCTTGCGCCCAACCCGGCCAATGGGCTGTACCGGCATCAGCCACAGGATATCCACCCCCAGTTTTTTTAAGCGCGGTAAATGCGTGCGGAAAGCGTTAAAGGTACCTTCCGGGGTGTATTGTCGGATGTTCACTTCATAAATCGTGGCCGGAATGGACCACCATGGATGTTTCACAATGGATAGCGGTTGCGCCAATTTTTTCTCCCCGTTTGTCACACATTGCACCAGTAACAACCCAATCAGAATGCTATTTGCCCAAAAGCCCCATTTACGTTTGTTCATTTTCCCATGTGACGGTTTGGTGATAAAACTTTTAGTAAATTAACGGAAAACAGGATGTAACGCACACATAAATACCACATCAAAAAATGAAATTTACAACGAACACACTTGGACAGGAGAGAAAATGAGCAAGCATATTCATTATGACGTATTGATTTTAGGCAGCGGCCCGGCCGGTTTAACCGCCGCGATTTATGCCGCGCGCGCCAACCTAAGCGTGATGGTTTTGGAAGGGCATCAACCCGGCGGCCAACTCACCATCACAACGGATGTGGAAAACTTCCCCGGCTTTCCCGATGGGATAATGGGACCGCAATTAATGGAAGATATGCGAAAACAGGCGCAGCGGTTTGGCGCCGAGACTAAGTTTGAACGGGCTGAAAAAGTGGATTTTTCCAAACGCCCCTTTACCGTTTTCGGAGAATCACAAACCTATACGGCGGGCGCGGTGATTATTTCCACCGGCGCCTCGGCCCGTTTACTGGGTCTGGAGTCGGAATCCCGTCTGATGGGCCACGGTGTATCGGCCTGCGCCACATGCGACGGCTTTTTCTTTACCGATAAGGAAATCATCGTTGTGGGCGGCGGCGATTCGGCCATGGAAGAAGCCACCTTTCTGACTAAATTCGCATCCAAGGTATATGTGGTACACCGCCGTGATGAGTTCCGCGCCTCGAAAATCATGATCAAAAAAGCGGAAGCCAATCCCAAAATTGAATTCATCATGAATCACACCGTTGATGAAATCCTCGGTGACGACCATGTTACCGGCGTACGCCTGAAAAACACACAAACCGGCGAAAAAAAAGAAATGCCCATAGACGGCGTTTTTCTGGCCATCGGACACTCACCCAATACACACATTTTTGAAACACTGGAAAAAGATGAGAACGGCTATCTGATCACCAAAGCGGGCAGCACACACACCAATATTGAAGGTGTGTTTGCCTGTGGAGATGTTCAGGACAGCATTTACCGTCAGGCGATCACCGCCGCGGGCAGCGGTTGCATGGCCGCGCTGGACGCCGAACGCTGGCTGGAAGCTCAGGAAGTGGTTGAAGAAAGCGCAAACGCTTAGAGCTATTTCATATCTCCCCGGCTGATGTCGGGGAGATTATTTTAACAAGGGACTCAGCCACTTGCGTCCTTCTTTTTCATCCCATCCTTTACGACGGCAATAATCGGCCAATTGATCTTCCCCGATGGATGCAATGCCAAAATAGGCGGCGCGCGGGTGAGCAAAATACCAACCGGCCACCGCGGCGGCGGGAGTCATGGCATAATGTTCCGTAAGTTGCAAACCGGTATGCCGCGTTACTTCCAACAGATCGAACAATGTGCCCTTTTCCGTATGATCCGGACAGGCGGGGTATCCCGGCGCGGGACGGATACCGCGGTATTTCTCGGCTATCAGGGCGTCGTTATCCAGCGCTTCATGTGGCGCGTATCCCCAAATTTCACGCCGTACCTGCTCATGCAAATGCTCCGCGAAGGCTTCCGCCAGACGATCCGCCAGGGACTGAACCAATATCGCGCGGTAATCATCATGATCCTCTTTATACCCCCTTGTAAGGGCATCCAGGCCATCGGCGCATTGCACGGCAAACGCACCCATATAATCCGGTTTGCCACTCTCAACGGGCGCCACAAAATCCGCCAGACACATATTCGCTTTGCCATGACGCTTAGCCATTTGTTGCCGCAACATATACAGGGTCGCTTTCACCGTTTGGCGCTGTTCGTCTTCATAAATCAGGATATCGTCGCCGCGGGAGGCGGCGGGAAACAGGCGGCAAACGCCGTGGGCGCGCAGTTTTTTGCCGGCCATAATTTCATCCAACAGAGCTTGTGCGTCGTCATAAAGGCGGCGGGCTTCCTCACCCACGCGCGGATCATCCAAAATATCCGGGAAACGCCCCTTTAATTCCCAGGCCGCGAAAAAAGGCGTCCAGTCGATACGCTGTCGCAGACGTTCCAGGGGAAAATCACGTAAAACGGTTAATTCCAATGAACGCGGCGTTGTTATCCCGATCTTACTCCAGTCTGTTTGCAGCGCATTGCGACGCGCCTCGTCAATGGGAATGTGATGGGCGTTTTTACGGCTAAACTGCTCACGGATACGCGCGTATTCTTCACGAGTCGATTGAGTGTATTCCATGCAGGTAACCGGATGTAATAATTTGCTGATTACATCAACTGCACGCGAGGCGTCCAGCACATGGCTGATAGGTCCGGAATATTCGGGTTCGATTTTTACGGCCGTATGTTTTTTGGAAGTGGTGGCGCCGCCAATAAGCAGGGGAATTTGGAATTTCTCTCTTTCCATCTCACGGGCTACATGCACCATCTCATCCAACGAAGGCGTAATCAGGCCGCTTAAGCCGATGGCATCGGCTTTTTCTTCCCGGGCGCGGGCCAGAATCTGTTCCGCCGGCACCATTACCCCCATATCGATAACTTCAAAATTGTTGCAGCCCAACACCACGCCCACAATGTTTTTTCCGATATCATGTACATCGCCTTTTACGGTGGCCAAAAGAATTTTTCCGGCGGTGGTACTGTGTCCTTTTTTTTGTGCCTCAAGAAAAGGCAAAAGATAGGCCACCGCTTTTTTCATCACCCGCGCGCTTTTAACAACCTGCGGCAAAAACATTTTTCCGGCGCCAAACAGATCGCCAACCACATTCATCCCGTTCATCAACGGTCCCTCGATGACGTCTAACGGGTCGTCCGCGTCCAGCCGCGCTTCTTCCACATCTTCTTCAATAAATTGGGTGATGCCCTTGATCAGGGCGTGTTCCAAACGTTTTGCCACCGGCCAGCCGCGCCACTCCGCTTCATCTTTCCGGCTTTGGGCTTTTACGTTATACTGCCCGGCAAACGCGATCAGTTTATCGGTGGCATCCGGCGCGCGATCGAATAAAACATCTTCCACCCTTTTTAGCAAGTCCTGTTCAATTTCCTCGTAAACGGTAATCTGTCCGGCGTTGACAATACCCATATCCATTCCGGCCTGAATGGCGTGATACAAAAATGCCGAATGCATCGCTTCGCGGATGGTGTTTTGTCCGCGAAAAGCAAAGGAGAGGTTACTTACGCCGCCGCTGACTTTGGCGCCGGGCAGATGTTTTTTAATCCACCGCACGGCTTCGATATAATGGATGGCGTAACGGTTGTGTTCGGCGATGCCCGTTGCCACGGCAAAGATATTGGGATCAAAGATGATATCCTGCGCGGGGAAATCCATTTCCTCCGTAAGGATATGATAGGCGCGTTGACAAATGGAGATTTTACGCTCAAAGGAATCGGCCTGCCCTTCTTCATCAAAAGCCATCACCACCACGGCGGCGCCATACAGCCGGGCCAGACGGGCGTGTTCCCGAAAGACGGCTTCTCCTTCCTTTAGACTGATGGAATTGATGATCGCCTTACCCTGAATGTTTTGCAATCCGGTTTCAATCACGCTCAAACGAGACGAATCGATCATGAACGGCACTTTACAGATTTCCGGCTCGGCGGCCAGTAAACGCAAAAAGCGCTTCATCACCTTTTCGGAATCCAGCAGACCTTCATCCATATTAATGTCGAGAATCTGAGCACCGTTTTCCACCTGAGCGCGGGCCACTTCCAGTGCTTCTTCATATTTTTCTTCGCGTATCAAACGGGCAAAACGCCGTGAACCGGTTACGTTGCACCGTTCCCCGATATTAATAAAGTTGGATTCCGGACGCACGGTAAGTGCTTCCAGGCCGCTGAATTGGGTATGTTTTTTTACCGGGGGAATAACACGCGGCGGCAGACCTTCCATGGCATCGGCAAAGGCGCGGATATGTTCCGGAGTGGTGCCGCAGCAACCGCCCACCATGTTCACATATCCGGAGCGGGCATAATCCACCAACACTTCGGTCATTTGGCGGGGCGTTTCATCGTATTCACCAAAGGCATTGGGTAAACCGGCGTTGGGATAAAGGGTAACAAAACAGTCGGCCAGCCGGGCAAGTTCTTCGATGAAGGGCCGCATCTGTTTGGGACCCAGCGAGCAATTAAGCCCGATACTGAATGGGCGTGCGTGTCTGACCGATATCCAAAACGCTTCCAGTGTTTGTCCGGACAGGGTCCGGCCGCTCATATCCACAATGGTAAAGGAAATCATCACCGGAAGTCTAAAACCCTTTTCCCGAAACACCTGTTCCATGGCAAACAGCGCGGCCTTGGCGTTCAGGGTGTCAAAAATGGTTTCCAGCAACAACAGATCGGCGCCGCCGTCCATCAAACCGCGTATCTGATCGCCATAAGCCTCCACCATCTCCATAAAATCCACCGCCCGGTAGGCCGGATTGCCCACATCGGGCGATAGGGAAAGTGTCTGATTGGTGGGACCGATGGAGCCGGCCACGAATTTATCGGAACGATTATGGGTACGCTTAAAGGCATCCACCGTTTCCCGCGCCAGTTGGGCGGAAACCTTGTTCAGTTCATAAGCCAGTCCTGTCATGTTGTAATCGCGCAGGGAAATGGCGTTGGCGTTGAAGGTGTTGGTCTCAATCAAATCGGCGCCGGCGTCCAGGTAGGCGCTGTGGATGTCGCGAATGATATCCGGGCGGGTCATACTCAGCAGATCGTTATTACCCTTCAAAGTGCCTTCATGGTTCTGAAAACGTTCCCCCCTAAAATCCGCTTCGTTGAGTTTATGACGTTGAATCATGGTCCCCATGGCGCCGTCCAGAACAAGGATACGTTTTTCAAGAACAGTGCGCAGGGCCGTTTCCGTTGCGGTATTGTTATGTCTCATAAAAGACCATCACCTTTTTATTAATAAGCTAAAGTGGAAAGTTAACCGTATTGCCGGATAATTCAAAAACAATAGGATCATTCGGCACATTGCGGTAAAAAGAAAGCGTTTTGCGCATTGTTTTTATTTGTTTTTTGTTTTAAACTTCCCGTTTCGTCCGCAAGGCATGAACGGATAACCCAAAACGGTAAATCCCGTCGTCCGGTCTGTAAATTTATTTAATGAAATGAAGCAGCTATGAATGAATTTTTGATAAAAATGCATGATTATGTGAAACAGGCCCGTCATATCCTTGTTTCCACCCATCTCAGCGCCGACGGCGACGCTCTGGGCAGCCTGTTGGCCGTCAGTTTGTATCTGGAGCAGATAGGTAAAAAACACCGGGTCATCATTCATGACGCGCAAATCGATCATCGTTTTGATTATCTTGCCCATTTCGATCGCATAGAATGCGCGGCGCGGACGCTTCAGGAAGAAAAACCAGATTTTGATTGCGCCGTTATAGTGGATGTCCCCGGGCGTAAACGCATGGGCGACAGCGCCGATTTGCTCAAAGATGTGCCCGTGATCCTGAAAATCGATCATCATCCCGCGGAAGACGATTTCACCTGTAATTTTGTGGATGAACAGGCTTCCTCGGCGGCGGCGCTGGTGTATGAATGGCTGGAAGCCGGCGCTGTCCGGTTGAATAAATCGCTGGCCGATGCTTTATATACCGGTATTATTTCCGACACCGGCCGGCTGTCCTATTCCAATACCCGCGCTCGGGACCTGGAAATTTGCGCCCGGTTGGTGGAAGCCGGCGTGGAAGTGGAGGCCATCACCAATCAGCTTTTTTTCAATAATCCCTATAAAGCCTTGCGTGTGGTGGGACTGGGACTGGTAAAAATGCAACAGGCACTCGACGGACGTCTGGCGTACACCACACTACCACTCGCCGCTTTGCAGGGGGTGGATCAAAGCGACCTGGAAGAACTGGCTAATTATCCTGTTTCCGTGCGGGGCGCCAAAGTGGGCGCCTATATCCGCGAAATCGAACCCGATTTTTATAAAATAAGCCTGCGTTCCCGCAGCCGGACAGATGTGCGAAAAGTGGCACAGGAGTTCAACGGTGGCGGGCATTATCACGCAGCGGGCTGCCGGTTTAAGGGCACAAAGCAAGCTTTACTGGATAAACTGATCAGCGCGGTTGAAAAGCAATTGCTGGCCGCGGGGGAATAAATCTTTTTGATCGCCCCTTATATATTACCAATCGGACGGAAAAGCGTTTTCAGAGATTGACCGCTAAAAAATCACTTTCCAGTTCTGATCCGGAGAGAGGCTAATAACTTTCTGTTTTTCAATATATTTGCGTAAAATGGTGCGCATATCTTCATTGGATTTATGAATCACCGGCGCGTTCATGGCCCCGGCATAGACCATATGACCACCGCCACCGCTGGCACGATAGCTGTTCATGGCCACTAAATAGGTTTTATCCGGATCAAAGGGCCGTCCGTCACTCAAACCGCTGATCCGGATGCGCTTACCCACGGGCTTCGTGACATCAATGGTATAAAGGATACCGGCGGCCATATCGTAATTAAAACCCGGCCATTCCGTATTGGAAACCACCTGCCCATCCCGATAATGATAGTATCGCGCGGAATATTCAAGGAAATCCTTTATCTGCCGGCCCGTCATTTTCAGGGTATATAAAAAGTTTTCATACTGATACATGGCAAACACATCTTTTACACGTATGGGGCCCGGGGCCAATTCAAAACGGGGGTTAAAGCTGGCCGCGAAAGAGACCTCCGCGCCGCTGTAATCCATCTGAGCCCGGTTAATCAAATCCATCAGGGCCGTGTCTTCAAATCGGGCGCGCGATGCATTCAACGCCACATCCAACGTACCAACTACTGTATTTATAAAATGGAGCGTTTTTTGGTGATAGTAACGGGTCAGGGAGAGAACCGCCTCATCGACCGGTACCGCGTTCATGGGTTCCAACCAGGCTTCCTTTTGTATAATACGCCTATGTCCGGTCGGTTCTTTTTCCATAACAATTTTAGCCACACCGAGATTTTTTGCCCAATAACCGGCATTGAGCCGCAAAGCCTCCTGCCCGTCAAAACGCATGGCTTGCGCCCTGCCCACGGGCATGGGGCCGGCTTTATGGGAATGGCCGGCAAAAACGGCGTCAAATTCCGGTACTTGTTCCGCCACCAACCCGGATGCGTTTTCATTGGGGATACCCGCCGCGTCCGATTGCTTTTGCGAATAGGTGGCATCAAATCCGGCGTGAAAAATACCGATTAAGACATCCACACGCGGACGCAAAATTTGCGCATAACGACGGGCCGTGCTCACCATATCCGTCCAGGTGATACCCGGATAGAGGCTTTTATCCAACCACATGGGAATACCCGGCGTGGTCAACCCGATGATGCCCACGCGCAAACCGTTGCGTTCCACAATCGTGTAGGGCTTGAAATAGGTGTTTCCGTCTTCCATAACGGAATTGGCGGAGAGCCACGGGAACCGCGATTCATGTTCCGCGCGGTTGTAGACAAACAGAGATTGTTCAATATCATGATTGCCCACGGCAAAAGCATCATAACGCATGTAATTCATCACCAACGGCATGGGATGCGGCACACCCGAAGCGTGTTTATTGAAATAGGCGGTCAACGGGGTACCCTGTATCAGATCACCGCAATCCACCAGCATTACATTTTTGTGTTTTTGGCGATAGCTCACCACACGGGTATAAATTTTAGCCATGCCGCGGGTATCGTCGGGTTGGTCTTTAAAATAATCATACGGATATATATTGCCGTGTACATCGGTGGTTTGCAATATGTATAATGTATCGGTTTGCACCCGGGCGAAAACGCTACCATATAAAGTAAATAAAATTAAAACTATCCACTTTTTCATAATTGATTTCCCATACGTTTATAGTACAATGTTCATTTATAACATTATTAAAAATGAGGCGTTCCATTTTTTTAAATAAGAATCCCTGCCAGACAACGAAGAAATAACGAAAGAAAATGAATAACTATGAAGGGATTATTTCATAAGTCAGATGCACTGTTTCCCCAATGGTTACTTTTTTCGGGGCGAAGTGCGCACCGTAATTTGCAGACGGCTCAAGCAGCATATTATAAGATTGTTCCTTTATATGCACATCAAATGTACCATAATCTATCTGTAAGATCGGGCCCAGTTTGATATCGGCGGCACGGGCCAGGGCTTCCGCGTTATCCCGGGCGGTGCGCACCGCTTCTTCCATGGCCTGATGACGCAGGGCTTCTTTATCTCTCACCGAAAACCGGATGTTGATTTCCGCGCTGCTTTGTCCGCCGGCAATCAATCCCAATACCCGGCTTAGCAACTCCCGTTCCATCGGAAACTCTATCACCAGGTTATGACGGGCAAAAAATCCGGCAAAAATATCCTCACCGTCCACATCACGGTATTTGATACGTAAATCATAATCGCTGGTTTTCACCTGTTCGGCGTCCAGTCCGGCCTGTTCTATGTTTTTTTTCAGATGATAGGTACGCGAATCCAGAGTTTGCATACATATAGCGTAATTGCTGCTTTCCGCGTTCACCTCGAAGGAAAGGATTACCCAATCCGATTCCCCGGAAATCTCACTACGGCCTTCAACCCTTAATACACGCATGCATTCTTCTCCTGTCGATTAACGATTTTTGAATATAGTCAAAAATGCGATGCCCGGGCAACAGGACAGGAAATTTTTCTTTACTTTCGGTTATAATTCCCGTGTTATGCCAAACGCGAAAACAATATTATCCGCATTAAACGCATGCTCTGCTCCGATGTGATATTGGGTCGGGTTGAGCCGTCGGTTATTTGTAAGAAAAAGATAGAACACATGGCCGCCGGTTTCCAACGCCAGCCCGCCGGCCCAGGATGGATGCGAGGCACGCTCGGAAGAGGCATCATAGTGGATATTTCCGTTCCAACCGCCCAGAACCGATCCCGATTCCACAAACACACTCCACATCCGATTGAAGAAATATTGCACATAGACAGGCAAAGCAAAGGTGTATTTCGGCTGTTGATCGTAATCATTTGCGAAAATAAAGCTGTTATAAATCCACACCGGCGTCAGGCCGATTCCCAGTTTATTATCCAGGAACATGGTATTGGCAATAAAACGCACATAGTATTGAAAACTGTTGGGATCGAGGGCGTCGCGTTTGTTTAAGCCGCTCAGGGCTTCGCTATTCAGGGCATACCCTGCTTCCACCGCCATGGCAAGCGGCACTTCGGCATAGCGTTCCGCCATAATTTTATACTTGATGCGGATATCCAGATTATCCTGAATATTACTGCGCCCGAGGGTAATCATCCAGTTTTGCGTCAAACCGTAAGCCAGGGCGGTGCGCATATTTACCGGACCGTCGATGCCGTACAGACCGTCGTATCCCGTGGATAACGGACTGAAACGATGGCTGATTTCATAAAAGAAATCACCTTTTTTCAATGTTTCGGCGGTAGGCAGATTGGCCAGTTGCGAACTGTGAAACAGACTCAAAGGCGCCTTTTGCGGTGCCTTGGCCCGTTTCCAGGAGGGTTGTGCCCCTAACAGCAGGGGCAGTAACAAAATCATTCCCACACGAATCATTAACATATGCGCCTCACTTTATTTTTTTCAGATTAAACTTAACGTCGATACCAATTTTTTGAGCCACTTTAATAAACGCCACCAGTTCCGGCGCTTTGATGTTAAAGTCTTTCAATTTAATGGCAAACGAGGCGTTTAATAACATAGCATCGTTATGTTGGGACAGGCTTCCCCGGATGGTCATCTTTTTCTCAACACCATGCAGGCTCAGGATGCCTTCCGTTTGGACCTGCCAGCCGCCGTCTGTTTTCTCCACCCGGGTGGCTTTTCCCTTAAAAAAAGACAAGGGATATTTATCCGTGTGTAACACATCTTCACGCATGTCACGGTCGCGTTTACCGTTACCTGTATTGAACAGGGCAGGCTGCACTTCGAAATAGATTTCGTTTTTGCCTTGCAAAATACCCTCCCCCTCCCAATACAAATAACCATCCACCGCGTCGGTGATGCCGTCAAAATCCAGCAGGGTTGTGGAACTGTGAAAAACAACCTGATTGATCCGGGTTTTATCCACCTGCCATTCACCAGCGTTAACGATATCCATCAGGAAAGTCAGTAAAATAAAAAGAAAACGTGACATAACTGAAATCTCCTTTAAAAAAGAAAGCCCGTTTATCCGGGCTCTCTTATAATAAACAAATGTAATATTTTTTTACTTGATTAGAATCATTTTTTTCGAATAAATGCGGGAAGATGAGGTAAGGGTATAAAAATACATACCCGCGGCCATGTGCTGCCCATGGGAATTCCGACCGTCCCATTTCACCTGATGGTAACCGGATGCTACAACATCATTTACCAGCGTGCGGATTTTACGTCCGTTGATATCATAAATACTCACATTCACCTTTTGATTAAAAGGCACTGTAAATCGGATGACAGTTGATGGATTAAACGGATTCGGGTAGTTCCCCAGTATGGCGAATTCTTTTACCGGCGTTAAAGTGGAGCTAAACAGAGAAGTTGGAAACTGGATATCCGTAAAATTGGTGTTATGGCTAAAATTCAAAGCAGTATCACCTGCCTGTTGAGCAAACGTTAAACGCCAGGCATGGTCGGTCGGAGGGGCATCATATTGCCCGTTTCCATTATGATCAGCATAAAAGTCCACATTATATTCCTGTCCGGCATGCATCCCGCCCATGCTTATGGAAAAATCCGCGGCGGGAACCGCATCAACGGAAACCCGACCGACTTCTTCCGTTGTGGCAGTGTTTACCATACGCATTTCAAAATATTCACCTAAATGCGGGGTCAAACCCGTAAGGTTAAGGGTGAAGGCATAAGCCCAGTCAATATCCGTAAAGTTGGTATTATGACTGAAACTAACATTATCATCCCCATCATCGCCGGAACTGTATGATAAACGCCAGGCATGATCGGTCGGCGGCGCATCATAAATTCCGTTACCATTATGATCCGCATAAAAATCAACATAGTAATCCTTTGCAAGACGCATACCGGCGAGAAACAGACTGAATTCCGAATCATACACAGCATCCAAACGTGTACGGGAAATTTCCCTTTCGGTTGACTGTTCCACCAGGCGGGCCTCAAAAAACTCATTCAGATGAGGCGATAATCCGGAAATTTCCAATTCCAGCACATACCCCCAATCCAATGCCGCAAAGTTGGTATTATGACTAAAAGCGGCATGGACATCCCCATTGCCGGCTTCGGCATCAACATACCATGTATGATCAACCGGCGGATCATCATACAGACCGTTGCCATTCAAATCAGCAAAAAATTCAGCACGATATTTTCCAGATTCTTTTGTACCGCTTACGGCAAGGCTGTATGTACTCTCCGTCAGGGCATCCAACGATGCACGGCCTACTTCCTGACGGGTCAATAAATCCACAACCCGCATATATATCGCCTGAACAAGGTGAGGTGTCATGCCATCCATATCCAAAACAAAACGATATGGCCATTCTATATCATAAAAATCCGTATTATGGGAGAATGATGTGGTATCATCCCCGTCGGTTTCCACTTTATATTCCACCCGCCAGGCATGATCAACAGGCGGCGCGTCATACAAGCCATCACTATTATGATCAGCAAAAAAAATCAATGCGGTATTCATCCCCTTTTTGAATACCGGGCAGCGTTATGTCAAAATCAGCTGATTCAATGGCACGCAAGGTTTCACGCGAAATTTCATGACGTGTTTTTTTATCGATGAGGCGCACACCAAGCATTTCACCCACATGAGGCGTCATGCCCGTAAAACGCACTGTCAAGGCCTGTTGCCAGTCCAGAGTGGTAAAATTGGTGTTATGACTAAAATCCAAAACCACATCGCCGTTCACATTATCGGCACTTAAACGTCAGGTATGGTCGGTAGGCGGATCATCGTATTTTTTATTACCGTTTAAATCCGCATAAAAATCAACATTATAATTATGTCCGTTTTCCACACCGTCAAAAAACATCTGGAAATCAGCCTGATCGATGGCGGAAAGGGTTTTCCGTGCCACTTCTTCGCCATTATTTTTATCTACAATTCTTACCTGCAATTGTTGACCGATATGCGGGGTCATCCCCGAGAAGTTTAACGTGAGAATATTGCCATGCGCCCAAATAAAGGTGCTTATCATTAAAAGTATTTGCAAAAGTTTCATAATCTGTTTCCTTTATATTAGTTGTTTTTGGCGCCTGCATCAATCCAGGCCCTGACCTTGTCCAACGTTGCCGAATCCGGCTGGTCTCCGCCGAGGGGCATGCGTGTTGGATCACTTCCGTCCAAAACATGAACCAGAAAACTGGCCCCGCTATCACCCGGTTTAACTCGTTTAAGTCCGGCACCACTCAATAGAGCGGGTACATCCACTAAATTATCATAAGCCTGACCTGCGCTCAGGTCCAGGTTCGCGCTTCGGGTTCCGCTATCGTGGCATCCGGAAGTGGCGCATTGAATGTTAAAAAAATTCTTCTGTAAAAACGATAAAGTAACTTCGGATGGCACATTGAGGTCCCCGGCAGGTTGAACAATATGGTCTTCCGTGGCACAGGCAATTGCTATCCCCCCCCAAACCGCAAGGAATAGGGGCTTGGTCTTTTCCCGAAAAGCCTTAATCATTTTTGGCTCCCGCATCGATCCAGGCCTTAACCATATCGATTTTATCAGAAGATAGCGAACCGGCCGGGGGCATGACCGATGTACCACTGCCATTGAGCTTTTTAATCAGCCAGCTATCGGCGCTGTTATTGGGACTCACCCGCTTTAAGGCGCTGTTTTGCGTGGAAGTAACATTCACCAGATTATTATAGGCATTGGCGGAAGAAAGGTCCAAACCGGCTTTTTTGGTATTGGACGCATGGCAACCACTAAAAGCACATGAGGCCTGAAAGACCTGCTGATTAACTTCACTAAATGTGGGGGTGGCAGATGTACCGGGACTGACAACATTATTATTGTCCGACTCTTCCGAACAGGCAATTAAAAAAAATAGAAAAAAGAGTATCGCACCTGCTATATATTTTAAATTAAACATTATTTGGCCTCCTTTTTAAGAGTGGAAAAACCAAATATCGAATATATCGGACACCAGCCAACCATTGCTGTGAACAACGGAATAAAACCAAGCAATCCCCACCAGTTTTGGGCATAATATCCCCATGTTAAGGCTAAAATGCCCGCTAAATAACGAACAAGTTTATCGAATAAACCAATGTTAGGCTTCATAACAACCTCCCTTGAATGAATAAATGAGTTGTCACACATAAAGACAAGAATCGTGCCATTATGTGTTTAAACACATATTTACAGATACAAACATTGTTTCGCGCGCATAATATGCGCAACAAAGCGCATCGTTTTTACACTAAAACAAACGGATGCCCCACGGCATCCGTTAAAATAGTGGAAAGTATAAACCTACTGAATCCGTATTTAAAAATGGAATCCAAACCCAAAGAAGACGGTTTGCAGGCCCATGGCGCCGGCCGCGCCAAGCCCCACACCGGCCAATATCATGATGAACGGTATATATATCAGTTTTCTCAACCTGGCATGTCCCCAGCCGCGATTATGCATTAAGGGAAATATGATAAACGCCAGCGCCAGCCCCATAAATGAGATTTGAAACAAATAAATACAAAGTCCCAAAAACACGATACCACTTAACATTTCAAAATACCGGACTTCTTTCTGATCGGGATGGCTTTTCTTTAACAGCAGCATTAAACGTTCCCGAAATGTATTTTTATTTTTCGAACTATCCGATCGTTGTTGTTTTTTATCTCCCGTAACCAAAAAAGTAGCTTTACCCGTAATCAGGAAAGAAAGAACGCCAATGGCGGAAAGAGGGCTCAGGGCGGCATACACCACGGTACTATGCGCTAAAAATTTAAATAAATGGATGGGCTTTCGGACCATTTCGATCACAAAAGTTAATACCGGCGCGAAGAAAGTCAGCATGGTAATGGCAAAAAAATCCCAACTGAAAACCGGTGCAAATCCTTTATTCAAAGCTATAATTGGCATAGCGAATTCCCAGTTACCCAATACAATGGTCACATCACGAAATTCTCCAAACAAAAACGGCATTATCATGTTGGCGTTTATCATAAAAAGGAAATAGAACAAAGTTAAGGGTAAATTCAGAGTCGGAAACAATATATCAAACTTTTCCGACCAACTGATACGCGTTGATCTCAAAAGCCAGCCGGCTTCCTTGGTTAAGAACTCGCAGGTTCCCCTTGTCCATTTAATATGCCTGACACGAAAGGCGCGAATCGTTTCCGGAAAATCTTCGTAACAGATAACATTTTCCGCAAAGCGGCCATAGTAACCCAGTTCCCGAATACGCATGGCAAAACCCAGGTCTTCACTTACAATATCAGGGAAACCGCCTATTTCTTTCCAACAGGAACGACGTAACAAAGCCCCGTGCCCTAAAAACATGACAAAGCCGAATTTATTTCTCAACGGTTGATACCAACGCCAGTGAATATCAATACCGTCCCCCAAAGCACGCGCCAAATCGGTTTTTTGATCCGGATTAGCACGATGATTGGCTTGCACAAATCCGCAGTTTGGGTCGTTGACAAGATAAGGGACCATTTTTAATAAAAAATCCCGGGGTAAAATTTCATCGGCATCGGCAATGGCAAAATAGGGTTCAGCTATAAACCGGTTTAAAGCATGATTCATGTTGCCCGCTTTAAACCCCTTACGATCTTTACGACGGATAACCCGAACCTGCTCCGGATAACGCGAGGCAAAGGCATCAATCTGTTTCTTATAAGCCTCATCCGTACTATCATCCAATATATAAACCCGGTAATGATCATAATTTTGTTGGACACAGGACAAAGCGCTTTTTTCAACAAAATCATTATAGGTAGTATATAAAATGGCCACCGGTGGTTGCGGTTTATCTTTAGACAAAACAGGAATTTCGGTCTTTTTAACAAAACGCTTGTAAATCCAGGCGAACAAGACAACCCCAACATTGAACAGACCGTATAACCAGGCCAATTCAACAAAAATGATAAAGAACCAGAGGGATATGAAATCCACATATGACGTCTCCATTTCCAGCAATTGCAGCATGCGGGGGTGATACCAATATAATGCTGCAATCCAACTACCGAAAATGAACAGATATAAAGAAGGGTTGGGTTTATAGGTTTTAATTTTTTTCCGGACGTTTAAAAAGTCCACATTATCTGTTATGGATAAAATATTCGATTGCATTTTCTGCTCCCAACGTAAGATTATTATTCGAGCCTTAAACGAAAACCAAGGGCGATATGATTGAGGGTTTCCCGGTCCGCTTTTTCATGACGTATCAAAAGAGTAATCCAATGTTGGCTACCCAAGGGTAAAGTCCACATCAGATGGCCGCCGACCCTGTTAAAGGAACCCAATACCAGACCCATATTGACAGAATTTAGGTCTGAGATATCATAAGAAGCGCTTAATAAATAGCGTTTATCAATCTTTTTGGTTTCGGTCTCACGGCTATAAAAGAAAAAGGGTTCAACACGTAGTTGACGGCTCATACTCCAGGTGGCGCCGACAAAGACCATCCAGGTATTATTTCCATGTACAGACCGGTTCCACAATCCGCCAGCATGAATGTCCGGTGCCGATTGAATAAACCAGTGATGTTCCGATTGATATACCCACTGCCGACCCTGACCGGGAATATTTCTGATACCCGCGGAAAATTGCGCCAGATATGAACCAACCGGTTGGATAAAAGCGGAAAGCTGGTATAAAGCCGCCGGCGCCTTACTGTTAAAAAGAAAACGGTTTTCCAGACTCAAAGAATTATCGTAACGGGCCTGTAAACGCCACATATGTGTTAACCGCCAATTTATATCCAGTTGACGTATCCCCTGCGTATTTACACTTTCTGTTGTGCTGGAACCAATCCACAGCACGGCTTCCAGGGGTGCCTGTTCTTTTTGAATACCATTGAGTATGGTGGGAATATCACTATAATTGCTATTCAGCAAATAAGCCTGCTTAAACGCGCTGCGTGCCGAAGACAGGTTATTTTCAAGAATATAAGCCTGCCCCAATCCCAAATAGACTTCCGCGTCCCGATTATATTTTTCACGGATCGAATCAAACCTTTCCCGTGCCGTCTCCGGGTCCGATTGCCATAGTGCCACAAAAGCCAGGCCTTTTAAAGCATCTTTGTAGTCTGGGTCTAATTGAATGACACGATTGAATACACGTTCGGCTTTACGGTATTTTCCGCTCCAGGCATAACTATAAGCCAGACCGTTCAGAATTTCCCTGTGGTCCGGATTCTTTTTTAAAATATCGCGGAAAGCATCGATGGCTTCTTCATACCGCCCCATCCAAGCTAACACATAGGCCCTGCCCTTAAAGGCATCCAAAGCAGGCGCCTGACCTCTCAGGATGGTCTCATACATATTCAAAGCCTGCTCAAACTGTTGTGACCGGGCTAATGAATCCGCCGTTTGCAGATCATTTGTTTGCCCCAAAACCAGCGTGGACATGATGATCAGATATACATAAAGTCTGGGAATGGTCATAACTACCTCCATAAATAATTATGTGTTGCAACACACATCAATATGTGTGCCAACACACAATCAACCATATAAGTGATTGTATTATAGGAGTTTAGAGTCATGACACCTTTTAAACCATCAATGCATAACAATACAATATGCGCACATACAACATCAGGAGTGCATATTTTGCGCTAAAAGATCAACCGGTATGGTTTTATGATATTTGAGATGTATTCACAACTTTTACTTAACCTAATGGTTATAATCCGGTCAATATTAACTTGAAGTACAGCTATTAAATATGTACATTATTCCTGTACAATAAAAGGGATGTTAAAATGGCTATTCATACAACATATTCCCAGGCACGCGCAAACCTGGCCAATCTTTTGACACGGGCATCGGAAGATAAAGAGATCGTTGTGATAAAACGGCGGAATGCAGAGGATGTTGCTTTAATATCTTCATCGGAGTTATCAGGTTTGATGGAGACAGCTCACTTATTACGCTCTCCTAAGAATGCCCGACGTTTATTAACTTCTTTAAATCGCGCTCTTACTGATACAGAACAGGTGACAACGTTGGAAGAGTTTAAGAAAGAGCTTGGCTTTGAGTAAGCAAGAGAAGAATGAACTGAAAATCAGAGATGCTGTATTCCAACCGGAATTTCGGGAAGACCTGGCATATTGGGTTAAAACGAATCGTAAAATAGCTCTTCGCGCATTTAAAATAATTGAAGAGATTATGCGGAATCCCTATCAGGGAATTGGCAAACCTGAACCTTTGAGATACTTAGCTCCGGGAGCATGGTCAAGGCGACTTACACAAGAACATCGTATTGTTTATCTTGTAAAAGAAAAACGCATCGATTTTTTACAGGCAAGATATCATTATTAAATATGTTGTTCAAAGACTGCGTCAACCCCGCGATGCACACCGAACACGGGTCTGCCTTTGGGTATTCGCATTTTTTTCAAATTTGTTCGGGCAGCATGTAGGTTAAACGCTTGTGATCAATGTGCCCTGTCCCCAAATTTTTTTAGGCCACTACGCCATGAAAACATTAGTCAATGAATTTCTGCCGCCTACAACGTATAGGATAGATAAATCAAACGACGGATGTATGATCATCAACGTACTGTTGATAGCCAGTACCTTTTCCTTATCCGTTTTTGCTTGAACCAATTGAGTTAGGGTTTTGGTAAAATCATATTGTACACAATCTGTAAATATAGGATAATTTTTTTGATCGTAATTCAAAACCATAAAATCGTCAAACCAATTCAGAAATCTGTTGTAACTAATTCGGTGTGATTGTCTAATAAATCACCTAAATAATCTAAAATAGGCTTTTAGTCAAGTAAAATATCTTGTGTAAACGCCTTCCTAACCCGTTTTAATAAGCGGTGGCCCGTCATGCCGCCAGGCTCCATTCCGGCTCCCCGCCTTCGCCCATTTTGTCACCATAACGGGACAGCTTCCAAATATCAACATCCTGCTTGCCTTTGCTCTTACATTCTGGAAGCGCTAAGAATGGTATGGGCCAATAAACCATATTAAAATCCGCCACAAGAACTTAATTGGGATTTTGCTTTAAGCATTTGTTACGGATTCTGCTCCCATTGCACATCATTAAAAAAGATTAGGAATGAAATAGTGTGCGTTCGCCCTGTCAGACAGAGCTATTTAATGTTTAAAACAATGATGATGAATCGTAAAAAATAAATAAGATGTAACAGTATGCACTAACAACTTTAGCTAAACATAACAGGATTCTTTATATGCTTGTCCTCATAGCTACCCGAATTGGGGGATGACCGGGCTTACACCGGCTTCACCGGCAGGCTAAAATAAAACGTGGCGCCCTTGCCGGGCTCGCTTTCCACCCATACCCGGCCATTATGTAAAGTGATGATCTCCTTACAAATGGCCAGCCCCAGACCGGTACCTTTTAACGAGGCGTCTTTACCCGCTTCGGTTTGTTCATACTTATTGAACACTTTTTTCAGTTCGCTTTTTTCGATGCCCACACCGCTGTCTTTGACCCATACATGCACCTCCCCCTTGCCCGGCCTGTCGCCCTTGACAAATCGGCTGCCCACTTCTATGTCGCCCTGCTCCGGCGTAAATTTTATGGCATTGCTGATGTAATTGGTCAATACCTGTTCCACGCGGGTTTTATCGAAAGCAAAAACAGGGACCGCTTCATCCAGCTTTTTAACAAACGTGATGTTCTTTTTATCGGTCAACACCTTTTGGTCTTCATAAACCGTTTCGATAAGGGTGTTTAAGGCATTCAGTTCTTTTTCCACGGAGAACTGCCCCACTTCCAGTTTGGAAGCGATCAGGAAATTATCCACTAGTTTCAGCACTTTCATGCTGTTTTCCTTGGCAATACCGAGCAGTTCTTCCTGTTCATCGGAAATTTCACCCACCACCTTATTGCGGACAATGTCGATATAGCCCTGCACGATGTTAAGCGGGGAACGCAAATCGTGCACCACCATGGAATTAAAATCGGCCTTTAACCGCTCGATGCGCTTTTGCGGCCGCAAATCGGCCAACACGCCTATAAACGTAGTGTCACCGCTTTTGCCGCTGCTGGGCGAAAGGTAAATTTTGAAAGGCATGTACTGGTTATCATTGCCCCGCAGCTCGATTTCCAAACCGTCTTCGAAGCGATCCTGTTCGGTTATTTTATCCGGATGGGTGGTCACGTACATATAACGTTCCATGATCTCTTTTGAAGATTCTTTCATCAAATCGTATAAATTGCGGCCGTTAAGATTTTCCGCGTTGGTGTAGCCCATCAGGGTGGCGAAGCTGCGATTGTTATAGACAATCTGTCCCTCGAGGGAAAGGGTCAACAGCCCCATGGGCATGGTTTCGGCCAAAGCGCGGTACTTTGTTTCGGAAACTTTCAACTCCTCATACAAAGCGGCATTTTCCAGAGCCACGGCGGCCTGATTGGCAAAATATTCCAAACTGCGCACTTTTTCCTCATTAGGGCGTATCCGGTCCACGGGATCGTTGACGGATATAACGCCCAACTCCCGGCCGTGACTTTGGATGGGGATAAACAGCCAGTCCCTGTCCTGCCATTCCTTGCCGATCTTCATCTCAAACTGATGACGGTCGCTTTCGCGAATCTGGAACTGGACAAATTTGTGATCCAGAAAATAGGAATTGCTTTGTCGGAAGCAGCGATCCTTGAGATAGCCGTACATGGTATCGGGATATTTCCTGGCGATGCTTTGATACACTTTGGGTTGAATGCCGAAAAAACAAACATTCTCAAATTTACCCGTGCGCGCGTTTTTCTTATCCAGAATAACGATATTCCAGCCGAGGGTGCGCCGGATAGCTCCGGCGATTTTGGGCAACAACTCGTCGATATGTTTTTCCAGCGTCAGTTCCTTGCCCAGCTCAAACACACGGTCCAGTTGCTTGATGGTTTGCTGCGCCTGTTTTATCAGTCGGCTTTCCATTAATACACCGGCCGCGTCACGGATCAGTTTTTCCGCCTCTTTGATCATGCCGCTGGAAAAGCGTTTCATGCTGTTTTCATTGGCCGACAGGATGTAACCTTTTACCTCACCGGCGATCTCCACGGCAAACAGCACAACGGAATTATAGGTACCGCCCGCCAGTCCGGCCATGGCCGCCAGGTCGGGCGCCGGGTTCTTTGTCAGATTATGCACCACGCTATCGGCCCGCGATTTGGTGAATTTTTCAAAATTAGGATAATCCCTGGTCATCAATACCGGTGGTTTTTCATCCTCAAACAGGTTGATTTCGCTGTCCGCCTGAAAACAATACTGCGGATAGAGAAAATGAAATCCCTTATTATAATTGAAATAGATACAGACATCGGTATGTAATTTTTGCAGGATTTGCCTGGTAAGATATTCGAACACCTGTTCTTCGCTGAAGCGATGAAAAAGCTGATGCATTTCCGCCGTACTTTTTACGGGCGATGGGGCGCGTTCACCGGCATACATCTTCCGCAGATCGAAGATACGATGCCCCATATTGCTTACCAGTACGGCCAGGTCATTAAAAACATTTTCCTTAAGATGATTACGAATCGCCAGGCCGGCAATGATCACACCCACTGTTTTCTTGTGGGCATAGATGGGGAACTGATAATACAATTCGCTTTTAATCTTTAAACCGCGTAACACCGACAAAACACGGCGATCGGTTATTTTATCCGGAGTTACAGGCGGGCCGCTGAAATAGTGGTCCTTCCAGAAGGGTTGCGAAAGAATGGCCATGCGGTTGATAGCGTCATTGGGCTCTTTGTTTAATATACTTTCGTAATCATATTGTCCGGTTTTGGTGTTGTAAACCAGATGCAGAACAAAATCAAAAGGGTAATCATTCCACAGGTGATCGTCCAGCAGCTCACTTAAACGTTGAATATCGTTGATGATGGCCAGGTTGTATTGCAGTTCCGAAATATTGCGCAGACGATTGATTTCCTGTTGGAATTCAAGAGATCGGAGGTGGTTTTCGATATGCAGATTGACACGGATACGCAACTCCGCCAGGGAGGGATCATCGCCGATGACATCGGTGATGCCGTTTTTCTCCAGCATCACGCGGTCAAACAATTCCACATCGTTTAACATGGCGATGAGCGGGATGGCGCGGGTTAGGGTGTTTTTCCGCAGTTGACGGATAATCTGCTTGGCGTTTTTACTGAGCGCCTCCCCCCAAAGGATGACATCGGGAGTGGTACTTTCGATCAGGCTCTGGGCCATTTCCATGTTTTGGGCAACCAGGACGGCAAAATCCAATTCACGAAAATAAGCGGCTATACGCTCCCGGCGTATTTTATCCTTATGAAGTAAAAGAATTTTCTTTTTATACAACATAGCAGCTTTCAGCGTTTATTGATATCGGTTGATTCACCGGTTCATGGCATAAATCATTTCCATGCCTTCCAGGCTTAAAAAGGGTTCCACATGGGCGATCACCTCCGTTTCACGGGCAAGAACCGGAGCCAGACCGCCGGTGGCAATAACCTGAGTTTCCGCCCCCAGTTCCCGGCTGATATCCGCCACCAGCCCATTGACCATATGAATGGCACCGCGGATAATGCCCACCTGTATGCTTTCCGTAGTGGTTTGTCCCACCGGATGACGGGGAATGCTCAACTCCACCTGTGGCAATTTAGCCGCCTTGTGATGCAGAGCCCTTATGGATGTTTCGATACCCGGCGCGATCACACCGCCCAGATAGTCACCCTCCTTATTCACGCAATCAAAGGTAGTGGCCGTACCAAAATCCAGCACGATAAGCGGGGCGCCGTATTTTTTAACACCGGCCACGGCATTGCATAAACGGTCGGCGCCCACCGTACCGGGGTCTTTATACAAAACACGCATTCCCAATTCCAGACCCGCATGAATCACCAACGGTTTGCTATTGAGATATTTCTCGGTCATGCGCACATGGGAAGCGGTTAAATCGGGCACCACGCTGGAGATACACACGCCGGAGATATCTTTAAAATCGAAACCGCTTTGCTGACAATATATGCGCAGCAGAACGCCAATTTCATCCTCAGTACGCGCCAGTGACGAGGTAATGCGCCAGTGTTTAAGCACCCGGCCTTCGCGCATCAGACCAAAAACGGTATGCGTATTGCCAATATCGGTTACCAGTAACATTAATACTCCACTACTTTCCCCGCTGTGATGATCCGTATGGCGCCGCTTTTCTGCCGTAAACGCAAAAAACCGCCGGAAGTTAAACCGGCGAACGTTCCTATAACAGTTTCCTCCGGCAGGCGCACGCTTACCGACCGATTTTTATGCAGGCTGTACTTTTCCCATTCGGATATTACGGGATTTAATTTATTTTTTATCCATTCAAAATAGACGTTTTCAAAAATTTCCAAAAAGTGCGTGCTAAAGCGATGGACATCTATCCATTGACCCGTAAGCATGCGGCAGCTAACGGCATTTATCTCATTTGAAATCGATTCATCAAAAAAGGTGTTGAGATTAAGTCCGACCCCCGCCACCAGCGCGTCCATGCGTCCGCCGCTTATGGTGGATTCCAACAAGATGCCGCTCAGTTTCCGGCCGGCCACCATCACATCATTGGGCCATTTGAATTGCACGGCCCGTCCCACT
>RFFS01000083.1 GCA_003696775.1 Calditrichota bacterium
ACCGTTTGGGGCATAGGTCTGGTGGGCGGTATTTATGCCATCTTTGGCGGACTTAAAGCCGTGGCCGTTTCCGATACGTTGAACGCCGTGGGCCTGTTTACTGGCGGCCTGTTGGTGCCACTGTTCGGACTGGCGTATATCGGCGACGGCAGCATTCCTGACGGTTTTCATTTGATATAGAGGGCGCATCCCGAAAAATTCAACGCCATCGGCGGCCCCGGGGTGTCCGTACCCTTCAGTACCCTGTTTACCGGGATGATGCTGGTGCAGCTTTTTTACTGGGGAACCAACCAGACCATTATCCAGCGTGCCTGGGCGCCCGTAATTTACGGGAAGGTCAAAAGGGGTTAATCCTGGCGGCGTTTGCAAAAATTTTGGGCCCGGTAATTGTGGTGCTGCCGGGCATCATCGCCTTTCATATTTTCAACGGCTCACTGAGTAATGCCGATCAGGCCTATCCGCTGTTGGTTAACAAGGTGTTGCCCAATTATTTGCTGGGATTTTTTGCGGCCGTTTTGTTTGGCGCCGTGCTCAGTTCCTTCAACTCGGCGCTGAACAGTTCGGTTACCTTGTTCGGGCTGGATATCTATAAATCCCATCTGAATCCCGCTGCCGACGATCTAAAAGTGGTGCAAACCGGCAAGCGCTTCGGTATCGTGCTGGCGTTGTTTTCCATGACCATCGCTCCGTTTATTGCCTATGCGCCGGCGGGTCTGTTCGTTTATTTACAGGAAGTGAACGGTTGTTACAGCATACCGATTCTGACCATAATACTGGTGGGTTATTTTACACTACGGGTGCCGGCGCTTGCCGCGAAAATCGCCATATTGTCCGGGGTTATTCTCTACAGCATCAGCCAGTTTATCCTAAAACCTTTTGTTTTTGGCGAAGCCGCTTACCCTCATTACCTGCATGTGATGGCCATTTTATTTGTATTGAATGTTGCCATCATGTTGCTTGTGGGAAAACTGTCCCCCGGGCAGCCGCGGCCGCTTCCCGATGCCCACGCGGTGGACATGACCCCCTGGGGGGTTGTTAAACCGGCGGCCCTGCTGGTGGTTGGCGCGGTGATCGGGGTTTATCTGATTTTTTCCAGACAGCGTTAAAGACACCGTTCGTTAATCATCATCCCTGTCCACGCGGAAGCGGGCAATCACCGGGCAATGATCGGAAATCTTTCGGTAATAGAGCGGAAAATCGCCGTTGACATAGCCATCGAACGCCGAGGCGCACATGCCGGCCACATGCACGCTGCCTTCGATATATTCCACTTTGGCGTCGGCGGAAACAAAAATCTGATCGATCAACGATGCTTCGAGACGCTGCGCGTGCCAGTCGGCCATCCAATAATTACTGGGCATGCCGTTCAGTTCGCGTGTTACCCGGTAAAAGCCCAGTTCGTCCATAATGGGCTTGAATTCCTGCTCGCGTCTTTTGCTTACATTGTTCATATCGCCTAACAGGATGATATCCGCGTCGCCGGTTTTTTCCGGAAGTTTTCGCAATATTTCATGCAGGGCGTTCCATTGTTTTTGCCGCTGTTTCCAGCCCCGCGGCGCGGCCTTAAGGTGCGTAACGATGGCATGGAAGTCGAATCCTTCCGGCAGGGTTTTAAAATAAGCGCGGAAAGCCGGGCGCAGCCAGGAGTCGGGCTTGAGCAATAAGTCGTTATACACTTCCGGCGCACCGATCAGCCTGAGACGGGTGGAATCATACAAAAAACCCACCTTTTGGGAACCGCGTCCCGGAGCGTAAATAAACTTGTAGCGATCGCCCATGTAATGGCGCGCGCTGTCGGCGAACATCCGTGTATCCACAATCTCTTCCACGGCCAGCAGTTCCAGGTTCAGGCGGGAAAGCATGCGGAATAAGGCGCGCACGTCCGTGGCCTCTCCCCTGGGCGGGTGACTTAAATGGATGCCGTAGCGCTGCATCATGGCGCCGTCGTCTTTGCAGGGAAACCACTCGATATTAAAGGTAGCCACATCGATATACCGGGCCGGATCGTTTTGTTGGGCAAAAATCAATGAAGTAATCATTAACAGCAATGAGAGGACAGGGCGCATATTTTCTCCTGTTTTTTGGTGATGCGTTAAATTAGGCACGTGACACCATCCATTCCAAAAAAAGAGCAGGGCCCGGCTCTTTTAGATAATACATCCGTTCAGTATATTGCCTGTGCGCCACGCGAAAGGGGTTTAATTTGAGGGACATATATGCTTAAAGAATATTTTGAGCCGTACCGTCAAAATATCATCGGTATCGATCAAACATTTCAGTCGCCTTTTGGTGAACAAACCATCATATACACGGACTGGACCGCCAGCGGCCGTCTTTACAGGCCCATAGAGGAAAGGCTGGTCAACGACATCGCGCCATTGGTGGGTAATACCCATACGGAAACCAGTATCACCGGCGCCGTGATGACCCGCGCCTACCACCATGCGCTGCACTATATCAAAGAGCATGTGCATGCCCGTGAGGATGACGTCATCATTTCCAGCGGAAGCGGCATGACCGGCGTTGTGAACAAATTTCAACGTATCCTCGGTTTTAAGGTCCACGAAAAACACCGCGATTGCATCAAAGTGAGCCCCAATGAACGTCCGGTTATCTTTGTAACCCACATGGAACATCATTCCAATCAGACCTCCTGGCTGGAAACACTGGCCGAAGTGGTCATCATCCCCTTTGATGAAAAGGGATTGGTGGATACGGACGCTTTTGAAAACATGCTTAAACAATACCGGCAGCGTACCATGAAAATCGCGGCGGTGACCTCCTGCTCCAATGTAACCGGCATTGTAACATCTTATTATCAGATCGCCGAAATCATCCACCGCCACGGCGGGCTCTGTTTTGTGGATTTCGCCGCGTCGGCGCCGTACATCGATATTGACATGCATCCGGCCAACCCTTTGCATAAACTGGATGCCATCTATTTTTCACCCCATAAATTTCTGGGCGGGCCCGGCTCCACGGGGATATTGATCTTTGATAAAGCCCTCTATAAAAACAAAGTGCCGGATAATCCCGGCGGCGGCACGGTGGACTGGACCAATCCCTGGGGCGGCCATAAATACGTGGACGATATCCAGGCCCGTGAAGACGGCGGCACGCCGGCCTTCCTACAAACCATCCGCGCCGCTCTCAGCATGATGCTAAAGGATAAAATGCAAACTAAAAATATCCTGCAACGGGAACACGAACTTCTGCCGCGTATCTGGCAGGGACTGGACAACATCGACGGCCTGCATGTTCTGGCCGGGCATATCCGTGAGCGACTCGGTGTTTTTTCCTTTTATCTTGAAGATGTGCATTATAACCTGGCCGTGCGCCTGTTGAACGACCGCTACGGCATTCAGATGCGCGGCGGATGCAGTTGCGCCGGAACCTATGGCCACTTTTTACTGCATGTGGATAAAAACCGCTCCGAACGCATCACCCGTAAAATCAGCGAGGGCGACCTGTCGGAAAAACCGGGTTGGGTAAGGATGTCCATTCATCCCACCACAACGGAAGAGGAAATCGATATCGTGATAAACGCCCTGCGGGAAATCCGACGGCATCACAAACAGTGGGCGGAAGACTATGCCTATAATCCGCACACCAATGAGTTTTACTATAAAGGCTTTGACTCCATGGAAGATGCCCTGGTTGAAAAGTGGTTTCGCTTATGAAAAAATTTTGGGATGAACGCTATGGCGGTGCGGCTTATGTGTACGGCATGGAACCGAACCAATGGTTTAAAGAGAAGATCGACACCCTTGCGCCCGGCCGGGCGTTGTTTCCCGCGGATGGCGAAGGACGCAATAGCGTATATGCCGCCACGCTCGGTTGGCGGGCGGAAGCGTTCGATTATTCCGAAAGCGGACAGCGTAAAGCCTTACAATTGGCGCGTGAAAAAGGAGTAAACGTCAGCTATCGTCTGGCTGATGCCGCGGATGTGCCGATCCCGCCGGAAACGTATGACGCTGTGTTTTTGATTTACAGTCATTTTCCGCCGGAAATACGCGAAGTGTTGTTTCCGCGTCTGCAAAAGGCTTTAAAGCCCGGCGGGGTGTTGCTGGCCGAAGTGTTCAGTGTTCATCAACTGGGGCGGAACAGCGGCGGCCCCAAATCCGAAGTTCTGCTTTATACCACGGAATACATGCGTAAAGCCTTCGCATCCTTAAACATCGACTATCTGGAAGAAAAGGAAATAACACTTAACGAAGGTCCGCACCATGAAGGCGCGGCAATGGTCATCCGAATGATAGCCCGGAGGCAACAATGAAACAAGGATTGATCTTTGATCTGGACGGAACCCTGTTGGATACGCTGAAAGACCTGGCGGCATCCACCAATTATGTGTTACGGGCCCACGGTTTCCCGGAACACCCTCTCGAAGATTACAACTATCTGGTGGGGCAGGGCGCGCGGCATCTCATTGAATATGCCCTGCCGGCGGAAGCGCGGGACAAAAAGCGCGTCGATAAACTCCTGGAAGAATTCAGCGCCTATTACGGGACCCATTGGGATGTCCATACCCGGCCTTATCCGGGCGTGCCGGAAATGCTGCAAAAATTAAAATCCATGAAACGTCCCGTTGGAATTTTATCCAACAAGCCGCATGCTTTCACCGTGATGTGTGTGGAAAAGTTGCTACCGGATTTTCCTTTCAGCATCGTTATGGGGCACAAGGAACCCTTTCCGCGCAAACCGGACCCCGCCGCGGCCTGGCATATTGCCGAGCAATGGGGGCTTAAGCCGGCGGATATCATGTTTTGCGGGGATACCTCCATCGATATGACCACCGCCGACCGCGCAGGCATGTTTGCCGTGGGCGTAACCTGGGGCTTTCGCCCCCGGGAAGAATTACTGGAACATGGCGCCAGGGAACTGGCCGAAACCCCTTTGGATATACCGAAGATTTTTAAAAAGAGTTGATTCAACGTAAACGTTCTATTTTGTAAATCACCGGGGAAACGGTTCCGTTCGTGCTTTCCAAGACTATATGCAGTTGTTCGCCTGCCCGGGCCTCAAAGGTTAGTTTTGTGTGGAAGGCGCCGTTGCGCCGTGCTCCGGATACCTCCGTTTCCGGTTCCCGGGAGACATCGCTTGCTGCTTTTTTCAGTTGAAACGTTACGCGGCTGCCCGGCGACGCCTCATAACTTATCCGCCAGACCTGTTGCTCCGCGCGTAAGGGGAAAATCAGCCGACCCTGACGCTCGAACACAGCAGCGGCCTGGGCTTCGCCAATCCGCCAGCGGGAACCGCGCTGGGCGCAATAGTAAAGGTGAAAGACCCCGTCAAAATAGCTGATATGCGGGCGCATCAACCGTTTGCCTTCCCATTTTTCGGATGGTTGCAGGCGCCACGAATCTTCCTGCCAGCGGATGCCGTCCCGGGAACGCGCGCGGCGGAGTTCCGTGTAAAAACCGTGATCCAGGCGCAGCGTGGCATAATACATAATATATTCCCGGCCGTTATACATAACAAAGGGCGCGATGGCGCCCATGTTTTGGCTGAATAAAGGTGTCCCATGCGCTATCCACGCGTGGCCGTCCCGGGATTCCGCCATGCTTATGGAAGCCAGCGGGCCGCTGAAACCGGTGTAATACATTCGGTAGCCACGCCCGTCGGATAAAAGGATCACCGTGGCGTAAGCGCGTCCGTCGGCATCCCATTGGGGCGGGTTTTGGGCCCACTTAAGAGGTTGCACGCTGCCGTTGTAAAAACCCAGGCGGTAGCCCAGTTCACTGTCCGAGGCATTCCCGCAAAAAATGAAGGAATGGCTCCTGCCGGGTATAAAAGCCGGCGCGATCACATGGTAAGCATGCCAATCACTTTGCGGCGCCAACACTTTGGGCAAGCGTTGCCAGGCCCAGCCGTCGGCGTCCAGAACGGCCCGCCCGATGCCGTAACCGCCGCCCCGGCTGCCGTCGTACCACAAAATGACGGAATCGGCGTTTACCGTGATAAACGGGTCGGCCACATCCTGTTGATCCCAGTTGCCCCGGCCACCCGAAAAAACCGGATTTTTCGGCAGCTTGTAAAAATCATCCATCGTGTGGCGGAGAATAAAATGCGGATAAAATGTCAGGGAATCGATGGTTTCGGAAGCCGAAGCGGGCCGGCGTGCTGTTTCACCCGCGTAAAGAAAAACGCCCGCTGTCATGCAGAGTAGGTAAAAAAGAATTTTTTTCATACATTTCATCATCGTAACAGAATAAGGATGGTTGATCCATGCGCCGGTATTATTTTTTCCTGTGGATAAGCGTACTGTTTTTTCAGGATGTGAACGCCCAAAGCGGCCTTGTTGCACGCATGGGAAGAGACGTGGAACATTTTGCCCAAACGGGTGTGGCCCTGCTTCGGGCGCCCTTCCATTTTGACAGGGACGACTGGCGATACACGGCGGCATCGGCCGGTATCACCGCCTTGTTGTTCACGGCCGATCGCTATATGCGTGAGCAGTTTCAAAGCCTGGATCGTCATGCTTATGATAAGGCTTTTTTTATTGATGACTATTATGGTAATTACTACACTCTGGCCCTGGGCGCCGGCATTTACGGCTACGGGCTTTTGGGTGGGAACGGTAAAATACGGCGCACCGGGCTGCTGGCCATGGAAGCCTTCCTGTTTTCCGGAGCAACCACGGGAATTCTGAAAATTCTTATAGGACGCCGTCGTCCGTTTGCCGGTGATTCCCAACTCTTTTTTAAGCCGCCCGCATTCACGGACGACCTTTATCAAAGCCTGCCCAGCGGACATACAACGGTGAGTTTTGCTGTATCCACTGTTCTGGCCCAGGCTGTGGATAACGGCCTTTGGAAGACCTTTTGGTATGGCGGCGCCCTGTGGGTGGCCTCAGCGCGCATGTACCATAATAAACATTGGTTTTCCGATGTCCTCCTCGGCGCGGCCATCGGCTATGCCGTGGGGCGGTTTGTTGTCAGCCAGGATCACCGGCAACGTTTGGCGTCTTCGCGCCTGATGCCGTATTGGGCGTACGACAGCGCCGGCATCCAATGGAAGGTTTCTTTTTGATATAATCGGGAATAATCCGGCGGGATGATGACGCTATAACTTCACACAGCCGTGAAACCGTTCCCTTTACCGGATGGTATAAATCACAATCACTTAAACCGACAAGCGTGTATGAAAGAACTACCCCTACATCGTTTTCATCAAAAGCAGGACGCGCATTTCATCGATGTGCGCGGCTGGCGGATTCCCTCCGATTACGGCCATGTCACGGAAGAAATCGATGCCTTATACAACCGCGTGGGGCTGCTGGATCGCAGCTACCTCGGCAAGGTATTGCTGAAGGGCCCCGATGCCCTGGATTTGCTGAACCGGATTTCCACTAATGATATGACCCATCTGGTCATGGGCATCATGTGCGATACGGTTTTTTGCACACCTAAAGGGCGTATTGTGGATTATTGCCGGGTTCTGCAATATGACGATCAACTGATGCTCATTTCCAGTTACATAGACAGCGCCAATATCATCGACTGGATCAATCGTTTTGTTATTCTCGAGGATGTGGAAATAAAAGATGCCAGCGCCGATTATCTCTGGCTGACGGTCATGGGCCCGCGTGCCCGTAACTTCATCCAATCCTTAAGCGGCACGCCGGTGGTGGATGAGGATGAAACCATTTGGATTCACTACGAAACCATCCAGTTCCCGGCTCTGCTCAATCGCAACTTTGTGGTACCCGCCTATAATTTTGCCCTGCCCAAAACACCCGGCATGGAAGTTTTTGAATGGCTGACGGCCGAGCTGGCAACATTCAATGGCCGTTTGATCGGCGACCACGCATTTCAGATTCTGCGCGTGGAAAGCGGCATGCCGGACTGGGGAGCGGAACTGACCCTGGATTACAATCCACATGAGGCGCGTCTCTTGCATGCGGTCAGTTTTACCAAGGGTTGCTACACCGGACAGGAAGTGATCGCCCGGCTCGACACATACGATAAGGTGCAAAAATATCTGATGATTATCGACCTTGAGGAAGAAATTTTCTCCGAACCGCCGCTCAAGGTGTTTTATGATGATGAAGAAATCGGCGTGTTAACCAGCTATGCCTTCGATCCGGTTAATCAACGCAGCGTGGGCCTGGCTTATATCCGTAAACGTTACTGTGTGGCCGAATTCGACATTCCTCTCACCATTTATTCCGAAGGTCGCCTCGTAAACGGAACCATGCGTATCCCGCCTGTACAGGATATAGGATAAATTCAAAGGAACTTTTCTCCTTGCATGCATTTCATTTCGGGTGTCGGCGGCTGATTCTTTCCGCGCTATTGTTATGGGCCGGGCGCCTCGCCGCGGATGTACCTGATACCTATCTCTATCGTATAACGTACCGGCCCGCCGCGACACGGCTCACCGTGCAGCTGGTTCTGCCGGAGCGGTTTTATCTCCATTTTTTTCTCGGAGATGAAAAGGGCCGCGCGGCGCTCTCCGACCCGGTTATCCGTCCCCGTAACGGTCGCTCCTGGCAACCGGTCTTATCCGGCGCATCGATGAACCTCCGTCCGGCGGAAGCAGGTGACACCCTGGTTTATACCTATGATATCCAAACCGCTTTAGATAGCGATGCGCGTTACAGGGACGGGGTCTATTATCTGCCTTTGGAACAAATTTTATGGCGCCCGGCACAAACCGACAGCACGGAAGATATCCTGCTGGATGTCCGTGTGCCGGCAAACATCGGGGTTTCCCTGCCGGGTACGCCGTTGGACGGGCATCGCTACCGCTTAAAAAGAATGCCATACGACTGGCCGGCGCTGATGGTGTTGGGCGCCGTGTGTAAAAACACATTTCGTGTTGCTTCCACCCGTTTTCATATATGCGTTCCCGTAACGCTCTCACCGCAAAAAACGGACAGCCTGCTGCATTGGCTGACATACAACGCAAAGAGCGTGGCCGCCATTTACGGCGCGTTGCCCGATCCGGATGTACAGATAGTTTTGCAACCCCGAACGGCCCGGGAGCCCGTGCCCTTTGCCTTTGTCCTGCGCGGTGGCGGCCCGCTTGTTCTTTTTTATATCGATCCCGCTTACCCGATGCAGGCCTTTATGGCCGACTGGACGGCGGTTCACGAAATGACCCATCTGCTGATGCCCTACATTCATCGCCGGGCCGCCTGGCTTTCCGAAGGCATGGCCACATATTACCAATATATTTTGATGGCCCGTGACGGCCGCCTGGATGAACAAACGGCATGGCAAAAAATTTACGATGGTTTTCAAAAGGGGATACGTAATGCCCGTCAGCGTCCCCTGGCTTATCTCGCGGATAATATGAACCGCCTGCGTGCTTTCCGGGCCGTTTACTGGTCGGGCGCCGCCCTGATGTTGCGCGCGGATGTGGCCTGGCGCCGCGCCGACCCGGCTTCGCGGGGTTTGGATGATTTTCTGGCGGCTCTGCGTCCGTTGACCCGCCGGCAACAACGCGTTTATGGCCCGGAAGATGTAACGCTACGGGCGCCCGTGTCTCTGTCGGATTTATATGCTCAATATGCCGGCTCCGATTCCTTTCCCGTTACTGAACAATGGTTGGCCCGTCTTGGCGTGCTGGTGCGTAACGGGCGTGTTATCCTGAACGACGAAGCCCCGCTGGCCGGTCTGCGCCGAGCGATTATGAAAACGCGACCCTGACCGGGTCGGGCGGATAATGGTTGCGTTATATACCGTTTGTGATTAGCTTATTTTGAACCTTATAAGTAAATGGAATTCATGAGCGGCATCATACTGCATACCGGGGCCTATAACGGATATTATCCTTTTGCGGAAGCCATCCGCGCACAACTGACCACGGAAAATAAAAACTGGATCGCATTGCTACCCGTCAACCGGGCGGTACGCTATTTTAAACGGCAGCTTACCGATTGGGCCGCGCCCCGTGCCTTGCTGGAGCCGCCGGTGTTCACCTTTGAGGAATTCGCGCTCGATTTTTACCGCCGTCAACCCCATGTCCCCCGTCTGTTGCCGCAGGACACGCTCTATTTTCTCATAGAGGAAATCCTTAAGGAAGAGAGCGCGCAATTTCAGTTTTTCCCAAAAAACGCCGTGGAAAACAAGCGGCTGGTGGCGCGCATTGCCCGCGTTGTGGAAGAACTGCGACGTTTTGGTTATTCCGGCGCCACATTCGAAAAACAACAGACGGACGACAGCCATCTTGCCCCGGAACGTAAAACCGATCTGACGAGAATTTTGCTCGCCCTGGATGCAAAGCTGCAGACGCTCTATATCGACCGCGGTCAGGCGATCAATTGGGCGGTACGGGCCATGACTGCCGAAAGCCTGCGCCGGGTCTATCCCGAATTACAAAATATTTTCATCAGCGGCTATGGAATTTTCACGCCGGCCATGTTTAACTGCGTGGCCCAACTGGCGCCCCATATTCAAATCGACATTCATTTGAATTTCGTTCCGGGAAATGAGGCCCTGTTTGCGCACATCGCGCCGTTGCGCGCCCGTCTGTTGCACATGGGCGCTGTGGAAACACCCGATAAAACACCCGTCGATTCCCAAAGCCTGTACCTGTTCAGCGGACACTCTTTCGGGGAGGCGCCGCGGGAGGAACCCCCCGCCTGGCTTATCCGCGCCGGGGACGCGGAAGCGGAAGTGAACGCCCTGGCGGACATCATCCGCCAAAAGCATGAACAGGAGCAGCTTCCCTGGCACCGGATGGGGATCACCTTTCCGGATATGGAAACCTACGCGCCGCTTATCCGCCGGGTGTTTGGTCAACGCGGCATCCCCTTCAACCTTTCCACGGGTTACGCTTTGGATAAATCGCCGCTGGCGGCCACCATAATGAACATGCTGGATATCATCGCACAGGGCTTTCCGGCGGATGAAACCCTCAGCCTGATGCAATCGCCCTTTATGGAGTCCGGTTTAAAGGGCAATGTTCGCGCATTTTTCAAACAGCTTACCGAACGACGCATCACGCACCTGGAAAAAGGCTGGGAAAAACGCCTGCCGGCAACGGAAGATGACCTCGGTGAAATCATTCAGAACATCAGGGATTTTTTGAAGCCCTTTTATGCATTCGGTTTGCAGGCCCGCACGGCGGATCAATGGCAGCGGGATCTGCGCCGCCTGCTTGCGGACAGTGGTGTGTTGGGCTGGTACAAGCGTGTCAACCGATCGTTAACCGGCCGCGAGGCGCAGGAGCGGGAGTTCCGCGCCTACAACCGTTTTATGAAGCTGCTGGAACCTTTCTTCTGGTCGCTAAAAAACATTCTAAAAAGCGGAGAAATCACTTACAAGGATTTGACCGCCCGCCTTAAACAGAGTCTGAGTCAGGCTACCTACAATCTTACGGAATGGCCCGACGCCGGCGTGCAGATCATGCCGCGTCTGGAAATTTTGGCGGTGGAATGTCCCGTTCTGTTTTTGGGCGGACTGGTGGAAGGCACCTTTCCCCGCGCTCATGTCAGCGATATCTTTTTTAACGATCCGGTGCGCGAACAACTGGGCCTGACCGCCAGCGAAGAACTGCTGGACCAGGATCGCTTTCTTTTTTATCAGCTTATACAATCTCCGCGGCGCGCGCTTTATCTTAGTTACCCCGCTTACAGCGGCGAAAGCGCCCTGGTGCCTTCCAACTTCATCGATGAGCTGAAGCGCCACCGAAAACTGACGGAGATCACGCCTGATGATAACAGCTTGCCGGAAAAAAACCTTGCAGAACAACTGGCGCTCAGTTTACAGGCCCGGAACTGGGAAGAAGCCTATGAACACAGCCGACGGGCGCTGTCGGCATCCGGGTTGCCCGGCGCGAGCCTGGTGGAATTGCTGCGTCGTATTCGTGTGACCGCCAACCGGCAGGGCCGGCACATACCCTTTGGCCCTTACGAAGGAATTTTGTCGTATGATGCGCGCATCAAGACCCCGCCCCCGGACGTGTGGAGTATCACCCTGCTGGAGCAATACGCCGCCTGTCCCATGCAATACTGGCTGGAACATATCCTGAAACTGGAAGATTGGCCGGAGTTCATAGAAGGCATCAACGCGTTGGAAAAAGGGACGGCCCTGCACGAAATTCTGCAACAATTTTATTGGGAATTTTCCCGGAAATCCAAAGAAAACCGGGATATAGCCCAACTTAAAATCCGACTAAAGAAAATCGCGCGGGATGTTTTTGAAAGCCTGCCGGTCAGCGGGTTTTTATGGGAACTGGAAAAGGAGCGTTATCTCGGCGTGCCGGGAGAACCGCCCCGGCCCGGTATCCTGGAAGTTTTTTTGGAAAAGGATGTGGAGATATTGGAAAACCGGAAAATGACGCCCCGTTACCTGGAATGGTCTTTCGGGATGCCCCTTTCCGATCACAATGACATCCATTCCACGGAAGAGCCGTTGGAGTTACAACTGGGTGCGCACACCATCCGTATCCGCGGCAAAATTGACCGGGTGGACAGCAACGATACGGGCGATCTCTGTTTTTACGATTACAAAACCGGCTATGTGCCGCCGCGCATGGCCATGTTGCACGCCATTCGCGACGGGTACGGTTTTCAACTGCCGGTTTACTGGTTGGCGCTCAATCGTTTGTTGCCGGGGCAAAACAATCTGCTGGCGGCCATTAAACAGTTGCGTTCCATTATCGACACAAAGGAGATTGCCGTTCTGGGCCGTGTGGAAGACAGCGCCGCGCTGCATGTGCATAAAAGAGATTTATTGCCTTCCAAAAATTTTTGTGATGCAACGGAAACCCCCATAACCCTGGATCAACTGCTGGAAAACAACACCAGCCATATCTTTATACGTCACCGGTCGTTTGCCGAAGGCATCTTCCGCCATAGCGCCCAGCCGGAAAAAGAGTTTTGCAAATCCTTTTGCACCTTTAAACGCATGTGTCAAAAACATCCCGACAAGCAGAAATACAATGCGGAGGACGGCGCATAATGAATCTTACTCCAAGCCAGCAGGACGCCCTGGCCCTGGATAAAAACATCGCGGTAACGGCCGGCGCCGGTTCCGGTAAAACCCGTATCCTGGTGGAACGCTTCATCAAAATCGCCCTGCGCAACCCGGAACTGACCACCCGCGTGGCGGCCATAACCTTTACGGAAAAAGCGGCCGGTGAAATGCGCGAGCGGATTGCCGAAACCCTGCGTAAATTGTTAAGCGAGGCTGATGATCCTGAGGAAATCCGTAAATTACGTCTGATCCGGGATCGGCTGGGTTCGGCGCATATTTCCACCATACACGGCTTTTGTTCCCGCCTGCTGCGCGAATTTCCCATAGAAGCCGGCATTCAGCCCGACTTCAACACCCTGGATGACATCCAGCAAAAATTTCTGCAATACAAAGCGATAGACGCCACCATAAAAGACCTGGACGATAATGTGTTCGCGGACAGCGCCCCGGGGCTGCGGCTTTTGTACGCCCGTATCGGTATGGGTAATTTGCGTAAAATGTTGCTCACCGCTCTGCGCGCGCCCTTTGACATGCATTTTATTTACCAGCGTTTTATGCGGATGACCGAAGATGAATATCTTACGGATCTGGTAACGCTGTGGATTAAAAACTTTGAACTGCTGGATGATCCCATACAGCGTGAAGCTTTTCTCGGGCTGGTACGCGACATCCTTGCGGAGCTGCACCGGCCTCCGGTAAACGAGCGGGCGCGCAAATTGGTGCGAGCCATGCGCGATCTGGTTGAAGCCGGGCCCTTTGAACGGGATAACCTGGATTGGTATAAGGCTTTCATCATGGTGTTGGATGCTTTTACAACAAGCAAGGATCAGCCCTTTGCCAATGCTCGTTCGCTCGGCGGAAAAAAAGAATGGTCGGAGGAAAACATGCAACGCATCGAGCAGGCCAGCAACCTGGCCGCCGAACTGTTGAACCGCCTGATGCTGCTGTTACCCAAATTCGTTCCCGGCGATTACGACCGCGAATGGTTTCGTATCTTCAAGGTTTTTTTGGAATTATACCACCATACACGCATCTATTACCAATTTTATAAAAACACCGAAGGCGCCCTGGATTTTGAAGATTTGCAATTGCGGCTTTATCTGCTTCTCAATAATAACGAATCGGTCCGTCAAAAACTGGCGCGGCGTTTTCGTTACATCATGGTGGACGAATTTCAGGATACCAACCGTGTACAGTGGAAATTGATCGAACATTTGGCCCGCGATGAAAACGGCCGCCTGCGAGACGACGCGCTTTTTGTGGTCGGTGATCCCAAACAATCCATTTACGGCTTTCGCGATGCCGACATCCGTATTTTCAGCCATGTGAAGGAATTGCTGGCCAAACACGCCGGTTATCCGGAGATATCCCTGTATGATGGTCATGTGGTTTTCCGGGAAAGTTTTCGTTTTGTGCCCGCCGTAAACGCCTTTATCAATCATGTCTTTGAAAACCTGCTTAAAAGCGACGCGATCGATCCCTTTGGCGTGGGTTATGAGGCGTTGCAGGCCATGCGCACACCGGAAAACACAGATACGCATATCGAACTGATGGTGCTGGATGAATCGGATGAGGAAAAAGACGAAGCGCTTTATATTGCCCATCGTATCCGGCGTTTGATGCGGGAAGGGGTGACCGTTCACGAATACGACGCCGCGTTGCAAAAGGAAATACCGCGGCGCGCCCATTATGGCGACATCGCCGTCTTATTGCGGGATCGCGGTAAGCTTAACGATGTGGAACAGGCCCTGCGCCGTTATAACATCCCCTTTAAAACCGTAGGCGGCATCGGTTTTTGGCAGCAAAGCGAAGTGTACGAACTGTATCATCTGTTGCGTTTCCTGAGCAACCCTTTTGACGATCTGGCCCTGGTGGCGCTTTTGCGTTCCCGTTTTTTTATGTTCAGCGATGTGTTGATTCATCTGCTTGGCACGGAAGAAGAAGCCACCTGGCTGAACCGTTTGCAAGGCGCCTTAAAGGCGGAATACAGCGATGAAGAACGGCAGCGCATCACCGAAACGGCGGCGTTGTTGCAAAAGTGGCTGGATTTACGGGAACGCATACCACTGAACGCCCTGCTGTTGGAAGTGATTGAGGATGTGGGGCTGAAAGCGCAGTTACTGGCCGAATTCAACGGGGCGCAACGGGTGGCCAATCTCGATAAGCTATGTGCCCTGGCCGAGCATTTTGAATTGCACAATCCCGGCGGACTGAAAGCCTTTTACGCCCTGATCAACGATCTGGTAACCGATGAAGCGCGCGAGTCGCAGGCGTTAACCGAGCTGGATGACAGCGGCAGTGTTAAAATCATGACCATCCACGCCTCAAAGGGCCTGCAATTCCCCATCGTCTTTATCCCCGGCCTGGGTGTCAAACCCCGTTTTTCCAGTCAAATTCCCCATGACGCCGAACTGGGTATCTCCATCGACCTGAAACCCATTTATCCCGACGAAGGTAAACCCGGGCATCTGTTGCATATCCTGCTTTCCAAAAGAGAAAAATGGAAACAACGCGCTGAATATTTACGCATTTTCTATGTGGCTTTTTCCCGTGCCTCGGATCATCTTTTTCTATCCGCTTCCGTTAAGGATAATAAGCTGAACGATACCACCATGCTTTATCGCTTGTTAAAATCTCTGTTTCGTGAACGTGATGATGATACCCTGCTCATTCCGGAAACGGTCAACCGGGAGACTTTTTCCATTCGCATCGATACGGATTTTACGGTGGAAGAGGCATCGCCGGACGAAACCCCTGTCGGATTTTTTCAACGTTTGGATATTTGGGAAGAGTACCTGCGGCGTTATCAACCCGCCGCCGTTATCCCGGAACCTCCGGAACAACGCGCGTCCAGGGGCCGTATGTTTTCGGCCACGGCGCTCAAAACTTTTCTGGAAAAACCGCATGTTTTTGAAGAGCGCTATATGCTGGGGTTTTTCCGGGATGATTATATTGCTTTTGAAAATCATCGCGTGGAAGAAAGTG
>RFFS01000084.1 GCA_003696775.1 Calditrichota bacterium
GAAATATAGCAGACTATTATTAGGTATTCAAACAACGGTTATAGTTCCAATATGATTGATTAGGCATATAGCAGGGTAGCTGCTGCATCTATGGTAGAAGTAACCCACGATTTTAATCGTGGGGAGCGCACATCATCTCACCCACCCGCGAAACCGATTCATCAGTTTCAGCCAGGAGACAGCCACGCACACACACCTACGCCCGCCCAAAGAATCCGATGATCGGATTCTATGCTTGTTTAGCGGATCTGTATTCCCTGCTGAACCGATGAAATATAACGAAGAAAGAAAAAGTTTATGCGGGGTGCTTATAACTCGCGTATGACCATGATCACCTTGCCCATCATCTCAAAACCGGGTGTGTTTTTTTCGATGATCAGCGGTGCGTCATTGATACGGCTGGTTTCAAGTCGAACGGTTCGCCGGGAAAAAAAAGCCTGACGCACATAGATTTTATAGCCAAGGCGCACCACGCATATATCGCCGTCTTTTAAAGGCATATCCTGGCGTACCGTCAGATAATCTCCGGCAAAAATCCCCTGATCTTTCAAACCGTCATCCGCCGCCCGCAAGGTGATGTCGTTAGCCCGATTGGCCCGAAAGTTGGCGATCACTTCGCCGATATCATACTCCTGATAGGTAAAATCATCTTTTTGAAGCCGGACTTCGCCCAATAAAGGGATATTGTAAAATTCGTGAGCGGCCTGCTCGTCGGTTTCCTTTTTCGGGGGGATCAATGCATCATCTCCCGGATTAACCCCACAACCTTGCCTTGTATCGACCAGTCGCCCCTCGGATGAATATCCGGATAGCGATCATTCTCCGCCTTGAGATAGGCCGATCCGTTTTCCTTAATAAAACGCTTCACAGTCACCTCATCTTCCACCAGGGCCACAATGATATCCCGGTTATAAGCTTTATTGCCCGATTGCACCACCACAAGATCGTTTTCAAAAATGCCGGCCTTAACCATGCTGTCGCCACGCACCTTTAAGGCGTAATAACGCCCTTCGGCCTTTATCATGGCGCGGGGTATTGAAATGTAGCGTTCCACGTTTTCCTCGGCCAAAACCGGGAAACCGGCGGCCACACGCCCGACAAGCGGTATGCTGCAGGCGTTGTTGCCCGCATTTTCAGGCGCGTAATCGGGATGGGTGATGCGTATGGTGCGCGCGGAAGAATCCTTTTCGAGATAACCTTTTTTAACCAGGCTGTCGATATGTTTGAGTATGGCATATTTGGATTTGATATTCAGATGATCAGCCAGTTCCTGATAGGTGGGCGCATAACCTTTTTCCGACATATAGTCGGCAATAAGGGTGAGAATTTCCTTTTGACGGTCGGTGAGGGCGCGACTCATGGTGTACTCCCGTTTAAATATACAATAGTACACCAAAATACCATATCGGTCGGACGAATGCAACCTTTTTCTTTAGTACAGTAAATAGTTGCGCCGCTTTTCAATGAAGGCCGTCCGGCCATAATCGATTTCTTTTTTTATTTCGGACCAGTCCGCCTGGTTTTGCAACAGCCGACGCAAGGCGGAACGCCCGGCCAGTCGGTCAAAATGGCGTCTGCGAAAGGTGAGGCTGTCCGGATGCAGACGTTTCGTTTCATACAAAACCCTCAGCGCCGTTTCAAAAGGAAAAAAATGGTCGCGTTGGGTAACATGCATCCGTACCGCTTTGCACAGGCGGTTTTCATATTTGGGGTGATTGGCCTTGCCGGGAATATGTCGGGGTGTAAACGTGGTATCTTTAAAAACCACACCGGGCAGGCCGGCCCCGTTGAGCGCCCGGCTCAATGCGCGGCTGTCCAGCCACGGCGCCCCGAAAATCAAAAAGGGGATATCCGTGCCACGCCCTTCGGAAAGCCGGGTCCCCTCCAACAAACACATGCCGGGATAAACGATGGCCGTTTCCAGGTTGCCCATATTGGGCGAGGGGGCAATAAAAGGAAGTCCCGTTTCATCAAACCACTGTTCCCGATGGTAATGGCGCATGGGAATGATGGTGAGTTGGCACTCCGGCGTCCAGCCTTCTCCGCGAAACATGCGCGCCAGCTCTCCCGTGGTCATGCCATGACGCACGGCAATGGGAAAACGTCCCACAAAACTGCTGGTATCGTTCACATTTCCCTCCACACGATCCCCGCGTATGGGATTGGGACGATCCAATATCACCAACGGGATATGATAGGCCGCGGCGGCTTCCATGATATAACTAAGCGACCAGATATAGGTATAATAGCGCGCGCCGATATCCTGAATATCATAAACCAGCATATCCACGCCGGCCAGCATCGCGCTGTCCGGTTTATAAGATGCGCCGTATAAACTGTATATGGGGATGCCGTCCAGGCTGTCATGGGCAATGGATTGTCCATCGGCGGCGGCGCCCCTAAAACCATGTTCCGGGCCAAACAGTGCCGTTACCCGCACGCCTTCCATGCGCCGCAAAAGGGTTACAATATGTTCACCGCGACGATTTACGGCGGTTTGATTGGCAATAATTCCCAGCCGTTTACCCTTAAACAGATGATGGTAGTCCTCAAGCTGATCCGCGCCGTTTAACGTCGGGCCGGCGCACGACATAAACAGGATTGCCGGTAAAAGGAACATCGTAAAAAGCGTTTTCATATCAAAATTCCTGTTAATGGGTTCATGAAGGCATGATCGGCGCATCTTTTTAATGCAACACCGTAAGTTTTACAGCGCTTTCATAGGTTTTACCGCTGGTCAAACCACGGGCGCTTATCCGCATAAAATAAATACCCGAGGCCGGTAACTGATTGCCCAGGATCAATTGGGTGATGCGCCCCGGGCTTCGCGGGCAGGCAGGCTGAACACCTTTTGGCCCAATGTATTGTATATCGCAATCTTAATCCGACTTAATTCGGGCAAATCCATTTCCACGGTCGTATAATCGCGGAAGGGATTGGGATAATTCCGTGAAACTCTGAATGATGCCACCGTCGCCGTACCGTGGTCTTCAAGATAACGGGCCGCTTCAAGGGCATTGACGATCCCGTACCCGATTAAACGATCCGGCGCGTCGGCCCGACTGGCGGTGGCGCGCAGGGCCTGCCGTATCTGTTCCGGCGTGGCCATGGGATGCGCTTCCAAAAGCAATGCCGCCACACCGGCAATCAACGGGGTGGCAAAGGACGTGCCGTTGTTATTGGTGTATCCGTTTTCCGAATATACGCTGATCACCCGCGTGCCGCTGGCCTGGGCGGCTACATCGGGCTTGATACGGCCATCCACCGTGGGTCCCGCCGAGGCCACCGACCAATAATTACCCTCCACCGTAACGCCTCCGGCTGTAATCACAAACACACCATCCGCCGGGGCGATCAATGTGTTATGATCGGGGTTGTTACCTTCATTTCCGGCGGCATTGACCACAATCACCCCTTTCTGTTCGGCTACATTGGTGGCCAGTGTGGTCACCGCCGTGCGTCCGTCCATATCTTCCCAGGTGTACCAGTCGATGTAACCCAGCGAGCTGCTGACGATATCGGCCCCTTTGGCCTCGGCCCACTCCAGGCCGGCCACCCAGTTATCCTCCTCGGCGGGCACTTCAATGGAATCGATTTCCGTTTTCGCCAACAAATAATGCGCGCCGTAGGCCGGACCTATTAACGCACCGGGGGCGTATCCGCCCACTACGGACAGGGTTTTGCTGCCATGATAGCCACGATTCTCTATCGCATCCGGGTCATCCACATCATGGTTGTTGTTCACAAAATCCCAGGTATCCAAAATGTGCATCCGGTCAAAAGCCTCATGTTTTTTATAATGGCTGAATCCGTCATCCAGCATGGCAATGGTGACTCCGGCACCGCTGTAACCACTGTCGTGTAATTGCGGCACATTCAGCATCTGTAGCTGGTTGAGCGACAGACCGTAATCCAGGGAATAGGTTTTATGCAACACGGGACTTACCGTATCCGCTATCGTTTCGGTTACGGGCAGCGGCCGGGCCCGTCGCGCCACGGGTCGGATATCACGCACAAAGGGCAGGGCGCGCAGGCTGTCGATGACTTTCCGGTTTAAATAAACCGCCACCGCGTTCAACCATCGGGAGGCGTGGCCTTGTTTCAGTATATATGGTTTAAGTTGATCGATATAGCTTATGTTCACAGGCACATCAAACCAGTCTGTTGTCGCCATCACCTTGTTCCGTCTTTTTAATGCCTCGGGCGTCAGGATTTCACCCGCTTTACGCAAGGCTTCCGGTGTAGCCTCCTTATCCTTGAAAAAGACCCAGACTTTGAGCGGCGCTTCATCGGAACCCGATCCGGCTATTCCATTGTAGGCAGGAAGGAGAAAAATCAATGTAAAAATTAAAATCAAAAACCGAAAAACAGGCATGTGTGTGTCCTTTATTCAAATTGTTATGATCCGAGTGAATTCCTTTTATACGGAAAAGTTCAAATTACATTTTGAGGCGATTGCGGACAAACATTTACAAATCATAAATGAATTAGCACCCCCATGCGCATTTCCCGGTTCAATTCCGGCGTGGTGTGGCCCACGGCACTTTGGCCGTCTTTTTCAAGATATCTTCCCTTCAGCCACAGGTGAATGCCGGCGTTTATACGCCAATCGAGGCGCACGCTCCATTTAAACCCGCGGCCAAACAAGGCATAATTGGCAAATGCGCCGGGAATATCGGGCTCATACTCATAAATACGGCTTTCCCAGCTATCCGTCCGGAAAAACGTGGCCCGCAGAGTGTAGCGGATCGAGCGGGACCACCGGCCGCCTATCTGATGAAAAACCAGCCAACCCTGTTCCCTAAAAGGCGCGGTGGCGGTGAAAGCCACGCGCCCGCGATGCCGCAGGGCCCCGGTTCGGGTTTCGATCTCCAGACGCACTTTATGCCCGGTGGCGGTATGCCATTCAGAGCCCTTGAAAACCTCATCCGTTACATGGCGGTAACGCAGCAACCAGGCGCGACGGGCATGCCGGTATGTCCATTGCAGGGCCTGTTCCGCGGATTGTCCGGGCCAGGGTGTGTTATATGTCCGCCATAAGCGTTGACGATACAAATGATAACCCGCGAGGCGCCAGCCAGCGGCGGATTTGTAGGAAAAGGTGAGATAATAACCGCGTTCTGCGCGGGGAAAAAGCGCGTTATTTTCAAAAACGCGGCCAAAGGGCGATTGAAAATCCGGTGACAGATACCAGAAACGGGCGCCGCTTTCCCAATGCGCCTTTTTGAAATAGACCGTTCCGGCCATGGCCCGCCCCTGTTTTGCATCCCGGGCGAACTCGCCGGCCAGATTCCAGCCGGAAGCGGTATGTCCGCGCGCCGCCAGGGAAATCAAACGGTTATGCGCGCCCGAAAAGGCGAAATATTGTTTACCTTTTAGGGCCTCTCCCAATAGTGCGGCATTGTTTACCACCGGCGGATCATAGCTGATATCGCACAGGGCGGCGGTCAGGCTCAGGGAAGTACTGAAATGATAGCCCATCGCGGCGCCCCACGTTTCTTCCGTAAGCGCCCCGGCTTGTCTCAACTCACGTTCGGTACGGTGGTAACCGTCCGTGCGCAGGGCATATGGCACACCGTTTTTCAAAGCGGCATCGCGCCGGTTACGGGCATAAAAAACATGAATGCCACTCGAAGGAAAACCACGCCAGGTGAACGCTACACCGTTCATACCCTGTCTTTCGGCGCTGGTTAAATCCGGTTTCAGGCGCATAACGGCCTCGCGCTGCAACGAGGCTGCCGGAACAAAGCTTTTGCGCGCGGCATAGGGCCCGCCAAAAATCAGGCCGTGTCCCATTTGCGGATAAAAACCGCCGGCCAACAATGAATAATCCGGCGTAGCATAGCGCAGGTAATAATTCTGATGATCATTCCAGGCGGTTTCACCGGGGTCTTTTTGCCATACCATCCCCGCGCTTATGTGTTGATTATAGCGGTATTCCAGCCGCGTATAGCTGTACAAGGCGTTTCCGGGATAACGGGCCGTTATATCGCGGCGGCTGTCGCTGTTCAGATAGCCGCGCTGATACATGCGCAAGGAGGGGCCGTTCCATGATTTCAGCGTGATATAGGGACGAACCAGGGCATAAAGCGTTTCGCCCCATAACTGTTTCAGTTCATCGCTATGGTGAATGCCGTCATGTTCGTCACGGTACCGGATCAGGACGTCCACATCACGGGAAGTAAGATAGGGCATGCGCAACAAGGTGGCGCGGTCGGCATCATTAACCGAAACGGGATGGACGCGCCAATAGGCCAGAATTTCGGTCAGGGCGGTGGCTTCTTCGTCGAATTCATCCGCTTGCAGCAACAGGGAATCACTTTGAGCATAAAGGGCGCCGAGAAGGGTTAAAAGAATAAACAAAGTACGCATGCGCGTCTCCGATATTCCGGTGAATAACAGGATTAAAATAACCCGATACACGCATGTTGTCAACTCTCAACCTGACCGGCAACAACGATTCTTCCGGAGCAATAATCGTTCCATGCGGGAACCGGGCACCCGAATGTCTTACTGCATGCCTATTTCCAAATAAAGGACAGATCGCTTTTTTTTCCGCGTATCAAAATGGGCAAAGTCGGCGGGAGGCGGCGCAGTGTTTACGCTATCGGTTTTAACAGATATGAAGCCTGTGCGGGACAAAACAAAAAACCCTGCCATCATTGCGATAACAGGGTTTATCAGGGTGTGGGCGCTATAGGATTCGAACCTATGACCCCCTGCTTGTAAGGCAGGTGCTCTAAACCAACTGAGCTAAGCGCCCTTTTTATTTAAGAGTCAATAATTTAAATAGTCTTTTTAAAAAAAACAAACTATTTTTGTTTCTTTTTCCCGCGCATAATGGCCAGCGGAATGATCACCAGATAGGAGATGACCAACACAATCGGAGCGAGTGTACGCGACAGGAACCCGTCCACCGGCGGCTGCGCCATGAGGATGAAACCAATGACGATCCCGATGATGCCGGCGGCCAGTCCGTACATATTTTCCTTACCGAAAGTAAAATCCTGTACGTTTTTTTTTGCTGTTTTTGCCATGAACAATCCTTTATTTTTGAGCGGCCAATTTAACCGCCTTTTTTTTATAAATCAAATGTACCATATTCGCTATATTGCAAATAATTCAAAATGAAACCCCGGGGTACGATTTATGCGTGTTTTTTGGCTACTGTTATTATCGGCGGGAATGGTTTGCGCCGGATGGTTGAAACGGGAAGGGCGTTACGCCACGGTGGAATTTAATCCGGGTTATGAAACCCTGGCGGATTCACTTCTAAATATCAGCGACAGAGTGCTGCCGCGGTTATGCGCCCTGCAGGGGGTGGATATCCGGGCATTCAACGCACGTAAAACGCGTATCATCCTGACCGACGCGCCGGATGTGACCAATGGATACGCTGTTGAAAACAACGTGGTCATCTTTGTGCGCTCATCTTCCTATTTACGCGGTTGGAGCGGGCCGTTTACCTGGTACAATCTGGTTCTGGAGCATGAACTGGCGCACCATGTCACTTTTCGCGCCATCCGTCGAACATCCGACTGGTTCGGACAATTCAACCTGGTTAGCGCCCCGCGTTGGTTTTTTGAAGGTATCGCCCAATATCTGGCCGAAAGCTGGACACCCTTCCGCGGGGATATCTTTCTTAAGGAAGAAGTGATCAACAACCGCTTTACCTATGATGACCTGAATAACCTGGATAACGGCCGGTTGCTTTATGCCGCCGGGCACGCCTACATCCGCTGGCTGGCCGCCACCTACGGCGATTCTTCTCTGATCCGTTTGATGCGCCATAAACCGGACGCTTTTTATTATGACTTTGAAGAAGCCTTTGAAGCGGTGTATGGCAAGGATAGCGAAGACCTCTTCCCCTATTTTGCCCGATATCTCACCTTGCATTACGGAGACCGGCTGGCGGACCAAACACCTTTTAAACCGGTCAATAACCTGCCGGCCTTCGGCGACCGCGATCTGAATATCCAACCGCTACCGGGTCGGGATTCGGTTTATGTGGTACGTACCCTATTGAAGAAAAACCATCTGTTTGCCACCGCTCTAATCGGTTCGGTAAAAAACGGTGAAGCGCGGGTGGATAAAATTCTCTCTCAGGATATTCAAACACCCGTATATGTTTCTTCCGACGGACAATGGCTGGCCTGGGGCCGCCCACACGCCACCGTTGAAGAAGATCAGACGGCCACGGCTTTTGACTGGTACATGTATAATCGCGGACAGAATATGAAACGGCATGTGGCGACCGCCATCCGCGCCGTGGAAGCCGCGGTGGACACTTCCGGCGTTCTTTATCTGGCAACGGCCGACGGTTTGGCGAGCCGTCTCCTGCGCTTTGCCGGGCCTTTCCACGCGGATACTCTGTTTGAAACAGCCAACAGCTTGGGCGCCATCCGCCTGGCGGACCAAAAGACGTTGTTGTTTGAAGCGCAAAGCAATCGCACCGCGCAACGCGATCTTTTCCAGTGGCGTGACGGCATAATCTGGCAGATCACCAACGATTCCACCGAACAACGCAATCCTTTTATCTGGAATGGCGACACCCTGTTATACAATACCATGATCGAACGCCACGCGGCCCTGATTATGCGCGCCGGCAGAAACGATACGCTGATAGACACCCGGGAAGATATCTGGCTTACCGGCGTTGATCGCGCCCGGCGTGCCGTGATGCTGGCTTACCGGCAAGCCGACGGCCGGCGCTATTTTACCGGGTATCCTCTGGATTCCCTGCTTCATCATCCGTTAAAAACGCAACACCCCGTTCCGGCGATACATACGGACTGGATTGACAAAAAAGCCATGACCGCCGTTGTACCCGACACCCTGCCACCGGTTGTCAGGCACACGAGCCATGCCGTCTTTCCACAAGGCGTACTCATGCCCTTACAAAACCTGGCTTTTCCCGTCTATGACGCACAAAGCGGTTTGAGTGTCTTTGCCAGCAGCGTCTGGGCCGAAGCCCTTCAGAGACATATCATAGCCGTGAACGGCATCTGAAATGCCCAACCGGAGAACCGGCTGGCCTCTATGTTCTATATGTTACGGGCATTGAACCTGGAATGGTCGGCTGCCTGGTATTACGGGCCGGTCATCTTTCCGATTGATGCCTCGCTGGATGAGCACGCCCGGCACAACACCGCTTACGCCGGAGTGGCCCGGCAAAGATATTGGCGGGGCAATCCCCGTCTGCCCTATCGTTTAAGCGCGGATTTTGTTTATGAGTCCTTTAAAGATGGCACGCGTTCCGTCGCGTACCCCGCGGTACGTATTTCAGCACGGAGCGGCTACCGCATGCCCTCACGCTACGACGGCGTGATTCCCCGGCGTCAATTATTTTTAGACGCGCAATGGCTGCAGAGTCTGGATGATGGTTATGATTTCCATGTGTGGCAGGGCGCCTTACAGGCCGGCAGCTATCTTTTTTCCGAAAAAGCGGGTATAAAGGCACGCCTCAATTACAGCAAAATAGCAGGCCACGCGCCGACCACCGCGCTGACGGGACTGGATCGTTTTTACACCTATGCCATGCCGCGTGATTTCGGTTATACACATTCAGTTCGCGGCCTATACATGGATGTACCGGCCCGGGAGATGGCCTGGGCCTCGCTGGAATGGCGTTATCTGCTGGCCACATCCACGGGCATGAAACTATTGTTTATCCCGATGGATAACATGGCTGTAACGGTTTTTGCCGACGGCGCACGACTAAACAATAAGGAAAATTATTACAGTTGGGGCGTGGAAACGGGTTTTGGCGCCAACGGGCTCCGTTTGAACGCCGGTTACGCGCGCGCCTGGCAACCGGCCACAGCGCCCATTGCCAGTTTATACCTGCGTCTGTCTCTGGAGTTGGATAACATTGTTACCCTGCGGGAAAAATGGCCGCGTTAACGGGAAGGCCCGGCATTTTCCTGTTCACGCAATCGGCGCAACTCTTCCATACGGCGGCGCACACGGGCCTGGTCGTCAAGATAGGCTTCGTCACCGCTTTGCTCGTAACATTGTTTGAACATGTGTTCCGCGTCATTTAGAAAGCCGAACACTTCATAATAAACGCCCAGGTTGTACATGGCCGCTATTTTTTCTTCTTTGGAAGGTGGATGGTCAAGAACCTGGCGCCACAGGCGTTGCGCGTCTTCCCATAAATCACGTTTGGCGTAACCCAGCGCCGTTTTCATCATTTTGGAATCACCCTCCTTAATCACCCTTTTTTCGGTAACCACATGGGGCGCGATCTGAGCGACGCATTGCTGATTCAAGGCTTCCACCAACATGTCCAGTATGGCCCGCCAGTCTGTCAATTTTTGCGCGGCGTCTTTTTCATCCTTGCCCGTGACGGTATAGGCGCTTTTCCCGCGCATGCCCGGGTAGCCGTTCTCCGCATAATTGGCCATGCGGTTGGTTTTGGAGGCCACCACGCGTCCGCTCTGTACATCGATCAGGCGGTAGGTGATCATCGCGCTGACAAAGCGTGACAGACGGTAACGTTTTTTGGTTACTTTTTTCTTTTTGCCGTTCTTTTCCTTTTCCGTGACCGTATATGCTTCCCAGGCGCCCTGATCACGCACGAAATAGCGCCCCTCTCCGGTCATCAATCCATCCGCGCCGATCATGCGCCCTACTTCGGCGGCATGGGTATCGTCGGTGAGGCCGCTCATCCGCAGAGCCTGTTCCTGCAGTACCTGTTCAATCCGGGCGCGCTCGGTTATAGTGTAATATCCGTTTTGAATCAACGCATCCACAAGACGGTCCCGCACCAGGGAGCCGGGATAAGCCTTGAGCGGGTCCAGTTTCATTTTCCGCATCAAAATTCGACGTAACGCATTGATCGATTTGTGTTTAGACGGTTTGATGCCGCCGCTCAGGTCCCATTCCCCGCGAAATTCAAAATCCAAAACCGCCAGGGAACGGATCGCGCCCACGTTAAATTCGGCCGGTTTGCGTACCTTTACGGGAACCGTCGTTACGCAGGCGTTCAATCCCATTAAAACAATCATGAATACAACAAAATTAAGTAGAATGCGCATAGTTTCTTTCCGCTTTAATTTGCCCGGGGTTACAGTCGATGGTATTTTCAGTAAACAATTAACCACCAGTGAAAATATGAAAATCATTTTTATAGTTCTACTTTTAACAGCCTTGCTGACGGCGCAACAGAAGCGGGATGCTTATAGTGATTATTATAGCCGGGGCGTCTTTACCCCGACAACTTTTGACAAGGTTTCCTTATGGGATGGCTATCAACCGGTTGCCGGCCGCACGGTGGCGGTTAATCCCAAAGAGATCATACCCGGGGCTATTTTATACATACCGGAACTGGCGGGGCAACGCATGCCGGATGGCAGCCTGCATGACGGATACCTGCTGGCACACGCCCTGCTGGACACCACCACGCGCCACGCCCTGGCCCTTTACAAGGGAACGTTGCCGCCCAGGATGACGGCCTATCGTGTTTATGGCGTCATGGCTAAAAGCACCCGCACACGGTTTGAGCTGATGTATCGCAATCCCCACAGACGGCCCCTGTACGAAATGACCGCCCGGGATCTGGACACA
>RFFS01000085.1 GCA_003696775.1 Calditrichota bacterium
AGCCACAAGCTCGTTTTCGGCAAACAGACCGTATTTTTGAATATCTTGCCGGAACCAGTCATCCGTTGTCAGTTCGTTTTCCTTTAGCAAGAGACCCACCGCGGACACTTCCCAGGGAAAGAGGCGCCGAAACAACGGCTTTGTGTCATGAATGACGTTATTTGCGTTCATAATAGAAAACCAGCGAGGCTTTGGCCAGGGTATGCGCGTTGATATGAAAACCCACCAGAGCCGGATTGGCCGATGCGTCGAGCGGCAGGGCTTTGGTGTCGAGGGCATGCACCGTGATGATATAGGCGTGCGGACCGTCCCCTTTGGGCGGACACGGACCGCCGTAACCGGACTTGCCAAAATCGGTTACGCTTTGCACGGCGCCCCGGGGCATCAGCCCTTTGGACGGATCACCTGCTCCGGAAGCCAGTTCATGCACCTCCGCCGGAAGATTGAATACCACCCAGTGCCACCAGCCACTGCCGGTGGGCGCGTCGGGATCGTACATGGTTACGGCAAAACTTTTGGTTCCTTCGGGCGCGTCACGCCAGCTCAGTTGCGGCGAAATATTCCTGCCCGTGCAGCCGAAACCCTTAAAGACTTGTTTTTCCGTGGCCTGACCGCCCACCTCCGAACTGGTGACCGTAAAGGTTTGTGCCTTCAGGCCGCTTAACACGACCAGCCATATTAAGGAAAAATAAAATACACGCATGGCGCCTCCTTTCTGATGAATCGTATTCAAAAGATACAGCCGGCAATTATTCCGTTTCGGTCAACAATTGTGCCGAATCGCTCAATTTTCGACGATAGACGCCCGGCGCGTACCCGTGGTAGCGTTTAAAGGCCCGACTGAAAGCGGACGGGTTCATAAAACCGCACCGTTGCGCCACATCGCCAATGGCGGCATGCTCCCGTCGTAAATAACGGGCGGCCAGTCGCATCCGCTTGTTGAACAACCATTCCCGGGGCGCCATGCCGAACATTCGCGTAAAATGCCGTCGAAAGGTGGCCACGCTCATATGGCATAAAAAGGCCATTTCTTCCACGCCAAGCCGATGATTCCGATTGGTTTCCACGAGCCGGCGGATACGCTCTTCGGGACTATTTGCCGGGGCTCCGGGCTCCGGCGGGTGGTGTTTGGCACGGTCGGTCGTTAAATAGCGCGCCAGTTCCAAAACCTTAAGACGCAACAGTTCCGTATCGTTGCCCGTTAAAAGCAGGGAACGGACGAAGGTGCGCACATAATCATCATAATAGAAAGCAACCGGAAGATCGTCCGGCAGGGCAGGCGGCATATCGTAAAGCGATGGATTGAAGAAAAAAAGCACGCTGTTATAGTTACCGGACGCGGAACGCTTTTCGGCCATCACGCAACGCCGGGCGGGGAGCCACAAAAAGGCGCCATCCGGCACCGAGACATTCAGGCCGGCGTACCACACTTCCTTATGTCCTTCCTGAATAAAACTGAACAGATGATATTTTAAATCCACACGGGCGGGGACAGCGTCGCCATTGGATTTATAATCTAACACCCCAACCGGCGGACAGGCGGTTTCCCCCGGAAAGATATCGTCCGGTACAGTGATGACGGGCATGGGCAAATCCTGTTACAAAGTGATGTGGGCAAGATATCGGCCCGGCGGCTTGCACGCAAGGGAGCGCGTTATTCTTTTTCCATCTCCAGCAGGTTTTCCTTGGTGTAGCGTCTTAAAATTTCGTCCCGGGAAATGGTTCCCATGAATTGCATGGTCTTTTCGGATTCCACCACGGGCAACAGTTCATAATCATCGATTTCCATCTTACGTAACGCTTCGCCCAGGGTGTTGCCGGGTTCCAGAACAAAGATATTTTCGCTCATGATATCCGTGGCCACCAGTAAGGGCGCCACATCGCGATCAAAAATGATCGGCCGCAGGTCGCGCATGGTGATGATGCCCACCACCTGTTTAAACCGGTTCAGCACGGGAAAAGTGGAACGGCTGGATTCCATCATGGTTTTGATGATTTCTTCCACGGGCGTGTGCTCATAAAACACTTCGGCGTTTGTGTTGATATAGGGCTCGATGACCTTGTTTTCCAAAACATCGCGGTTGCGTCCGGCCAGAACGCGCTTGGAAATATGCGACAGGCGCATAGTATAGATGGATTCCTTGAGCAGGCCGCGCGCGGTGATGGTCGCGGCTACCGTACCCACCATTAATGGTAGGATAATCTGATAATCACCGGTAATTTCAAAAATGATTAAGAATGCCGAAAGCGGCGCGTGGATGGTGCCGGCAACGATGACCCCCATGCCCACCAGAGCGTAGGCGCCCGGCGGCGCGCAGATGCCGGGGAACAGCCGGTTCATTACGGTTCCGTATAAGGCGCCGAACATGGCTCCGATAAAGAGAGAAGGTGTAAACAAGCCGCCGGTGCCGCCGGACCCGAGCGTGAAGCTGGTCGCCAGAATCTTGGCCACGATCAACCCGGCCAGGATCCATATACCCGTGTGTTCCAACAGTGCGGAATGGGTGGCGGAGTCATCAAAACCGTAAAGCTGCGGTAATTTGTAGGCGATTAATCCGGCTACCAGACCACCCAAAGCCGGTTTTAAAAAGGCCGGTAGGGCGAGGCGCTCCTCGAAAAAGTCTTCAACTCCATACAAGGTTTTAATGAAAACCACCGCCAGGATGCCGCCCAAAATACCCATTACCAGATAAAGCGGATATTCCGCCGGACTGGTCAGGCTGTATGTGGGCACGGCAAACAACGGGGAACTGCCCACGAGGTAACGGGCCACGGCGGTGCTGATGACCGAGGCGATGACGATGGGGGTGAATACCGCCAGACTGAAATCGGCGGCAAGGATAATTTCTATGGAAAAGATCACGCCGGCGATGGGCGCGTTGAACACGGCCGCCAGACCCGCCGCGGCGCCCGCGGCCACCAAAATTTTTAAGCGCTTTTGCGATACCCGTAAAAACTGCCCCACGCTGGAACCGATGGCCGCGCCGATCTGCACAATGGGACCTTCCTTGCCGGCGGAGCCCCCGGAACCGATGGTTAAACCGGAGTTGATGGAGGTGAGCACGGATACCCGTTTGCGAATCATGCCGCCCTTTACGGCAACGGCTTCCATGACGCCCGGTATGCCATGCCCTTTCACTTCCGGGGAAAATTTCATGGTTAGCAGCCCCACCAGCAAACCGCCGGCCGCGGGGAAAAAGACCCGTATGTAGGGGATGTACGTTTCCATGCGATTTTGTCCGATCTCCACAAAAAGACCGTGATGCACGCCATCCACAATCAGATTGAGAACATAGGCGCCGAAACCGGTAAACAAACCGACAAAACCGGCCAGTGTCATAAGATACAAATCCGCCGGCGCGTCGATTTTGTATAAAACCCGTAATACACGAATCTGAAATTGTCTGAATTTTTCCAGCAGGGTTTCCTTCACCATCGTCTTCCGTTTATAAAAGAGCGGTAATTTATAAAACTATTCTCCCTAAGTCATCTAAAACTTGCCTGCCGCGTATGGAAACCGACAGGATCGATCCATCATAACAGAATATTTTCTGTAACCGGCCGGGAAAAGATTCCTCACTGCGTTCGGAATGACGAAAAACCCTGGCAGAACCGGGGTTTGAATGATTCGGATTTATTGGAGCGGGCGCGGTTTACTTCACCAGCAACAGCTTGCGGCTTTGCACAAAGCGCTTGCCCGCCCGCAAG
>RFFS01000086.1 GCA_003696775.1 Calditrichota bacterium
CACCCTTAACATCCAATGGCCATGTGCCCAAGGGCGCGGTTTTCCAGACAGCCGTGATTCTGATCGGCCGGGCCAGGGAATATGTGCCCCATGTTATTCAGGCCTTTATCATTATGGGCCGGCGCGGCGTGGGACGGAAAAAAGGCCGCTTTTCCGTGGCGGATGTCTATTCCGTAAAAAATGGCGAACGGCTTTATTGGTATAATCAGGAAACGCGCGCGTTACGCCAGCCGGAGCAGGCGTGGGAGACCCTGCCCGGCCCGGCGACGAGCGCCCGCCGGCTTACCCTGCATTTTTTAACCGTCACCGCGCTTAAAAAACAGGGACAATTAATCTTTAATCCCGACTTCGATACCCTGATCCGGGCCATTTACCGGCGCGTCAAAAGCTTAAGCGCCTATCATGAGTCCACCCAATTGCCCCCCTATCCGGAAGGTGCCCGCACGGTGCGGATGATTGATAACCGTTTGCGCAAGGCGGGCTGGAAACGCTATTCCAATCGCCAGGGGCGGCATATCAAATTCGAGGGGTTTACGGGATCAATCACATTTGAAAGTATGCATCTGGGGCGTTTTTGGCCCTGGATACAAATGGGCCGGACGCTGCATATCGGTCGCGGCACGGTCTATGGCATGGGGAAATACGAAGTGGAGATCATTAACTAAACAGTAAGGAGATCGCAATGTCCTATCTATATGGATCATCCATTCAGGGGATTCAGGGTTTTATTTTTGAAACCAACGAACTGAAGGAGATCGTCGGCGCCAGCGAAATTGTGGAAAGTCTCACCTATGATATCTTTATAGAAAACTTTGGGATTGATGAACACCATTTTATACAGCATGCGGCGGGCAACATAAAACTGGTTCATGATGATCGGGAAACCATTGCCCGGATCGTTAAAACATGGCCCAAAATCGTGGAAGAAAACGCCCCCGGTTTGACCCTCTCGCAGGCGGTGGTCTCCTTTACAGGCGATTTAACCAAAGAGGTGATAGACGAACTGGAAGAAAAACTGAAAATCGCCCGCAACACACCGGTGGTTACCCAGCCGCTGTCCTACATGGGCATCATACGTTCACGCAAAACCGGCAAGGCCGCCGTGGAATGGGATAAGGATAATATGCCGGTTGATAGCGCCAGCATCGTCAAACGGAAACTCGGCCATGAAAACGCAGCACAAAAATTGATCGGAAAATGCTTTGCCGAAAATGAAACCGTTGGCGCGGCCCGTTACCCGTTTAATATCACGGATATGCTGGGAGATGGAAAGGAAAGCGGTTGGCTGGCGGTGATTCATGCCGATGGTAACGGCCTGGGCAGGATGATCCTGAAAATGGCGGAACGGTTGCAGCAAAATCATCACAATGTACAAAAGGCCTTTAAGGATTTTTCCACTTCCCTGGAACGGGCCACGGTTTTATCCGTGCAGGAAGCCGTAAAAGGGGTAATGGAATCGATCAAAGAGGAAGAGAATAAGAGGTTGCCCTTTCGTCCGGTTATCATCGGCGGGGATGATATGACGATCATCATTCGCGCGGACCTGGCCCTGACCTTCACGGAAAACTATCTCAGGGCCTTTCAAAAACACACCAAAAACGAAATGAAGACGCTTGTAAACGAGTTCCGGCTCACGGAATTCAAGGAAGGGTTGACGGCCTGCGCGGGTATTGCCTATATGAAAAGTTCCTATCCGTTTCATTATGCCGTGCATCTGGCGGATGGCCTGTGCGGCGATGCCAAAAAAGCATCCAAAAAAATCAATGCCGATAACATCCCGGCCTCGCTCGCTTTTCATAAAATCCAGGATAGTTTTATTGAAGATTATAACCAGATTGTGGAACGCGAACTGACGCCGCATGACGGGCTGAGTTTTAAATACGGGCCCTATTTCCTGGATAAGATAGACGACAAACCCACCGTGAGCGATTTGAGAAACAAGGTGAAACTGCTGTTGGAGGACGATGCGCCGCGTTCGGGGCTGCGAAACTGGCTGGCGCTGGTGCATGATGATCCGGCCCGGGCGCAACAATGGATGGAACGCATTAAGGAAGTCACAACAGATACATATATTAAAGGACTTGAATTGGATCAAAACAGAACAGGAAAAACGCATCTCTACGATGTAATGACCATCGCATCGATAGCGAAACTGTAATGGGGGTATCATGGCAGAAATAGTATATAAGATCGAGATATTTGAAGACTGGCATGCGGGCAGCGGTCTTTCGGCCGGCGCGGATGTGGACCTGTTGGTCATAAAAGACGCTGACAATTTTCCGTTTATACCGGGCAAAACATTAAAAGGGCTGCTGAAAAACGGCGCGATGGATTTGGCGGACGCCGGCGTGCTGGATTATGAAAGCATTCACGGGCTTTTTGGCGAGGATGCGCAAGCGTCCGATAATCGACGGGAAGAACACCATTCCCGTCAGGGGAAATTCTATTTTTCCAATGCCGAACTGACACGGAATGTGAAACAAAAGTTGCGGAACAAAACCCATATTTTGTACAGAAAGATATCGTCCACGGCAATCGAACAGGAAGGCCAGGCCAGGGAAAAAAGTCTGCGCCGTATCGAAATGGCGGTACCGCTTGTTCTGTTCGCGAAAATCGACCATGTGGAAAATAAGGAACAACTGGAAATTCTGGAAAAATGCATGAAAATGGTGAAACGACTGGGTTCCTGGCGTAACCGGGGCTATGGCCGTTGTGCATTTTCCATTGTAGATGGAGGCGCCCTATGAAACGATTGACTTTTAAAGTAACCCTGCTTTCGGATATCATTATCCATGCCGATTCCGCCACGGAGGGGCATAAACGCACCCTGGATTTTATCCCAGGTTCCAATTTTTTGGGTGTGTTGGCCCGTAAATATAATGAGTTTGATAATCCTTATGATATTTTTCATGGCGATAAGGTACGCTTTGGCGACGCCCATATCAGCCACAACGGCCGTCGTTCCTTTAAAGCGCCTTTAAGTTGGTATAAACCCAAGGGCGGTAAGGTTGACGAGGCAAGATGGGTGCATCATTATCTGAATAAGAAACAGTACCATGCCTTGGTGGGACAAGGTATTCAGCTTCAACAGGTGCGTGAGGGCTGGATTGTTCCGCGGGAGGGATCAACAGGGTGGCTGATGAACGGAGAGACCAATTACGTGATTAAATCCGCTTACGATCGCAAACGACGCGGCAGCGCGGAAGGCCGGCTCTTCGGCTTTAAATCCCTTAAGGCGGGCAGTGAGTGGATATGCCATGTGGACATCGCCGAGGAGATAGACGAACGGTTGATTCTCGATAACTTATGCGGCAAGCGACATATCGGCAAAAGCCGTTCCGCGCAATACGGCAGCGTGGCTATAGAGTCCGTGAACGATAGCGGTTCGTTATCTTCCACAAATCAATTATATCGGGATAAATATCTGGTTATTTACGCCGACAGTCGCCTGGCTTTTTTTGATGAATACGGTCAGCCCACCTTGCGGCCCGCGGCGGCGCATTTTAACCTGCCGGAAGGCTGGCAACCCGTTTGGGAAATGTGGCAAACCCGTTATCAGGTGTTCGCGCCGTATAATTTTAAAAACAGGCGCTTCCTGGCCGATCGGGTGGTTTTTAACAAGGGGTCCGTTTTCGTGTTTGAAAAGGAAGGCAACGCCGCGTTTGATCCGGAATGGCTGGCCGATGGCGTCGGGGAGTTTAAAAATGAAGGCTTCGGACAGGTGGTGGCCAATCCGGAGTTTCTCCTGGCGGACGAAACCGGCCGCAATCGCTACGAAGTGACAGCGTTAAGCGCGCAACAGACCACGCTCCCGCGGGCTGTTGTGGAACAGGATGTCAGCGATTCGTCCATTCTCAATTGGGCAAGCCATAAAGACGCCGAGGTTAACAAAGAGTCGGAAATCTATCGCCGTGTGAATGCATTCATTAAAGACAAAGCTTCCCAATTTTCCGGTATAAGTTCCAGCCAATGGGGGCAAATGCGTTCCATCGCCGCCCGCTCGATGAATATGGACGAGTTGAAAGTGTGGTTGTTTAAAAAGGCCGAGCCGACTTCTGAAGATGGCGTTTTACGCAGCCGGGATAAGGCGCAGGCCGGCTTTTTGGAGCATGGCAAGATGCTAAGTAAATGGAAACGGGGACTGGAAACCTTTAAAAATGAAATTGCGGAAAATGAGGCGTTCGGAACGGATTATGTAGTCATTTTGGCCGCTCAGATGCAAAGAGTGGCTAAAAAACGGGAGGAAAAAAATGGCAAATAATGAAAAATTAAACATGCGGTATTGCGCGCGCGTATTGGTGGAAGCCGTCACGCCGCTTAAAATAGGTACCGGGGAAACCGTGTTGAATATTGACGAACTGGTGGCCACCGACGCCAACGGTCTGCCGGTTATTCCGGGAACCGCCCTGGCCGGCGTGTTGCGTCATGCCATACCGGACGC
>RFFS01000087.1 GCA_003696775.1 Calditrichota bacterium
AAGATGAGCACGCCCGGTCGCCTGTTTAAGATTACACACTTAAAACAACTTAAAACCCGTATTGAAACACACCCATCGGGTTTAAATGTATATTATTACCTCAAAGCACACCCAACTACATAAAACACTTAATGAAATAAAAAATATTTCTTTGCGGGCTTTGAGCGTGCTAAGATTAGGACTTATTTAACAATTACTGTCCTGAAGCCGGATTCCATACGGAGTAATTTTTAAGGAAAAATTTTTTAGGACACCAAGGATTTTAAACACGTTTAGACCGTTTCTTTTTAAAAATGATTTTTGGTATATTTAAGGAACTTATAAACGGAGGATATCCATCATGAAACGCATACATAATTTTAATGCCGGCCCCGCCGCCCTGCCTCTTGAGGTATTACAGGAAGTTCAAAGCGAATTGCTCGATTATCAGGGCGAGGGTCTTTCCGTTATGGAAATGAGTCACCGCAGCGCCACTTTTGACAGCATCATCCGCGGTGCGGAATCCTTAATGAAAGAAGTGATGGGCATACCCGACGGATACCGGGTGTTGTTTATGCAGGGGGGAGCAACGTTACAATTTGCCGCCGTGCCCCTAAATCTGTTGGGTGAAACAGACACAGCGGATTATGTGAATACCGGCTCGTGGTCCACCAAGGCTATTAAGGAGGCACAAAAACTGGGGAAAAACGTGCGGGTTGTGGCCTCATCGGAAGAAGAAGGCTTTACCTATATTCCCACAGAGATACCGGTTAACGAAGACGCCGCTTATCTGCACATCACATCCAACAACACTATATTCGGCACCCAATACGCCAACTACCCGGATACCGGCAATGTACCCCTGATATGCGATATGTCTTCGGACATCAACTGCCGCCCGATTGACGTGAGTCAATTTGACCTGATTTATGCCGGCGCGCAAAAAAACATGGGGCCATCCGGCGTCACCATTGTCATCATCCGTGAAGAATGGCTTGATAAAAGCCCCAAAAACCTGCCTACCATGTTGAGTTACAATATCATAGGCGGTAAGGGTTCCATGTACAACACACCGCCCACTTTTGGTATTTATATGATTAAAAAAGTGCTGGAGTGGATGAAAGCGCGGGGCGGCTTGCAAGCCATCGAGCAAATCAACAGGGAAAAGGCGGAGTTGCTCTATAACGCCATCGACGCCACGGAATTTTACAGGGGCACGGTAAAAGCGGACAGCCGTTCCATTATGAATGTAACCTTTCGCCTGCCCTCGGAAGAGCTGGAAAAACAATTTATCGCGGAAGCGGCACGGCACGATATTATCGGAGTGAAAGGTCACCGTTCCGTGGGCGGTATCCGAGCCTCCATTTACAATGCCGTGCCACTGGAGTCCGTGAAAGTTCTTGTCTCTTTTATGAATGAATTTGAACGCACACACGGTTAAGGATGCCTTTGTTTTAATCATGGAGCGTGAAGAATTATCTTCACGCTTTTTTTATTTTAAGTGAAAACCACATCCGTCTGATTTGAACCGAACGCGTCTTTTGTACGAAATTTTATCTAAAAGGGTCATTCTAACAACTTTTTATGTATTTTATGCGTAAATAAACACCATATCGATTCGTACGGGAGTTTTTTATGACCGGTAAGTTTAAAACACGTGTTTTAATTTATGTTTTCATCAGCATGTTTTCCATTTACACCGGCCATCATCTATACAAGACACTACTGCCGGAAATGCACCTGCCCACCACAATCGATATGACCCGGGCAAAGGAAACCGCGCGGGCGTTTTTACAAACCCATGGTTTTGAGTACAGCGCATACGGTGAATACGCCTGGTATCAATATGACCGGACTGGGGCAAACGCTTTAATAGACAGTATAGGCCCGCGTCGATTTTTTACCTTTGCCGATACTACCGAAGTTCCATTGGCGCATTGGCGCGTCGTGTATTACAAGAATGTCCCCCATGATAAGGAAGAAGAAGTTTTTTACGTTTTCATCAGCCGACACGGCCAACTCACCGGCTTTTTTCACCAACTCCCGGATTCCCTTGCGTCTCCCCATTACGCCCAAAGTGCCCAAACCATCGCCGATACCTATTTAAAACAATGGCCCGGCATTCAAAGTCAGGATTTCCACCTGATACGCAATAACACCATCGCCCACCCCAACCGCACAGATATGGAGTTCATTTATGAACGGCCCCTGGCCGGCACCAAAGGGGTGGATCGCATACGGATTACCGTTACCGGCGATCATGTATCCCGGTTTCAACGTGTTTTTGCCGAACCCACGCAAAGCAATATCGCCTCGGTGGGCGGTGCTAATTTGCTGTTTAATACCATATCCATCACCCTATACCTGGCACTAACCATATTGATATTGGTGCTTTTTTTACGCCGCTATCATAAGGGGGCCGTGCCGGTACGTCATGGTCTGTGGATCGGTTTTATATTATACACCACCATGATTATTTCCGTCTTCAACTCCTGGGACCCGTGGAGTTATGGCGTCAATCTTGGTATAATCAGTCGTTATTATACTAAATGGATTTTACTGGGCATTCAAATGGTGATTACGTATGTTTATTTTTTTATAAACAGTTTTACCGCCTGGTCCGCTGCGGATTATGATATGGGCAGCGAACGTTCCCGCTGGATGGCCGGGATGGATAGTCTGCTATCCGGTCGTTTTTTTACACGCCAGGTGGGAAGGGAACTGCCGACCGGGCTTGCCTGGGGCGCCGTTTCTTTTGGCATGACCGCCGCGGCCCTGTATTTGCTTTATGTTTTGGATATCGCTTCGCCGTTGATGTCCGCCACCGTGGATATTTACAACAGCCATTGGCCGGTTTTTTCCATGATAACCACCGGTATTTATACCATGCTTTTTGCTGATGTGGTCTTTCGGAAATTTCTCATCAGTTATTTATATCGATTGCATTTGTCACCGGCCGTATCGGTCATTCTTTCCGCTTTTATTTTTGCCATGATCAGTATTTTCATCAACGACACCTTTAAACTCTGGCCGGCTTTTTACACCCTGTTGCCTTATTTTCTTATCGGCCTGATTCAAGGGTGGCTTTTTTGGCGGTACGGCCTGTTGGCGGCTATGGCCTCCGGTCTATCCTTTATATTTTTGATGAAAGGCACCTTCCTTTTCGTTACCGGGCATCCCTTTTATATTAACCAACTCTACCTGGGTGCCGGCTTGCTGTCCCTTTTGGCCCTGGCGGGATTATATGCTTACTTTCTCGGAAGTGATTTTCATTACGAACAACAGATGGAACCGGAACATATCCGCCGCATCAAAGAACAAACCCGCATGCAAAAGGAACTGGAAATTGCCCGCCGGGTGCAACTGGGTTTGTTACCCCACACGGAACCGGTCATAGAGGGTTTTGACCTATCCGGTATGTGTAAACCGGCCCAGGAAGTGGGAGGTGATTATTTCGATTTTATTCAGCAACCGAACGGCCACATGGGTATTGTTATTGCCGATGTTTCCGGAAAAGGCGTGCCCGCGGCTATTTATATGACACTGACCAAAGGTATTTTACAATCACACGCCGAATCCGATCTCTCACCGGGACATGTTTTATCCCGTGTAAACAACCTGTTATACCGCACCATGGAACGTTCCTGGTTTGTAAGCATGTTTTATGCCGTGCTCGACCCCGTAAACAAACGTCTGCGTTATGCCCGGGCCGGCCATAACCCGGCCATCGTGCTCGATGCCGGTAACGGCCAACCCCGATTATTGCAGTCCGCCGGCATTGGGCTGGGTCTGGAAGAAGGCCCGGTGTTTCAAAAAACTCTAACAGAAGCCGAAATCTCTTTACACAGCGGGCAATCTCTGATTTTTTATACCGATGGCTTTACCGAAGCCATGAACCGACAACAGGAAGAGTTCGGCGAAAAGCGGTTTATTTCGTTTTTGCATAAGCATGCCCACCTACCGGCCGAGGCGTTGATTCGGGCCACCCTGGAAGAAATCGACCGTTTCAGCCAGGGCGCCAAACAACATGACGATATGACAATGGTGGTTTTAAAGGCTTTATAAAATCTATTTATTGAATCAAATTAAAGGCGCCCTTTATTACAATCTCGGCGTCGCCCAGCTCATCCGCATTTAAAATTTGCATGTAACCGTCATTGGACTTGCCTGTTTTAACCATCCGGCGCACAAAGGTGTATAGTCCGTTGTCAGCGGATTGTTTTACCAGAATATAATGGGTATTGTCCAGTTCAACGACCGCATCGGACGGCAGGGCGGGAGCTTCTACTTCATCCACCAGAATTTCCGCTTCGATGTACATACCCGGAATAAAATCGGATTCTTGCGCTTCATTTTTCAAATGTCCGTGTACATGTATGGTGCGGTCCGCTTCCTGCACCGCCTGTCCCGCCAAAAACACTTCGGCTTCATAATAAGCGGAGGGGCTATCCGGCAGCCGGAAACGTATCGATTGTCCTTTTTTAATCTTGGTGATATCCTTTTCAAAAACAATCAGTTCCAGATGCATATGTTCGGTGCTCACCAGAGAAACAGCCACTTCATTGGGACTCAGATACTGTCCCTTGGTGATGTTTACCTGTGTCACATACCCGACAATGGGCGCTGTAATGCGGGCAAAGGTAGAAAGAGATTGAGCATCCAGTTTGTCGGGATTCATATTCAGCAAACGTAATTTTTTGTCCAGCGCATTGTAATCGGCCAGTATGGTCAGATAATCGGATTCGGCTTTAAGGTATTTTTTCTGTGAAACCACGTTTTCATGCAACAGCTTTTTCTGCCGTTCATATTCGGCCTTCAGGTAATTCAACCGGCTTTTAGCCGTCAGATAATCCTGTTGCATCTGAATATATAGCGGATTTTCCAGTGTGAACAGTGTGGCGCCTTTTTCCACCCGCTGACCGGCCAGCAAATGAATATTTTTAACCGTGCCGCCGTAATAAGCGCTGACTGCGGCCCGGTATTCCGGCGGAACGTCCAACATACCGGTAGCATGAATGCGTCCCGAAAAATTTTGCGTACTTAGTTTACCCAGCGCCATGTGAGAAGATGTGAACTGTTCCGCGGTAATCGTGATTATTTGTTCCGATGCAGCGGGCAGAGATTCTTCCGCAGTTTGTTTCTTGCCATTATCCGACGAACAGGCCGGAAAGATGATAAGGACAAGCGCTGCACTGCCAAACCATTTGTAAATGTTCATTTCATTTTCCTTTATAATTCATTTATTACGAAGTAATTAAGCGTTAAAACCGTTTGGTTGTATTTATGCAAATCATTCAGATAATTCATTTCTATGGATACGGAATTGCGCACCAGTTGAATATATTGCAAAAAATCGATTTCACCGTTCTGAAAAGCTTTGTTGGCATTTAGCAAAAGGGACTGAGAGAGTGCATGTCCCGCATTCCGGTAATAGTCCACCGACTTTTCATAGCTTTCCAGGTCCGCCCGTAATGATTGAACGGTAGCGTTCAGTTGACGGGTGTAATTCTTGTAATCCTGACTGATAATTTGTTTTTGAAAAGCGCTGCGCTGCACCTGGGACCGTTGATTAAAAAACAGAATGGGAATGGAAATCCCCACATCGAATCCGTAATAGCTGCGGGCATTGGAACCGTTATTGTTTCCGACAAAAACGCCAAGATTGATATCCGGCAGATAAGTTTGCTTTTGCAAGCTGACTTCCAAATCGGCTACGCGCAGCATGTGCTGGTAATAAAGTAAACAGGGATTCTCATCCGTCGGGTTCATTTTCAGGGGCAGTTTGGGCAATTTCATGGGCGGCAGAACAACGGCGCTGTCGCTTTGCATCCAGGCCTGTAACCGGGCGTATGCGCCTTTTATTTTTTGCCGGGTTTGCGCTAAACGCATTCCCATCTCTTTTTTCCGGGCCAGCGCAGTCAGATATTCCAGATTGTTCGTCTCGCCCAAATCGTAACGCATTTTGGCCGCTTTGGCAAATTCTGTCATCAAGCTGTCCAGGAACCGGTATTGACTTTCCACATTATTCAGGTACACAACAGAATAATAAGCCCTGGATACTTCACGCTTGAGCACCAATTCGTTTACGGCATACTTTTGGCGCAGCATGTTTGCGGTTTCTTTGTTTTTGCTATTTTGAGTGAAATAACGCGTAGGAAATTTTAAAGACTGATTAACACCCCAGACATCCAGCGGCAGGCCGTTTTCGGCGATGTTGCTTTCATCGTACCTGTAATAAATATTCGTTTTGGGAATGTCCAGCGATGTAACGCTCAGTGCCTGATTCACACCCAGTTGTTTTGCTTTTAATCCCGCATTGTTTTTTAAAGCAATGGCCACGGCCTGGTCAACACTCAAATATTGGTCCGACTGTTTACTGTTCTGCGCCTGCAAAAAAAGGGGCACAATCAGGAATAGTGAAAACAAACCAAGGGTGCGGCCTTTGCCAACAGGAATTCGAATTTTAAAATTATCCATTACAGAATAGAGTACGGGCAGTACAATCATGGTTAAAAATGTGGCACTTATCAACCCGCCTATCACAACCGTAGCCAGCGGACGCTGCACTTCCGCACCGGCATTTGTGGAAATGGCCATGGGCAAAAAGCCCAGCGCTGCAGCCCCGGCGGTGAGCAAAACAGGCCGTAAACGGTCTTTGGTGCCCATCAGTATCCTTTCGTGAATATCCTTAATGCCTTCTTTTTTCAATTCCTTAAAATGCTCAATCAATACAATGCCGTTGAGCACCGCAATGCCAAACAGGGCAATAAATCCAACCCCGGCCGAGATACTAAAGGGCATTCCGCGCAGGACCAGCAACAACACCCCGCCCACAGCCGCAAAGGGAATGGCGCTGTAAATCATCAATGCTTCTTTAATTGAATCGAAGGCGAAGTGCAGCATGATGAATATCAAAAACAGAGCCACGGGAACGGCAATCATCAGCCGCGCTTTGGCATTTTCCAGATTTTCAAACTGGCCGCCGTAAGTGATGCTATAGCCCACCGGCAAATGGATTTTTTCATTAATAATTTTCTGCACATCTGCCACGACCGAAGCCAGGTCGCGGTTACGCACGTTTACACCGATGACAATACGCCGTCGCGTGTCATCGCGGGAAATTTTGGCGGGACTCCTGGTAATCCGGATGTCGGCAAATTCGCTTAGCGGAAGCGAGTGGCCGTTGGGTAACGTAATAGCCGCTTTTTTTAAGTTGTCGATATTTTTGCGGTGGTTCCGGTCGAAGCGTACCACTAAATCGAATTGCTTCTCACCTTCGAATACCGTGCCGGCCTTCAACCCGGCAAAACCCATAGAAATAACGTCGTTTAAATCCTGCACATTCAGACCGTATTTGGCGATTTTCTGCCGGTTGTAAAGCACGCTCATCTGCGGCAGACCCGCCGTCTTTTCCACGGTAATATCGGCCGCGCCCGGTACGCCCTGAATGGCTTCTTCGATTTCCCTGGCTTTGCGATATAAAACATCCAAATCATCACCAAAAATCTTTATGGCCAAATCAGCCCGTACCCCGGTAATCAGCTCGTTAAAGCGCATTTCAATGGGTTGTGTAAATTCGTAATCGATGCCCGGAAGCACGGACAACGCTTCTTTAAATTTATCGGCCAGTTCATCCTTGCTTTGGGCCGTCACCCATTCATCTTTGGGCTTTAAGGTAATGATGACGTCGCTTTCTTCCATGGACATGGGGTCGGTGGGCACTTCGGCCGCGCCGATGCGGCTAACCACGTTTTTAACTTCCGGAAATTTTTTCAGGATTTGTTCCATGCGCGTCAAGGTTTCGATGGTTTTACTCAGCGATGTGCCTGTTTTCAGCACCGGTTGAATCACAAAATCGCCTTCATCCAATGTGGGTACAAATTCGGCCCCCATTTTGGCGAAAATAACAGTGGCGAATATGAGCAGGGCAAGGGCCATGACCATCACTTTGTTCTTGTTCTTGAGCGCCCAGTCTATTGACGGTTTGTATAATTTCATTAAAAAAGCCATAAAGCGTATGGAAATGGTTTTCTTATTGGGGTCACCCGGCCGCAGGAACAGCGAAGAAACCACAGGCACATAGGTAAAACCCATTATCATGGTGCCGATTAAGGCAAAGGTGAATACCAGCGCCATCGGTTTGAACATCTTGCCTTCCACACCGGTTAGGGACAGGATGGGAATGAATACGATAATAATAATGATTTGGCCGAATATGGCCGCACGGGTCATTTTTACGGTGCTTTCACGAGCGATTTTATCCAGTAGTTTTTGACTTTCTTCTTTATTTAAGTCGATTAAATCATTGCGCCGCGCCGTTATGCGGAAAGCAATAAATTCAACAATAATCACCGCCCCGTCGATAATAATCCCGAAGTCGATGGCGCCTAGGCTCATCAGGTTGGCGTCCACGCCAAAGATGTACATCATGGACAAAGCGAACAGCAAACTGAGCGGAATTACCGATGCGACCACCAGGCCGGAACGCAGGTTGCCCAATAATAGCACAACCACAAAGATGACAATTAAAAATCCTAAAATAAGATTTTCGGTAATGGTAAAACTGGTTCTGCCGATTAGCTCGCTGCGGTCCAGAAAACCGTTAATGACAATGCCTTCGGGCAGGGTTTTCTGAATTTCGGCCACCCGCTGTTTCACGCGGTCGATGGTGGCTTTCGAATCGGCATCCTTAAGCATCATCACCTGCCCCAGCACTTTTTCGCCTTCGCCGTTGGCTGTGATGGCGCCGAAGCGCGTGGCATGCCCGAAACCAACCGTGGCCACATCACGGATATACACCGGGGTGCCGTCCTTATGTTTAATAACGATGTTGCGGATGTCATCCAGTGATTTGGTCAGACCTTCGCCGCGAATAAAATAACTCTGATTGGTTTTTTCGATGTAACCGCCGCCGGCCACGCTGTTGTTTTTTTCCAGGGCCGTGTAGATATCGGAAATGTAAATACCCATGGCGCGGATGCGTTCGGGATTGACAGCTACTTCATACTGTTTTAAATATCCGCCCCAGGTGTTCACCTCCACCACGCCCTTTATGCCGGAAAGCTGGCGACGTACAATCCAGTCCTGTATGGTGCGCAGGTCGGTAATGGAATACACATCTTTATGGGCTTCATCGGTATCGATAATGTACTGGTAAATTTCGCCCAATCCCGTGGTAATGGGCCCCATAGCGGGCGAGCCGAACCCTGCAGGGATATTTTCCTGGGCAGATTTTATTTTTTCGGCGATGAGCTGCCGCGGCAGAAAGGTGCCCATATCGTCTTCAAAAACAATGGTGACCACCGACAAGCCGAATTTGGAAATGGAACGGATTTCGATTATACCGGGCAGATTGGCCATTTCCAGCTCTACCGGATAAGTTAGATATTTTTCCACGTCTTCGGTGGACAGGTTACGCGATGTGGTAATCACCTGCACCTGATTATTGGATACATCGGGCACCGCACCGATGGGAATCTGCGACAGGGAAAATATCCCGAAGAACACAAGAGCGAGTGTCGCAAGGATAATAATGAGTTTGTGGTTTATACTATACTGAACTATTTTTTCAATCATTTTTTATCCTTCAATAATGTGCTCTATAAAATCTAATACCCAAATTTAAGCGGGTCTGCTTAGGGCAAACTTAATACATTCTTAAGATTTTCTTAAAAAGATATAGCTACCAGTCAGGGCAGTAAATGTTGTCGATGGATTATGATTATTCCAGCCGTCACAAAACAGAATGG
>RFFS01000088.1 GCA_003696775.1 Calditrichota bacterium
CGAACATATGGGCGCCAACGGGTCTTTGGAAAAACCCTTTGACGGCGCCACGCTCATTCAAAAAATCAATGAAATTTTAGGATAATTCCCCGTTTTTATCTGTTAGCCAATATATAAACACTTATAAAACAAATTGTACCATCGAACCGTTTGCTTGGCAAATTAAAATTGCAAAGTTGTATAAGGTGCAGCCTTTTTAAATGGAGCTTTATATTTATAAGCTGAGAGTGGTTGATCCTAGTATTCCGAATAAAAAAGCCCCGGCATAACCGGGGCTGATTGAAAAAATGGTTTACTTGATTAACAGCATTTTCAACGTTCGTGAAAAGGTACCGCTCTCCAAGCGATAATAATAAATACCGTTAGCCAGTTTTTCCGCATTAAATGTAACCTGATAAACACCGGCTTTTTGATTTTCATTGACCAGCGAGACTATCTTTTTACCCGTGATATCAAAAACCGTCAGACGGACAAAGCCGCTTTTTTCCAGACTGTAGCGGATAACCGTCGAGGGATTGAACGGATTCGGAGAGTTTTGATTTAATTCATAATGCAGAGGCGCAGCCACCGACGGGTTTTCTACGCTTACGGTGGTGGCGCCGCTCACCGCGAGGCCCACGCCATCGGTTTGTCCGGTATTTCCAATGAGTTCCGTCTCGCCACTGCCGATGTGAATACGTACCACATCCGAGCCGTCCGAACCGGCCAGGGCCAACAGACGCCCCTCGGCATCAAAAGCCAAATCTCTTATATCACTTCGATCCAAAGTTACAATTAATGTCGCAGATGCATTTGATTTGTCCACAGAATATAAATTACCACCATTATCAACTGCATAAAGCTTCCCAGAGGTTGGATGGATGGCCATGCCCTGTGAACGACGTACACCTGTAGATCCAATAGTTTGTGATTCTCCATTTGTCGCATCGGCTCTATATAACCGGCCATTGGTATAACTAATAGCATATATATCTCCTGAAACAGGATCAAAATCAAAAGATCGAACAAGAACAAAATCCAAATCGACACTTCCGTGACCTTCCCCATCAAAAGTATTGATACGTACTAATTTTGAAGATGAGCCTGAAGGATACAGGGATACCAACTCACCATTATCCGGATTTATTGCTAAACCATAATATTGATCGAATGTACCGGAATTACCTATTGATGTCCCAAGGCCATCATCACTTACTGAAAATAAAGTTGAGTTTGCGGTTACAGCATATAAAGTACCATTTTTAGGTAAATTGACGACAAACCCTCGTCCTTTCAATACAACTTTTTCTGGACTATTAGTTGTATCAGAACCGATTATATAAATGGAATCTAAAACGGATCCTTCCGTATCGGGAGTGAAAACAACCTGCAAATTTATAGAATTTTGATAGCTTAATTTTTGCGGTAACTCAGGCATATTGAGTATGGAAAATTTGTTAGCCGCTAAACGGATATCGGTTACCGTCAGAGTATCCAGGCCATAATTGATCACGGAAACCATTGCGGTATCACTGGAAACATTTGTTTCCGCCAAAAAAAGAAGGGAATCCGCGTCCACATACATGGAGGCAGTCAGAGAAGGATAATAGACGCCTACGGCATTCCAGGCATCCACGACGGAATGAAATTCAGCCGAGTTTTCACCATACAGATCAATGGCGGCGTTTATACTTCCCAAACGGGCATCGGCATACTGGGAAGAAGGTTGCAGATAAACGGTCAGATTACGATAAGCGATCTGAGCGGCTTTATCGATACCAATGCCATTGACTGTGTAGGCTCGTCCATTATCATCCGTGCCGCTTCCGCCTTCCGACAACAGATAAAACCATTTGTTTTGCACACCGCTATTCGTATGCACGCCTCCGTTGTCACTGGAGCCGGTCACCCATCCCGTCCCTTTATAGGTATCCGGATCACCAAATTGCGCGGGGTTGGACATGGAACGAAAGGTCCCCACATCTTCACCTATCAACCAATTGGCATCGCTGCCTAAAGTATAAAATTCTATTGCCGTGCCAAACACATCGCTGAATGATTCATTCAACGCACCTGATTCATATTGATATATTAAGTTGGCGGATGTCCCCGTAACGCCGTGTGTCAACTCATGGCCGCAAATATCCACGGTCGTCAAAGGCGTGGCATTGCCGGTTCCGTCACCATAGGTCATGAATTCCCCGTTCCAGAAAGCATTGAAGTAACTATCGTCATAATGGACATAACTGACCAATGAGCTTCCCTTATTATCAAAACTGTTGCGATTATGTTTGGTGAGATAATAGTCATAGGTTTTTTCAATGCCAAAATGGGCACTGACACCGGCTTCGGCATTGGATGTGGTGAAGACGCTGTCCTCATCCACAAAATCCGTTGCCAGCGAATAACTGGTACCGTTTTTCATATCAAATGTAAAAACACCGGCCCGTCCGGCTTCACGCAGGCGGTAATTACCGGCAATAAATACTTCGTAATTTCGGGGCGTCATCGTGGCGTTTTGTCCGGTATTGGCAAATAAAGTATCCGTTGCATTAGAGATAATGATATCATCCACCTGCCAACCGAACCAATCGCTGTTCCCATCAGCGGTGGAAGTCGCCGGATCGGATGCAAAAGCAAAACGTATGCGCACGGTCTGACCGGCATAAGCGGAAAGATCGAAAGTGGTTTGATGCCAGTTTGTATTTTCGCCAACCCAGCCCGGAATGCCTTCACCTTCGCCATGCTCGTAACCAAAACTGTACAGACTACCGGCGCCATACGCCGGCGTGGGATTGGTTAACACCGTCCAGGTTTGTCCGTCATCGGTGGAAATACGCACATTGGCACCATCCCATCCGTCATAGCCGTCAGGTTCACCTCCGGGTGTTTCCATCTTATAGCGTTGATAAAAAGTAAGCGTAATGGTATTACCCGTCAGAGTTACCGGATCGCTATCCAATATTTTATACCAGGTATTACCATAACCGCCGTTGGTGCCCAATGCCGGGTCGGCACACCACCAACTGGAATCCGTGCCGCCATGGGCATTAAAGGTATCCAAATGCCAATAAGCTGACTTAACGGAGGGGAAAACGCCATCGGATACAACAATATCTTTCGATCCGTAATACGGTGTATTACCCACTCCGTTCACATCACCGGTTTCGATGCGTGAAATGATATTAACAATCTCACCCGTATGGGCATCCACATCCACCCAATTCCGGGAATAGGGTTGGGCGGCATATACATCAAACCGATATACTAAATGGTAATTTTCGGCCAATCGGGGTTGCGTTCCGGATGTGAGTAACAATTCCCCTTTGGGTTCATACGTGGCCTTGGGGTCCTGACGCAGCTTTTTAACAAATTTCTCGTTTGCTTTCAGTTCCCACATATAAGTATCGGCATTTATGGCCTGCAGGGCTTTCGCCAACGCTTCCTTTTCTGTCAGGCGCGGCGTAACATCAACATTCAAATCGCTGACAGCGAGCCCGTTTGCCTTCTCAACACGTCCGTCCCGGATATGCAAAATGTATTGAACATCGGCAATGCGTATCCCTTTGTAATATTGATCCAGCCGTTTGTGTATGAATCCCAGAGCATCACTTTCTTTTTTGGCTAAATTAAATGTGGTTTGTTCACCAAGATTATAAGAATTTTTAAAAGCATTTATAAAAGCTTCTTCTTCCGGTGCGCTGCGCTTAAAATTAATTTGCGCCGGAACGGTTTTCGATTGAGTAAAGGTTATACGGGCGGTTCCGCCTGCAAGCCGGACAGCTTCGGCCTGAAGCATCCATACAGATAATAGAAGGATTAAAAATATACGCATAAACTCTCCTGTTATAATTGAATCAATTACATTTCCGCATTTCAAAACTCACTCTACAATGTGTCTTGAAGCTCACTCTTAAACCTTTTTTCCGGATTGTTGCAAAATAATCCCGACAATAATGATAATCAATCCCGCGACGGTAGCGGGAAGAATGGGTTCTTTCCATACCCGGCTAAGGATAAGCAAAGAAAGAAACGGGGTCAGATAAATCAGATTACCGGTTTGCGCGGCATTGGGCGACCATTCCAGGGCCTTGAGCCATAAAAAGAACGTGATGCCCATTTCCAGAACACCAATATAAACCACAGCGCTCCACGGAACAGTATCCAAAAACACAATTTGATGTTTAACAAAAAGAACATAAATGTATATGAAAAACGTACCGCTTATAAATCCAATAAATAGTTTAACTGCGACCGGGGCTTTGATACGCGCGTTAAATAACCAATATAATGCCCAGATTAATGTGCTAAATAAGGCCAAAAGAAGACCGGTGATACTAATCTCGCCCTTTCCCATCGGATTGCCGCCAACGGCAATAATAACGGCTCCTGTAAAACTGATGAGAATGGCTATTATATTTTTTACGGTCAGGCGATGTTTCAACACCGGCACGGACAACAATGCGAGCATTACCGGCCATAAATAATTTATGGACATGGCTATTTGACCGGGAAGTAGGTCATAAGCCTGAAACAAAACCGTATAATATAAAAATGGATTCAACAGGCCCAGAGCTGACAAACCGCCCCATTGTCCCGCTGATAAAACTCTTAATTGCCTCCAATGACCCTGTATGGTAATAACAACAGCCAGTACCAACATGGAAATCGTGGCGCTATATAACAGTAAAAGGAAAGGCGTAACCGTTTTGAGAGCTATTTTAAAGGCTGTTGCCGAACCGCCCCAAAATAGAATGGACAGTCCGGTGAACACATAAATCTTTATGTTTTTTATATTCATTGGACAGGTATTCAGGACATTGCAACGTGGCGTAAAACGGGATCAGGACGCAAAATGGATTTTTACCTGAAGGTATTTTCCGTTTTCTTCCACGAGCGAAACGGTACCTTTATATGCTTTTAATGCTTCTTCCACATTGGGGCTCAACGGTGTGTCAGGGGATTTTTCCGTGAAAGCCATAAAATTCAACAGGCAACCATCATGCATCAGGTCCAAGGATATTTCCAGGGGCTGTTGTGTTTGGGCACCGAGATAATTAAAAATATAATTGATAACTTTAATTAGAGCGGTCTGGTTCTCAGCCTCTATAACACAGCCTTCATCCAATATAAGATTAGTTTCGATATCTTTTTGATCGTCGATTAACCGGATCAGATTTTTAAGATCAATTCGTTGCATAATTTCCCCCGTTTATTGCAGGCATCGACGATAATAATAAATTTTTTAATTTTAGAAGCGGAAAGTCCAAATAAAAACCCCATTTTGAAATGGGGTTTTTTAAAATTTATTCATCCATGTAATCGCTATCCATAAAATCGATATCGCTGTGCGAATCGGCTTCATCAATGGTAAGCTGTAAGTGGCCGCCGTTATTGGAAGCGCTGGTTATTTCATAAATTTCCTGCGAACCTTCCAGGCTGTATAAGGTGACAAAAACTTCGGCCTGTTCATCAAAGTCATCGAGATATTCACGGAGCTGATGAATTTTCATGTATCCTCCCGGGAGATGTGTTTTCGTTGGTAGTTATACAAAAGGTGTCAATTATAAATGAATTGACCACCATTTTCAAGAAAAAAAAGTAAAATCATGCATTTTCCTGAAAAACACCTGACAAACATAAAAAAAGGGGCTTTGATAATTTCAAAGCCCCTTGCATTTGGAATGTGAGCCAGCTGGGATTCGAACCCAGGACCAACGGCTTAAAAGGCCGCTGCTCTACCAGCTGAGCTACTGGCTCCCGTTCAAAAGAGTTTTTAATATACGGCCTTTTCCATAAAGATCAAAATAAATTTATACTTTTTTTAAATATAAATAGAGCTCCAGGAAAGCACCGGCAACAGCCTGACTTGCAACGGGAAGTTTGTAAACAGGGCAACGCCCTTTTTCCAATATCCGCGCCACCGGTTGCCCATTGGATACAAAGCTGCCACTCGGCAGGACACCTTCCAAAACGCCATCCATTTGCGCGCAAATGTTATGCTTATTGATCCGTAAAACGGGTTCCCCACAACGTACCGCTTCCCCCGGTTTTTTTATAGTTTGTACAATTCCTTCTCCGGAAGTCTTCAGTATGCCCTCCGTTTCTTCATCCCGATTCCATTCTTCCAAATCCGTAAAGGGATAGGCCACTTCCCCGTTTCGGCATACATACAGACGCGCCAACGGAAAATCAACACCGCGCAGGGCATAGCTAACCCCATTATGCGTTGTCAGGCCATCAGGGTTTTCCAAAACAAACAACCAGGGCGGGTATTCAAAGTGCATTTCCTGCCATTCCCCGATTGACAGGCAGGGAATGTGGCGCTCCGCCAAGATACGTCGCATGATAGCGTATGTTTCACCCGGCGCATCATCAGTGTGATATACATAATCCGCGCAGGTTCGGCAAACCACCCCGTAACGTTCCCTCCGCCCAAGTACAGGTACGGCGCTAAAATTTCGATGACTAAAGATATCGGGTTGGCCATTCGGCGCAACACAGGCCACCTTGATACCAGCGCGGTACAATCGTATGGCGGTCGCCGTGGCCATATCATTCAAACCGACGATATAAACGGACGGGTCGGACATGGTTCACCTTTTTTGGGGCATCAGCGGATAATCAAAGGCTTGCAAGGCCGGATCGAAGGTAAAGACGAAATCGATACGTTTACGTTTTAATGTTTCCAGAATGTAAAAATGGTACAAGTTTAACGATGTATTGTTGGCGTTGAATAAATTCTCGATGGCATTTCGCCGCGCGCGGCGCGATATCCAGTCCAGACGTAGGGATACATTCAAAACACTTTCGTCGATAATGGATAAAAACTCGGCGGCCACGCTGCTGTTTAAATTTTGGTTCAGATACGAAATGGTCTGATCCAAAACGATGTTATTGGTAAACAGCCGGGCGCCACGTTCCAAAAGCGTGGCGTAGTAGGTGCGTGCTTCCCCATGCCATGTATGTTCCGGGTCTATGATGGCACACCAGGCGGATTGATCCACAAAAACATTGCTGCTCTTTTTCATGGGGTTCAGGCCTTGATATCAAGAATTTTTACGAGGGGATTGCGCGAGATTTTAATATCCAAACGCCGGGCGCGGATACGTTTAATAAACACCTCCACTTTATCCCCCGGATGCAAATCCAATCCGTTCAACACTTCCGAAGGAATATTGATGGCGTTATCATCCCGGATTTCTGCAACATAAATACTGCTATTGGCCATGGTTAATCTCCCAAATACCAACTTTGAAATTCGCGCACTTCATATACGCCCTCTTCACAAATCACTTTGCGAACCAGGGCAAAGGGAATTTTTTCGTAATAAGAATTGAAGACCTGAATTTTTTTATTTCCGCCTTCATACACCTGAGCCGGGTCTTCTTCCAGTTGTTTAACCGTCCGTTCCGTCTCTTTTAACACTTTGGTTGTTTCCGCGGCAAGATATACAGGCACATGATGATGCTCCGCCACCAGACTCATAGGCAGAGTTCCGGCTTTATTAACAAACCCCGTCTCATATAATCTATCCGCGCCCACCAAGACGAGATTCATTTCTTCCATAACCATGCCTATCTGGGCATCGGGCAATAGGGTTACTTTTACATCCTTTTCAGCAAGATATTCCGCCAGGGCAATGCCTTCACCCGGTGGCTGTCCGGTGGTTACAAAGACTTCGAATTTTCTTTTTTGGCGGATGGCTTCATCCAGTATGCCACGCACGGCCGTACTGTTGCTAATAGTCATGATTTTATTGAAATTGGTTATCACCTTGGTGCCGTGTCCGGCGATGATTTCCAGATTGCCGGCCATCTCTTTTTGCAGATCGGCGATTTTTTCCACCAGTGCATCACACAGCTCCTGTCCGTCACGTCCGCTTTTAATGGACCGTTTGAAATAGGATATCAGTGTATTGGTATAACGGCGCACCAACACCATGTTAGGCTGGGCTTTTATCAGTTGCCGCCCCGCCTGATGAATGGCATCGAAGAGCTCATCCGTTGACAGCCGCGGACCGGTTTCGGCTATATAACCGGCAAACAACTCCAGCATACGTTGGGCGTAGGTATAGGAACCGGAATTTTTATCTTGTAATATGGGGGTAATATCTATGGGCATGCCTCACTCACAATTGATTCGATCCAACGGGCATAAGACTCGGATAATAAATCGATTTTATGAGCTATTATTTCCGGAACTTCATAGGGGTGATGTTTTTGCAACAGATCTTCCAGGTGTGGATAGCATGACAGCGCGCTTTTAATCGTCAGCAAAATTTCTTCCGAATTTTCCACCTTACCCTGCCAATGATACAACGAACGGACGCCCGGTGTAACGGTACAACAGGCCGCCAGATGTTTATCCAATAAAATCCGGGCGGCTTCCCGGGCGCTTTTTTCATCCGGAAAGGTACTATATACCAGAAGAGCCTGCATATCAAACCATCTCGATAAAATAACGGTGTAATTGCCGATCGTCGGTTAACTCGGGGTGGAAAGTCGCTCCGAGCGTATGTTTCTGCTGAACCAGCACGGGGTCATTGCCATGTTGCGCCAACACCCTAACAGAGGGCCCTGTTTCCAGTATGCGCGGCGCGCGGATAAATACCGCTTCAAGCTCTCTTTGCCCTTCCGGCGCTTCCCACGGGACGGTATCGATAAATGAATCGATTTGCCGTCCATAGGCATTGCGTTCCACGCGTATGTCCAGCATGGCAAAGGGCGACGCAGGCAAGGCATTGGCTTCACGAGCCAGCAGAATGATACCGGCGCAGGTTCCGAAAACCGGATGACGTTGCACATAGTCGGCCAATATATTCCGCAGATTCATGCGGTCGATCAATTTTAACATGGTGGTGGATTCGCCACCGGGGATGATCAATCGGTCACATTGGGACAGAGCTTCGGCGGTTTTAACCAAAACGGCATCATGCCCCAGCACCTCTATGGCCTGTTGATGCTTTTCAAAATCGCCCTGTAACGCCAGTACTCCGATTCGGGCCAACTACCAACCCCGCTTTTGCAGCAATTCGTTTTCCGGTATGGCGCTGATTTCCAGTCCGGGCATGGCTTCTCCAAGGCTTTCACTTGCCTTGCACACCACATCCGGATCGTTGTAATGGGTGGTGGCCGTTACAATGGCCTTGGCGCGTTGTTCCGGATCGGACGACTTGAAAATACCGCTGCCCACAAAAACCGTTTCGGCGCCAAGCTGCATCATTAAAGAGGCATCGGCTGGTGTGGCCACACCACCGGCCGCAAAGTTGGGCACGGGCAATTTACCATGTTCCCGAACATACTGTACCAAATCCAGCGGCGCGCCAAGGTTCTTGGCGTAAGCGACCACTTCATGGTTATCCAAAGTACCGGCATGCTTAATTTCCGCCTGAACACGGCGCATATGTCGTACGGCTTCCACAATATTACCGGAGCCGGCTTCGCCTTTTGTGCGGATCATCGCGGCGCCTTCCGCCACACGTCGCAAGGCTTCGCCCAGATTACGGCATCCGCAAACAAACGGAATTTTAAAATCGTGTTTCCAAATGTGATTGTCTTCATCGGCCGGTGTCAAAACTTCGCTTTCATCGATAAAATCAATGCCCAGCGATTCCAAAACCTGGGCTTCCGCGAAATGTCCGATGCGGCATTTGGCCATCACCGGTATGGAAACAGCTTTCTGAATCTCACGTATCATTTTGGGATTGGACATGCGTGCCACGCCGCCATCGGCCCGGATATCGGCCGGGATGCGTTCAAGGGCCATCACCGCCACGGCGCCCGCTTCCTCGGCAATACGCGCCTGATCGGCATTGGTTACATCCATAATGACACCGCCCTTAAGCATTTCTGCCAGGCCCACTTTTAATTTAAATGCTTTGTCCGGCATTTCTCTCTCCTAAAACTTGTTTTTTCGGAAATTAGCCCTTATAAAGAAGCTTTGCAATTTTGTATTTACAGAAAAATATATTTCGATCGCAAATACTCCAGGGTCAGGTCAACGATGCGAATGCCGACCCTTTCCTGCGATTCGTCCGTGGAGGCGGCAATATGGGGAGTGGCCAGCACATTCGGCAAAGCGGCCAAAGCGGTATTGTAATCCGGTTCACCGCAAAACACATCCAGGGCCGCGCCGCAAGACGGATGTTCCGTCAACCACGACAGCAAGGCCGCTTCATCCACAATTTCCCCTCTCGATGTATTGATCAGGTACGAACGGTCTTTCATCATGCCAAGTTGTTCGGCACCGATTAAATGGCGTGTACTATCCGATAACGCCAGGTGCAGGGTAACAAAATCGCCGCGGCTTAACAGGGTCGCTAACTCCACCTGCTGAAATGGCACATCCTTCATCACCACTTCCGAACGGTTATATACCAGGATGTGCATGCCAAGGGCATGGGCTTTACGGGCCACCATCTTGCCGATGGTCCCGCACCCGATGATACCCAGTGTCCGGTCATTCAGTTCAATGCCCTTAAACGCCTTTTTTTCCCATCGGCCCTGTTTCATAAGATGATCGGCTCGGGCGATATCACGGGCCAGGGCAAAGAGATAACCAATGGTTAACTCGGCAACAGCCGGCGCATTGGTTCCCGGTGTGTTGAGCACTTTTATGCCCATGCCCCGGGCCGTTTCAAGATCAATATTATCCACGCCCGAACCGGCGCGTCCGATCACTTTCAGATTTTCGGCTTTCTCCAAAACAGAACGTGTGATGCGTGTGGCGCTGCGCACCAAAACGGCGTTAAACGGCGCTATTTCTTGTGCCAGCGCATCTTCATCAAGTCCGTAACGGGTTTCAAAAGTTACATCAGGAGCGTCGCTTAAAAGCTTAAGGGCGCTTTCCGCAAGAGGATCCGTAACCAGTATTTTATACATTAGCTTTCGTCTTCCAGATTCTTCTCATCCATTATTCGACATGCTTCCATAATCACATTCATGGTGGACATATTTACATTACGATCCACATTGACATCAGCGATTTCAAAATTGAATTTGCCGGTTGCTTTTTCCACCAGGGTGTAAATAGCCTGTTCCCCTTTATCCGCGCCGCATTCCGCCGCGTGGATTTGCCCGTCTTTCAGGTAGATTTCGCCTTCAATATTGCCGTGGATATGCAGAATGCCCGATTTTTTATTCAGGTTCATCATCTGCACCACTTCCACAATGGATAAATCCTTCAGTTCACCGCTGATGGCATCGGCGCCGGATGCCGCCACCAACCGGTCATGCCGCGATAGCAGGGCTTCCACGGAACGCAGCAATTCCTTGCGCTCGATGGGTTTGTTTAAAAACTGATCCGCGCCGGCCCGGAACCCTTTGATCTCTGTTTCTTCATCTTTAAAAGAAGTGAGAAAAATAAACGGTACGGTTGGTATTTCGGAATTTTCACGAATCATCCAACACAATTCCAGTCCGTCCATTTGCGGCATCATCATATCCGAAATAATTAAATCCGGCTTTTCCTTATTGGCCAGTTCAAAGGCTTGTTCACCGTTCTCCGCCGTGATAATCGAATAGCCCTGTTTTTTTAGAATAATCTGCATCAGCTTAAGCACACTGGGATTATCATCAGCTATGAGTATTTTGGGCGTTGCCATAACACATCCTTCCGGGTTTTATTTCTCGGATTTTTCCTTACAATGCGTGTCTGTTTTCAGGGTATCGATCACCTGTTCCACATTGGGTACGGGGGACGCTTCCGACGTTATCTCCGTCAAAGCCGAACCAAACGTCATCCGGGTCAGGTCATTCATCTTTTTGCGTGAAATCTGTAAGCTGCTCAATATCTCATCATCCAGATAGGCCAGCTTTTCCAGATCATCACACAATTGGGCCACTTTTTGCCGGGCACCATCCTGTTGCGTTTCGGGCATCAGAATGTAAAAGCCGGATTCCCTGTTTAACGAAACGATATCCGCCGCGCGCATCTTCTTTAAAATATAATTGGCCATGCGGATTATAATCAGCGAATAAAGATGCGGACCCAGCGCGTCCTGTAATTTTTGGGTATGACGCAACGTTATTCGCGCCACGGTCATGGACTGCTTATAACGTTGTACGCGATCCAGCTCATTTTTCAATTGTTCCCGAAAAAAATGCTCCGTATATAATCCGGTTTCGGGATCGACGATCAAGCCGGTTTCCGTATCCGGCTGATTTTGAATTTGTTTTAACTGTTTCTCTATGGTCACATTTTTTTTCAAAAGCGCATTATTTTCCGCCTTCAACTGCCGTGTCAACTCGGACCGTTTCAGGATGGATTTGATACGCACCACAAGTTCGCGCGAATTAAAGGGTTTGATCAGATAATCATCGGCGCCCAGTTCCAACCCTTTTAAACGATGGTGTAATTCGATGTAATTGGCGGTGAGAAACACGACCGGAATATCCCGTGTTTCCGCATCGGTTTTAAGTATCTGACACGCATCGAAACCATCCATTTCGGGCATCATCCCGTCCAGAATGATTAAATCCGGACTATGTTCATGCGCTTTTTCGATGGCTTCGCGCCCGTTTAAAGCAGTGATTACCTCAAATTCATACAAAACGAAGATACGCTTAAGTGTATCCAGCATTTCCTGGTTATCATCGGCAACCAACAACTTCGGCATCATGCGACCGTTTGAATCAACTGATCAGTTTTTCATAATCCGCCGCGCTAAGCAAGGTGTCAAACTGATCCGGCGCGCTCATTTTCACTTTGACCATCCAGCCTTCGCCGTAAGGATCGGTATTCACCGTATCCGGCGCATCCGCCAGGGCATCATTCACTTCGGTTACCTCACCGTCCACCGGGCAAAACAAATCCGCCACGGCTTTTACGGCTTCGATGGTGCCGAATGCGTCTTCTTTTTGGACGGCATCGCCGGCTTGGGGCAACTCCACAAACACCACATCACCCAGTTCGCCCTGGGCATAATCGGTGATGCCTATGGTCACGGTGTCGCCTTCCCGACGCACCCACTCATGTTCCTTGGTATATTTCAAATCGGCGGGAATATTCATCAGGCCTCCTGTTCTTCGGTTAAATCGTTACGTTCCAGGAAACCGGTATCAAAATCGGCTTCGATGAACTTTGGATGTTTTATCAGTCTTTGATGAAAAGGGATGGTCGTTTTTACCCCTTCCACGACAAATTCATTCAGGGCGCGGGCCATTTTTTGCAACGCTTCTGTACGGTCTTTGCCGCGGCATATCAGTTTGGCGATAAGCGAATCATAAAAAGGCGGGATTTTATAACGTTGATAGGCGTGGGAATCCACCCGCACACCCGGACCGCCGGGCATGTGGAAGCTGCTTATTTCCCCCGGACTGGGCATAAAGTTACGTTCCCAGTCTTCCGCGTTGATGCGGCATTCCACCGCATGCCCGCTGACGTTCAGATCGTCCTGGGTATAACCCAGTTCCTCACCGGCCGCCACGCGTATCTGGTCTTTCACAAGATCACGATCGAACACCATTTCCGTAACGGGATGTTCCACCTGAATACGCGTATTCATTTCCATGAAATAGAAATTTTTATCGGCATCCAACAGGAACTCAATGGTACCTGCGCCTTCGTATTGCACCGTTTTGGCGCCGGCAACCGCCACTTTACCCATGGCCTGACGCAACGCTTCATCCACCACGGCGGAAGGCGCTTCTTCTATCAATTTTTGATGCCGGCGCTGAATGCTGCATTCCCGTTCACCAAGATGCACCACATTGCCATGCTGATCGGCCATCACCTGAATTTCGATATGCCTCGGATTGATGATGAATTTTTCAAGATAGAGATCGGGGTTATTAAAAGCCCCTTCGGCCTCAGCGTAGGCCATCTGATAATTTATTTCCATTTCAGCGTCGGAATTGACAATACGCATACCCCGGCCGCCGCCACCGGCCACGGCTTTTAAGATGACCGGATAACCGATTGCTTCCGCCAGTTCCACGGCTTGTTTCATATCTTTCAAAACGCCGTCGCTGCCCGGCACCACCGGCACGCCGGCTTTAATCATCGTTTCCTTTGCTTTGGCTTTGTCGCCCATGGTACGGATCACTTCCGAAGAAGGGCCGATGAATTTAAAACCATGCTGCTGACACATATCCGAAAAGTCCGCATTCTCCGCCAGAAAACCGTACCCCGGATGAATGGCATCCACACCGGCAATTTCGGCCGCGGCGATGATGCGATCCGGTTTAAGATAACTATCCATCCCTTTGGCCGGCCCGATACAAATGGCTTCGTCGGCAAAACGCACATGCAAGGAATCTTCATCGGCTTCGGAATGGACGGCAACAGTGGCCACACCCAGCTCCTGACAGGCGCGGATGATGCGTAAAGCGATTTCTCCCCGATTGGCTATCAATACTTTTTTAAACAAGATTATTCTCCCGCGTTCACTATTCTTTTTCGATCACAAACAGAACCTGGTTATACTCCACGGGCTGAGCATTTTCCACCAAAATATCCACAACCTTACCGGACACTTCGCTTTCAATTTCGTTCATAAGCTTCATGGCTTCAACTATACATAAAACGTCGCCGGATTTTACCGATTTGCCCACTTCCGTATAAGGATCGGCATCGGGGGCGGGGGCGCGGTAGAAGGTGCCCACCATAGGTGAACGGACTTCCACCAGTTTATCGCTTTTCGGCTTGGCTGCGGGAGCGCTTTCCGCCGGAGCGGGCGCGGGTGTGGCGGCGGGTACCGGCGCGGCGGCGGGAGCCGGAGCGGCCATAACCGGCGCCTGGGCAACAGTCACCGTTCCTTCGGATTGTTTGGTTATTTTTATGCGTTTGTCTTTTTCTTCTATTTCAAACTCGTTGATGTTGGAGGTTTCAACGATTTTTATCAATTGTCTGATCTCTTTAATATCCATTATGAGCTCCTAAAGAATTGCCTTACCATGCAGTTTATGAATTTAGTTTTTTTTAATTTTTAGAGCAATATATTATTTATATCAATCGTATTCCTTGTTTTTTTGATTTAAACGTTGGAATTCGTCCATTAAAACCGGCAGGCGTTCATCGCTTAATAATGTGGTGTGGGTACGCGCATGGCGCAGGCGCAGCATATCCATTGTTCCGATTATTTGGGTTTCTTCGTAATAAGGCGCCTGAACCTGTATCAGTCCGGAGGGTTCCACCAAGGCGCTGCCTCCCCAAAATATCAGGCCGTCTTCCACTCCCACACGGTTCACAAAGGCCACATAACTGGTAGTGGTAATAGCCAGGGATTTAATGAGCGTTTCCCAGGCGAGGATATTCACCGGCTTATCTTCACCGCCCATTCCCCGTGTCAGGCCGTTGGCGCTAACCACCAGTAATGAGGCGCCATCCAGGGCCAATATCAATCCGGATGCCGGATGCCAGGCGTCCTCGCAAATTAACAACCCCATCCCCAACCGTTCTTTGGTTGTAAAAGCCCTGAAACGGGCGCCCGGCGAAAAATAACGTTCTTCTTCAAAAACACCATAGGTGGGCAGATAAACTTTCCGATGCCGCCGGGCGGGTTTGCCCCCTTCAAAATAAAAAAGGGTGTTGTACAAGCTGTTGTCCTTACCCAGTTCCACGCCCCCGCAAACGATGCCGATATCACGGCTCAGGGCAGATAATTTTTTTAAACGCGGATCATCGGTCGTCAGGGCCACATCATAGGTGGCATCTTTAAGGCTGTAACCGGTCAGGGAAAGCTCGGGAAAGATGATCAAATCCGCTTCACGGGCGATGGCCTGCTCCACTTGCCGTATATGGCCTTCAAGGTTGGCCTCCACATCCGCCAGCACGCAGGCAAACTGGGCGAAAGCGATTTTAAGATTACGTTTGGTACCCTTCATAAACCCGCCGGCTAATTGTTAATTCCCTTAACCGGCGCGGGGATACGTCCCCCCCGGTGAATAAAATGGGCGTTGTTCAGAGTTGAGAGGGGCATGATCGGCGCCACGCCTAACAAACCGCCGTAGTCCGCCTCTTCACCGATGGTTTTACCCGGCACGGGTATAACACGGACGGCGGTGGTTTTACTATTGGCCACTCCGATGGCGCATTCATCGGCTATCAAACCGGAGATGGCTTCCACACTGGTATCTCCCGGTACGGCCACCATATCAATGCCCACACTGCACACACTGGTCATGGCTTCCATTTTTTCCAGGGTGATATGTCCGGTACGCGCCGCGTCGATCATACCCTGATCTTCGGATACCGGGATAAATGCGCCGCTCATGCCGCCCACATGAGACGAGGCCATTAAACCGCCCCGTTTCACGGCATCGTTTAACAGGGCCAGGGCAGCGGTGGTACCGGGCGCACCCACATCCTCCAGACCCATTGCTTTTAAAATATCGGCGATGCTGTCGCCGGGCATGGGCGTGGGCGCCAGGGATATATCCACAATCCCGTATGGAATGTTTTGCAAACGGGCTACCGTTTTACCGACAAACTCGCCGGCGCGGGTGATCTTAAAGGCCATGCGACGGATGTTGTCGGCCAGAGTGGGAAAATCGGTCTGATATGATTCCCTGACAGCGCGCAGAATCACACCCGGCCCGCTGATCCCGACGTTAATGACCACATCGGGCTCGCTGACGCCATGAAAGGCGCCGGCAATAAACGGATTATCTTCCGGGGCATTGGCAAACACCACCAGCTTGGCGCAACCGATACCGTCATCATCCGCGGAACGTTCGGCGGTTTCTTTTATAATTTGCCCCATCAAATACACGGCGTCCATATTGATGCCGGCTTTGGTGGTTGCCACGTTCACGCTGCTGCACACATGTTTGGTTTGGGTCAACGCTTCTGGGATGGCGCGGATCAGTCCCAGATCGCCCTTGGAAAAGCCTTTTTGCACCAAAGCTGAAAAACCGCCGAGATAATCCACGCCCAGATTATCCGCCGCCTTGTCCAGCACACACGCAATCTCCACAAAATCCTCGGCGTAGTAGCCGTCACCCACCAAAGCTATGGGCGTAACGCTGATACGTTTATTGGCGATGGAAATGCCGTACTGTGCTTCCACTTTTTCCGCCGTGGCCACATGCTCGGAAGCGGTACGCATTAATTTTTCGTAAATATTTTCCTTCAGGCGGGGGAGCGAATCGCTGATACAATCCTTCAGATTGATCCCCATGGTCACCGTCCGGATATCAAAATGCTCCACCTCGGTCATACGGATGGTTTCCAGAATTTCAGGTAATTCGATATGCATAATTATACCCGGTGCATGGTTTTAAAAATATCTTCATGCTGGACGATCACTTTAAGATTGAAAGATTCGCCTTTTTCCACCATGCGCTGTTTGATGGTTTCGAAAGGAAATTCGGACGCCTGGCTGTCCACCAGAATCATAATCGTAAAAAATTCCTGCATGATTTTTTGAGAAAGATCGACAATATCGCAACGCAATGCGGCCAGCTCCGATGTTAAACCGGCCAGGATGCCAATGCTGTTGGCGCCGAACGCGGTAATTATAATCCGGCCACCGGCGTGAGTGCCGCCCGGCACACGTTTCATCCGTTCCGTTTTTGGAGCGCCGCCATCCAGGCGGTTCAAGGCCGATTTGACCACCTTTTCCACATTGGCGGGTGTGGCGTGCCCTTCCAGTTGCCTGACGGCCATTTCGGCAATACGCCGGATTTCATTTTCTGTAAGTGACGACATGCTTATTCCTTTGTCATGGCTTTTGAGTCGATATCCAGTTTATCCACAATGGCCACCACCGCCGCTTCGATACTCAAATCAGCGGGCTGTTCGGGTTGGATCGCTTTACGCGCGGCATGGCCATAAGCGCAAATGACGGTTTCACCGATTCCGGCTCCCAAAACATCCGCCACGATGACGACATCGGTCAACGGGTCTTTTTTGAGATTAAGCGGGTGGACAACCAAAAATTTAAGATTTGTCAGATTATCCGTCTTTTTTGTGGCCCAGACCGAGCCCACAACTTTTGCAAGAAACACGGGTTATCCTAATCGTTATGATACGTACAGACGTTGACTGGTAATATACTCGAACACACGTTGTGGTACAAGGCTGCGAAAGGGGAGATTTTCAGCTATCCGGTGCCGGATATGACTGGATGAGATATCGATAACGGGACTGTTCACCAGCAGGATACGCGGATGATTTTTCAACTCTTCCGGGGGATCGGAATCCGTACGGCGCGTGTAAACGGCCAGACGGGCCAGTTCAAGGATTTTAAACGGTTCGTGCCACTCAAGAAACTGGTTAAGGTTGTCACTTCCCATAAACAGGTACAGCTCACTGTCCGGCCATTGTTGTTTAAAATGTTCCAGAGTATCCACGGTATGGGATACTGCATTGCGCTTTAATTCAAACTCGGAAATGCGGAAACCGGGAAAAGGCGCCACCGCACGGGAAAGCATGGCCAGGCGGTGGCGGGCCTCGGTGATATGTGCTCTTTTGGAAAGAGGGTGGATGCGGTTGGGAATAAACCAGGTGGTCGGGATACGCAGAGCGCTGGCAAGCCATTCCGCCATTATCAGATGGCCGTGATGAACGGGATCAAAAGTGCCGCCCATCAGGCCGATACGCCGCGGCTCAGTAGGCGTGGTCATCCTGTGCAGCCAGCTCTGTTTGAACTTCCGCGGCCAGTTCGTCCACTTTTTCCTTTAACGGGCTTTGCGGAAAACGCTCACGGAATTTTTCAATTTCCCGCGCGGCATCGTTATAATTACCCGCTTCATAATTGGCCTCAATGATGCCGTACTGGGCCTCATCCAACAGATCGGAATCATAATACTTTTCCAATACTTCCTTATAATAGATGATCGCCGCCCTGTATTTTTTCATTTTCCGATAGATTTCGGCATTGGTATAAGCTTTCATGGCCAGCTTATCCCGCAACTCGGCGATTCGTCGTTCGGCATTTTCTTTTAATTTGTGGGTCGGATTATCTTCTATAAAGTTCTGATAAGCCCGAATGGCCATTAAAGTGTATTTTTGATCCAAAGCCGGACGGGGAGACAGATGATAATAACTTTCCGCCAATTTAAATTGGGCATCGGGCACCAAGGGACTTTTGGGCATATTATTGATGAGTTTTTCATATTCCGCAGCTGCCACGATGTATTCTTCCATCATAAAATGGCTTTCGGCCAGGTAAAATTGCGCGCTGTCCGCGATGCTGCTACCGGGGAAGCGCAACATGATGATTTGAAATTCCTGTGAAGAAATGAGATAGTCTTCATCATTAAACAAAGATTTCGCGTATTGAAAATATTCTTCCGCTTTCCATCCGGATTTGGGTCGGTTACCAGCACACCCCATCAAACCGAGTAGGGTTATTAAAAGCACTAATCGTTTCAAGAATAACTCCTTAAATTCTTAAGCATATTAACTGCGGATACTAAAAAACAAATAGACCACGGCGCTTAAAGACACCGTGACCAGCAACGGTTCCAGCCATTTTTGCCAGATGCCGGAACGCACCAGGCGCCCCCGCGCATACGGACGCGCGCCGGATTCCAATTGGGGGATCATTCCCAGGGTTACGGTATCCATAAAACCGCGTTGGTACACAAAAGGCTGCAGGGTTTGCGCTTGTTTCGGGCATTTTTTTACGCCGGTCAGCTTCACGCGCACGGTACGGATAACGCCTTCTTCCAAAGCATGGGGCGTCATATTTTCGGCATATACGACATCAACGTCCAATTGTTCAACAACAAACCGCTGAGGCGCGTCATTGCGCAGTGTCCCGTTTACACCGGCCATTTTCCCCAGAAAAGCCTTACGCAGAGCGGCCTCTTCCTCTTGTCCTGTCCGTATATCCAAATACCAGACGTTCGTGGAGTCGTTACAAACGGGCACCACCAATGCGTCCATGGTAACATTAAGCAGGGAATCGATTACAGACTGATTGGTAAGGGGTTGCGCACCGGTCGGGGAAAACCCGAAACAGACAGCCCAAAGTGTAAATAGTATTTTTTTCACAGACGGGGAAGTTAGCAACACGGCTTCTGCCATGCAATTCTTTTTAAATGATGAGGGTATCAGGATTTTTCGTAAAAGCAATCGTCATCGCACACGTCGCAATCGTCGCTACAGGTGTGTTTATAGGATTTAAAGCGTTTGCGAAATTCACGGTTAAACGTTTCATCCGCGTTAACAAAACTGATAAATTTAAATAATCGGGCGCTGGTTTTCAGATGCAGCAGGTGTTCAACCTTGCAGGCGTCTTCCTCGGCAATGTTTTCCGGCAGGTCCAACACTTCCAAAAAGAATTTTTTAACGATGCGTCGTGTGCTCAACACGTCATGGGTCAATTCCCGGCCTTCTTCGGTGAGATGATAAAATTTATTTTCATCTTCCACGATATAGCCCTTGGATTGCAGTTTATGCAGGGTAACCGAAACGGAACTTCGACTGATATCGAGATGTTTGGCCACATCGATGCCCCGCGCGTAGCCGTTGGTTTTGAGCAACTGGTCGATGGCCATTAAATGGTGCACGCTGCTGTGCGTCAGTCCGTTGTCCTCGAACTTCTTCCAAACATCACTCATGATATTTATTCCGGTTGATTGCTTTAGGGGAATATATAGGCATGGTACACTCTTGTCAACAAAAGTAATATATGGCTAACAAAAGTAAGTTAAAAAAAGGGGGCCGATGCCCCCGATTTTAAAATTTGGCTTTGAAATGAAGGCGTTCGTTTTCACGAAGCACCTCAATATCCACTTCCTGTCCGCGTTTGATATCCGCCAGACGGTTCATGTAATCATAGATATTATTCACCGCCTTTTTATCCATGCCGACGATGATATCACCTTTTTTTAAGCCGGCCCGGGCGGCCACACCGCCCTCGCGCACGCCATCCAGGCGCAGACCTTTGACATCGGAGGCATAATCCGGTATAACGCCCAAAGTCACTTTAAAGCGCGCCACGCGTTGTTCTTCTTTCGGGCCCGCTTCCTGAAAAGTGAGCGGTGTTGTGTCGTTCGCTTCATGTTCTATAATCGCCGCCGCATAGTCATCCACCGCCTTCATCCCTTCAAAATTGATTTTGTCCACATCATCCGAAGGTTTATGATAATCTTCATGCGTTCCCGTGAACAAAAAAACCACCGGAATATCCTTCACATAGAAAGAAGCGTGGTCTGAGGGTCCGAATCCTTCCGGCGAAGTTTTAATTTTAAAGGCTTTTTCTTCCGCCAGTTTTTTCAGGGTTTCTTCCAGCCCGGCAGCCGTACCGGTGCCGCCCACGGTCAGGGTTTTACTTTCCGGATTCAGGCGGCCCACCATATCCATGTTGAGCATGATGCGGATGTTTTTCAAATCGATCAACGGATGGGCGGTAAAAAATTTGGAGCCAAGCAGCCCCATTTCTTCCGCGCCGAAGGCCATAAACAGGATGGAACGCCGCGGCTTTACCGGCGCCGTGGCAAAATACTGGGCCAGTTCAAGCAATGAAACCGTGCCGGAGCCGTTATCATCGGCGCCGTTATGGACTTCATGCACATCCGGCGCGCGGGAACCGCTTCCCCAGCCACCAAAACCAAGATGATCGTAGTGCGCGCCCACCACCACATATTCATCGGGTAATTCCCTGCCTTTTAACACAGCAACCACATTTTGTGTACGCACTTTCACCTGTTTCAAATCCACGGAAGCCTGAATGTTTTCTTGGATGGCAAAACCGGCGGGCCCCATACGCTTGCGGATGGTTGCTTCCAATCCGGCAATCGTTTTGCCGCTACCCCGCAACAAAGCATCCGCCACCGTGCGTTTGATCTGAATAACCGGAATGGCACTGCCCGATTTACTTTGATCAAAATGCAAAGCCATCAATTTATCCGTGTCGTCATAATCCGGACCCGCCACAAACAACACCCCCGCGGCGCCGGCGTCCGCGGCCAGCAGGGTTTTACGGCGTAATTTGCTGTGTTTGTAAAAACGCCCGCCATGTGGATCGTTTTCCGGATCACCCATTAATATAAGCACCCATTTATTCTTTACATCGATGTCTTTGAAATCATTCCATTGCAGCGAGTCGTTTTCGATATGAAAACCATAACCGGCAAAGACTGCCTGCCCGCTTGCCGTGGCATTGGCGGAAAAGCTTAGCGGTATAAAGTCTTCTTCGACTTTATATGTTTTATCCCCAATGGCAAAAGCGTTGTTGTCGCCCATCTTCACGCTGGTGACCACTTCAAAATATTGAAAACCGTTATCTCCGAGAGGCGTCAGTCCATAGGATTGAAAAGCCTGTTCAATGTACCCGGCCACCTGACGCGCTTCCGGTGTACCGGGCTTGCGACCCTTCATTTCATCGGACGCGATATAGGAAAGATGATTATGAAGTTCTTCCACCGTAATGGGATTTTGCGCGGATGCCCATCCGGACAATAAAAACAAAAATACAACAAAATAGTGAATCATAATTGCCTCAAATTTTTTTATAAAAAACGCTGATAAGGTACTATGATAAGTAAAGTTATCCAAGAAATAATTATGGAAGCTCAGTGTTGGCAGGTGGGGAAAAAAGACAGAATACTATGCCGCAATTTCCACGCGGTTTCTTCCATTGTTTTTAGCCTTATACAAAGCCGTATCCGCCTGGTGAATAAATTGACGGATATTTTCAAATCCGGCCTGACACTGACACACTCCCGCGCTGATGGTAACGGTGAATCCCTGAGGATCAAAGGTCAATTGTTCCACATAAAAACGCATGCGTTCCACAACCGTTACCGCGTCTTGCAATTTGGTTTCCGGCATAATGACCAAAAACTCTTCCCCCCCATAACGCCCCACCACATCCGTATTGCGTACCTGAGACATAAGGGTGTCGCTCACCTTTATAAGAACAAGATCGCCAAAAACATGACCATACGTGTCGTTGCAAATCTTAAAATGATCGATATCCAGCAAAGCGATTGTCAGGGGTGAACCGTAACGTTTGGCGCGTTCGAATTCACGCGTCAGGATTTCCTCGGATGTTTTTCGGTTGGTGGTCATGGTCAGGCTGTCGTAACGTAACAAATCGTGATAAATCGAATGGCGTTTTAAAGCGGCATTCATCCGGGTCAACGCTTCCCGCGGTTCAAATGGTTTGGAAATATAATCATCCACATAGAGTTGGTAGCCGGTCAACCTTTCTTCCAGTTCACCCTTGGCGGTTAAAAAGATAAAAGGAATCAATTTTAACCGGTCGTCAGACATTATGGCCTTGCGAAAGGCGAGCCCGTCCATTTCCGGCATCATTATATCGGAGACGATGATATCAGGTAATTCCGTTTCAAGATACCGAAGGGCATCCCGGGCATTGGTCATGGCAACCACTTCGATATCGTTTTTTGCCAAATAGACATCGAGCAGACGCAGCAATGTCCTGTCATCATCCACTATCAGCGCTTTATATTCCATGTGTATCCCATTTTAATTTCAGTATCGGGTCGGAGTGACTTTTCTTGATTTTATTCGGCCGATAGGTATTTAAGTTATAATTATAAAATAAAAAAACTTGTTGTCTCATCAAGCCATTACAGTCGAGCTCTGCCCGATCGTGATAAGGACTACAAGGATTAAGTTGTTGTGTATAAAGAATGTTGTGTCATCCATTCATCGTAATTAACTCCGACCGCAATCCATATAATCTAATGATTTGCTGACCTTATTTCATCGGTGGATATGGTAAATGCCTGTTCCCTTAAATCGGGTTCAAATGCATCGGAAAAAAAATGGGTTTTAGAGATAATGACATAAGATAATA
>RFFS01000008.1 GCA_003696775.1 Calditrichota bacterium
GAAGAACCGGGAACATGATTGATACATCCGTTTGGCATCCTACACCGCTGTCCGCGCCGGTTGGCATGGAATACAATCCGGTCCGGGCAGACCGCCCCACGCGTCTATACAGACTTTTTATAAAAATAACGCTCTTTAATGTAACATGGCGGCGTTCCCAAAGCATAACGGCACACACACACCGGAAAGAGAAGTTATGTTGATCGCACAAAATTTTATTAAAAGCATCCCCGGACATATGACGGAACAGGTGTTGCGCAAAGTGGCGGAATTTTCCCGTCAAATGGAAGCCCATCATTACAATCCCCGGCTGATAAACGCGGGATTCTGGGTAAGGCGCATTAGAAATACACCGTATTCAAAATTTCGGCTTAATTCCGGCGACCGTATTCTGTTTGCGTTTACCAATGACATCCCGGGTTTAAAAGACCGTCAGCCCAACACCCTCTATTTTGTACGATTTTGTCGCCATGATGACCAAATCAACCATGCCCGGCGGCGTCAACTGCCCACCGGTGGTCTCGAAATTCTGACCACCGGTTATCAACCCGCGGAAGATGAAGATGCAAAGGACGTTACAACGCTTGCGGATATTCCGGATGGGGAGAAGGTCATTTATAAATCCTTTGAAAATGCCGGTCAGGATAACCGGATTGCGGAATGGATCCGAGAAGGCGCTTTTCTTTATCAGCCTAATGATGAACAGAGAAATGTGTTGCGGATGGATGAAAATATCATCCTTTCCGGTGGCGCCGGCAGTGGTAAAACCATGCTTGGGATTTATAAACTGATGGCGTATCATGATGAAAAGGTGGCCTATTTTACCTATAACGCCTGGCTTGCCATCTGGGCAAGACAACTTTATGAACTCAATACCCCGGATATCAACCCCAATATCAAATTCTGGAATATTAACGATTTTTGGGAAGAACGGGCCGGAGACCGGGAAATAGCAGGGTATCGTCTGTTTGAAGAGTGGTATCATAATCATTGCCATCGTAACAAATTTCCGGCAAGGGAAGTCTGGCAGGAAATTCACGGCGTAATTAAGGGCAGGCTGGGCCATAATGCCATCCGTTTAAGAAACATGCCTGTAAACATCCTGAGCAGAAGGGGCAGGCAAAGACTCTTGAATGAACAATTCATCCGTGTCGAAGGAAACAGGATGATTTTCCTGCCGGAGCGCCTGCCGGCCCTACACGATTTTCTTCAAAACGAAACGGCTCTGAACGACCGGGACATAAGGACTCTTTTGCGTATTGCAAACGGAAATTTTCTGCCGGAGAAAGCCATGGACCAGGCAACCTACCTGGAATTGAATGAAAGGCACAGCCCGATCCCCAGGGCACACCGCCCGGCTTTCTTTGACATTTACAGGCAGTATGACCGTTGGCTGGAAAATAACAATTACATGGATGAAAACGATCTGGCGCGGGAATTATTGAATGAGGGCACACTCCACGGGCATTTTCAAGCGATTGTCATGGATGAAATTCAGGACCTGAGTGAATTGCAAATATGGGCTTTATCCGCCTTATCCGGCGATCGGAAACAATTGTTCCTGGCCGGCGATGTGCATCAGATCATTCAGCCCACCATTTACAATCCCGGATTGATAAACAATATTTTTACCACTTACAACAATCGGTTAAGGATATGTGAATTACGAGATAATTATCGCTCGGCGCGACGGATCACGGAACTGGCCAATAATATGGTGCGCGTACGCCGACATTTTTGGGGGGCAACCCCTTACGATTTGAGCCAGCAATGTTTTAGCGATACGGAAGGTGACATTTTCCTGTTATTGGAAGAAGCCGCCTCCATGGAAAAAATCTTGAAATCCATAGCCCGGCGCAGCTATGTCTCGCTGATTGTACCGGATCAGAAAGTGAAGGATCAATATGCGGAACTGGCCCGTCAATACAATGCCACCCTGTTCACGCCTCAGGAAATCAAAGGGTTGGAAAGGGAAGTGGTCATTGCCTTTAATTTGTCGGGTTATTGGGAAAAAGAATACGCCGCCATTCTGAATGGTCGTGTCGAACGGCGGTGGGCCAATCGATATCTGATCAACATGTTTTACGTAGGCATTACCCGCGCCCGGAATAAACTAATTCTATGGGAAAATAATGAAATCCCCTCACTGTTGGAACATATTGATGTACCGGTGGAAATTGTGGACAGCTACGATGAAACCCGTCTGGGATTGTTACAGGTTTCCACCAATGAGGAAACACTGGAAGACGCCCTTGAATTAGAGCGCAGGGAATTGTACGAACAGGCGGAACGATTGTACATGCGTGTTCAAAACGATCCGCGGGGCGTGGCAGGCGCCCTGCGTTGCGGAATATTAAATGAAGTGCGGGCGGGGAACTTTTCCCGGGCGTTTACCCGGGCTCGGCAAACCGATAAAAGCCTGTGGCTGCCGCAACAATTGGAATTTCTGAACCGCAATAGTAAACATCTGAAGGCGCCCCTGGAACGCGTGCTGTGGATCATCTGGCATAGCGAAAAACGCGGCCGTTCCCTGCTGGATGTCATCAATAAACTTGGTGTTTCCATAAACGATATTTTCAACAGTAAACAGGTGAATGAGGAAGAGATGGAAATCTTCCTGGAAGCGGTATTTATTCCGCAATTTGCCTCCTTTAAGGACAATGTGCAATCAAGTGGGATTTATGTGGAATTAATCGGAGAACAGATAGATGAATTCTAACGGGATGCAACGTCTCATTGAGCAGTTTCAAAGCAGTGCGGAGTTTCTGGAACAGTTGAATCAAAAATTCATGAAGTTTCATGACGTCCTGTTTAATCTCCAGCGCGCGCTGGACCCGGTGCCCAAACTGATGGATGCGCTTGAAAACGAACAGCTCAGGCAAAACCTGGAAGTTTTTGAAAAATTCGGCATGGAAACGCTTGATGGATTGGATAAACAGTTTCAGGTGTTAAACAAAAACCTGATACTTATGAACGAAAAATTAACGGATATTCTGGATAACAAGGAAAATGATTTTGAGCGTGTGCGGCAGCACATTGAACAAGCCACACAAAAAGTGATGGACATCGGGGGCTTGTACCAAAAGTTGTTGCGGGAAACCCAAAACGCAATGGTGGTTGCGGAAAAAGGGCAGGATAAACTCGAGAATGAGTTGTACCGCATTTTAAATATTGTGGTGAGTCAAAATGGCGTGCTGAAGAATTTCAGCGCCGATCTGAGCGAATTGAATAAGCAACATGCCCAGAACCTGCAGGGCGAATTGAAAAAATTTGCAAAGGAACAGGAACGCAACTTTCAAAACATCGAACAGCAGAATGACCGTAATCTCACGCAAATGGATGAATATCTGCATCGGACCACCCAACAAATGGATGAATATCTGAACCGGACCACACAACAAATGGATAAATATCTTCAGGAGTTGGCCGGTCACGAGGATCAGATGAACGGGCAGTTGGCAAAACTCATGCAGGCGGATCGCGATAACCGCGCTTTTCTTGAAATTGTAGAGAAAAATCAACTCAGTCTGGACAAACATCTGAATGCCGTGTTGGATAAATGGGCCCGAAGGAATTTAAGCCGTAAAAGTTTAAAATCCGATTCCCGCATGGGGAGTTGGCCCCGCAGGTTGGCGGTCACTTTTATTTTGATCGTTTCCCTGTTTTTTAATGCGGACACAGTATTGTTTAACGGAAACTGGAGCACCCGAATAAGTCATCAGGTGGAAGCCCTATATCAGCATCTGCTGGATATTTCCCGCCCCGAGGCGGTTAGCGGTGTAAAAAAACATAAACAACGACGTTAACGGCGCGGTTGCGCCGCCAGGAGGCATCAGTAAAAAATCATTCATTTCAGGGAGACACGAAATGGGCGTTAAGTTTCTTTCCTTTTTGGGAATGGGCAAATATGAAACCGTGCATTATTCTTTTGATAATGATAAGAAAGATTTTTATCCGGTTAAATTTATTCAGGTAAGCATCACGCGCCATCTGTTAAAAAACCAAATTTTAGACGGTGATGCGGAGATCATTATTTTTACCACTAAAGATGCCTACGTAACAAATTGGTCTCCTTCCGCCCGGGAAGGCCTGGCGCATGAGATGCACGACCTGGAAAAGGCATACCGGCGTGATCATCCAACTTTTCCCTCTTTAAAAAATGTTGAAATTCCCGAAGGTCGTAGTGAAGAAGAATTATGGGTCATCTTTAACACCATCTATAATTGCATTGATGAGCAGGACGAAGTGTATTTTGATATCACCCATTCCTTCCGATCCATTCCGTTGCTTTCCCAGATTGTGTTAAACTTTTTACGGGTTACCAAAAACATACATATCCGGAAAATGTATTATGGCGCCTTAAATGCCTTGGGAACGTTGAAAGAAATACAAGACATGCCATTCCGGAAAAGGCGTGTGCCGGTATTTGATCTGACACCCTTTATTGATTTATTAAGCTGGACCACCGCCGCTTATGAATTTGTTTCCAGCGGCCACACCGGGCTGTTGAACGAACTTACCAGGCGTCAGGTACAGCCCATGCTCAAAGACAATAAGGGGGATACCTTTGGCGCAAATGCTTTAAATAAACTAGCCAAAAGTCTCCAAATTTTTTCTTCCAGTGTCCAGGTTTGTAATGCCCCAAAACTTCCGGTTAATCTGGATAATTTAAAAAAGAACATCGATGAGGCCCGTGAACATGTGAAAATGATCCCTCCGTTGAGAGAGCTGTTAAAAATAATAGAAAAAGTCTTCACTGGAGTCGAAATCGACCGGACCCCTTTTGAAAAAATAAATTTTACGATAGAATATTGTTTAAAACATGGGTTGATACAGCAGGGTTACACGTTGTTAAAGGAAAACATAGTTTCGTTTGGGTGTGCCCGGGCCGGTATCGATTATAATGATTCACGAAACCGTCAGTTATTTACAAAAGCCTTATCCATTAAAGAGCATGGCAGACAGGAATCCGATTGGAAATATTTTTCAGGAAACAATTGGTATAATAAGGATAGGCAACGTGAAATTATTAAACGCATATTACAAATCGATTTAAGGCCATATATTCATCTGAACGGAAAAATTAATAATAATCGTAATGCGTTATCCCATGCCTATTTTACCAAATACAACCCCAAGTTTACGGCATTCGTTCAAAATGGACTGGAGGCATTAAATGATCTTAAAAAACTCATGAGCATGGGATGAGCAGGGTACGCCACTTGTCTCCGTTCAAGGGCCATCGTATCAAAATAGGGCGGAAAAGGCAAATCTGTCTGGGCAGACGGGGCGCTTGGTCTGCGCAGTCTTTTTATCATTTCGAAGGCGCGTTGTGTATAATTACAGCGTTCGAACCGGCGCCCGCCCGCGGCCTGGATGATACCTGCCTTTTACGCGGCCGGGAAGAAGCCCCCTTGTCTTCCCGGTCGCTTTTTTGAGAATGCCTTTAAATGTTAACTATGATCTGTCAACCTATCAAACAGGGAGAACCTTATGAGTACCCAAAAAATAACCTGCCCGAATTGCAAAACGGAATTTGCCATCGAGGACGCCCTTGCTGAAAACCTGGAAAAACAATATCAGGATAAGTACCGCAAACAGTTGAACGCATGGTTGAGCAAACATAAAGCCGAAGAAGAAGCCCTTCAAAAGGAACGGGAAAAACTGGAACAGCAAAAGCGCGCGCAACAGGCCGCGATAGAAGAGCGCGTCAATAAGCGCCTGCGGGAGGAACAACAGCGCATAGAAAAGGAAACGCGGGAAAATTATAACGCGCAAATTAAAAAATTGAAAGATGAACTTAACAAAAGCCGTCATGCCGAGCTGGAACTGCAGCAGAAAGAACTCGATTTGCAAAAACTGCGGCATGATATGAAAACCCAGGAACAGCGCATCCGGCTGCAAATGGAAAAAGAGCTGCTGAACCAGCGCGATGCCATGGAAAAAGAAGCCCGCGCCCGCATGCAGGAAGAATACGCCATGAAGGAAAGGGAATATCAAAAACAACTGGATGATCAAAAACGCATGCTGGAAGAAATGCGACGCAAGGCCAGCCAGGGCTCCATGCAAATGCAGGGCGAGGTACAGGAACTGGCCATTGAAGATCTGTTGAAACAGGAATACCCCTTTGACACGATTCAGGAAGTAGGCAAGGGGCAGCGTGGCGCCGACTGCCTGCAGACGGTGATCAACAACCGCGGACAAAAATGCGGCATCATCGTTTATGAAAGCAAACGCACCAAGAACTTTTCCGATAAGTGGATCGAAAAATTAAAAGCCGACCGCCAGAACAGCAAAGCCGATATTGCCGTGTTAGTGACCCGTGTTTTCCCGAAGGACATGACGCGCTTTGGTTTGAAAAACGGTGTCTGGGTGTGCCATTTTACGGAACTGAAAAGCGTTTCGCTTGTGTTGCGTGAAATGCTGATCAAGACACAGGCCTACCGTGCCATGCAGGAAAACAAGGGTGAAAAGATGGAAATGTTGTACGCCTATCTCACCAGCGCGGAATTTGCCCATACCGTGGAGCAGTTGGTGAGCACATACCAGGCCATGCAGGAGCAGTTGCAAAAGGAAAAACGCGCTATTCAAAAACAATGGGCGTTGCGTGAAAAGCAAATTGAAACAATGCAGCAATCGTCCATGCAATTATTTGGCAGCATCCAGGGCATTGCCGGCAAATCGCTGAAAGGCTTTGATCCGCTGGCGCTGCTGGAAGGTGACGAATGAGTCCCCGGGCACGGGCACACGCCAAACGCCCCACCTTATTCATTGCCGTTTCCAGCGGGCAAAATGTCAGCAACGCCATCCCGCTGCTGACGCTGATGGAAACGAGAGATCATCTGCTTTTGCTTGAATCCGACACGGCCGTCAGGCAGCAATGGAGCCGGGGCCTGATCACCGTGCTGAAAAAATACGGGCGGAAGCATATCCACCGGGTCAGCATTCGTGAAGACGGCCTGCTGCAACCGGGGCTGGTGCGGCGCTTCCCACCCGGCATCACCGATGATATGCCAGTTACCTTTTGCTTGAATGGCGGACAAAAAACCACGGCGGCATCCATTGTGGCGGTGTTGCAATACCGCATCACCCGTTATGTTTATTTATCGCCGCGTCCCGTTAAATTGCTGGTAATGGATGCCAACCCCTACGGTGACGCCGTTACGATGCCGATACGCAGGCCGCTCACATTGGACGATGTGTTGGAAATAAAGGAGTCCACATACCAGGAAGGCGGCCAAGGCGTTGTTGCCTTCACCTCCCGGAAGGGGGTACTGGTCAAACCGCGGCCGGAACTGGAGCTGTTTTATACGGATAAAAAATTCATAAGAGCGGTTTACCGTCTCTACCTGAACCGGGACATTTCGAAGCCTTTTGTCTTTAAAGGTCATAAGGAAGAGATAATGGCATTTCTGAGCGAGACCTGGGAACGCACACCGCTAAAAAATCTGGCATTTTCGTCTTTTACGATGAAAATGAACACGGAGGAAAAGGATCGTCGCCGCAAGGAATGGCTGGCCAGTTATATTTTACAGGTAATGCGTCATCTGTCGCGAACACAGGAAAATAAAACTATTCAACAAAACCAATTGGCCCCCGAGGATCGACATCTATTATGGAATGCCGGACTTCTTCAGACAACCGGTGATAATCCATTCAACCCCGGAGAGAGATTCGGGACATATTTCGAGAAGGCCGTCTGGCATCGTCTGAACTCATTTTTGGTAAATCATCCCGCCGTGACGGAAATCGTTACGGAAATCCGGTTGAATGTCAAACTGGCCCGCAAAAGCCAACCCGAAAAGGTCGCCGGGGAGCATGACATTCTGATCGTCCTGAAAAACGGCATTTTGATATCTCTGGAATGTAAAACCCACACCTTTGAAACCAAGGAAATCTTTGCGCGCCTGGCGCGGCTGACCAACCGGACGGGCAACCTGGCCCAACTGTGGGTGACGGCTCCGCTTTTTACCCATGAGACGTTGTATAGGGATTATATGGGTGAACTGGAGGAAAAAGTGCGGGAATTGAACATTCCCTTCATACCGTTTAACATGGAAAATCAACCGCCGGGCTATCCAGGGCCCGAGGGGGAACAGCCCGTGCCCACCTTTGAACAGGCGCTGGCCCGGCAATTCAACGGCTTTTTGCCGCAACGTATAAGGAAAGGTTAGCATGGCAACACAAACGGACGCGGGGCAAACCATCGTAGGTCTGCTGGAACGCATTGCCGTTTCACTGGAAACGATCGCCGACGCCCTGGAAAACAAAACGCCCCCCGCCGGGCCCGTCCCCGGCGGTAAAACCGACGTGGTGAAAGATGAAAAAAAGAGCGCCCCGCCGCCACGGGACGCGGACATCCTGAAGGCGTTTCTGGAAAAAAGGGGCGTTCAGATAGTCTCCGTTCCGGAGGAAGACGCCTCGGACGATCTTATCAACTCTTTGGCGCTGTTCCTCGGGAAAAATTATCCTTCCCTGCAGGAATTTCTGGGCAAAGTAAAACGCCACATGGCCCGGGGCGGCTCCTTTTCGCTGAATATGACTGAATATGGCAAGAGCGACGTCAGCAATGTATGTCAGTTCGCCAACCGGCTTCATGAATATGCCTTTTTGGAGCAGTACCGCTACGAACGGGCGCCGCATTATTTGTTAAGGGCCAAAACCACGGCGTTGCCCGCCGCGCAGAATTTTTTCTCCGGCAAGTGGATGGAGCGTTACGTGCTGCAGGTGGTGATCCAGGTTGTGAATAAAATCGCCAATGAACTGCGGCAGGCGCTCGACTTCGGCTATCTGATCAATCCCAAGGTGGTGTTGCCCAACGGACAGGATTTTGAGTTCGATATTTTCTTCCATGTCAACGGCACCATGTTTTGGGTGGAAGCGAAATCCGGCGGCTACCAGCAACATATCAGCAAGTATTCCAAAATTGCCGGGATGCTTAACATGGAGCGCGCCCATGCTATCGTGGCCCTTACGGATATGCCCCGTGAACGTTGCCGGGCGCTTTCCTCGTTGTATAATATGAGCGTGACCACGCTGGAAGATTTTGAAGCTTTTATCACACATCAGATTTTGGGCGTGGACGGTTTGTTTAAAACCGGCAAGAAATCGTAACATTCTATTAAAGGAGGGAAAAGCATGAAAGAAGCCGATATGGAAGCTTTGATAGCCCGTTACCCGGAGCTGTTTCTGGAAAAAGGCCTGAAGCTGATGGACCGCCAATATGTGTTGAGAAATTACCGGCGGCCGGACCTGTTGTTCAGGGATAAAAAGGGACGGGATGTGTTGGTGGAAATACAATGCGGCGCCCTGGATGAAGGCCATGCCATGCGCATGATGGATTATATGGGCGGGCACATGGAAGCGCACCCCGATAAGGATGTGCGCCTGATTTTCGTGGCCCAGTACATCGCGCCCTCCCGTAAAAAATTCTTCGATCGCTATAAAATCGAATACAAGGAAATACCGCTGGATACTTTTTTGCAAGTCGCAAAGCAAAAAAAATACAAACCCGACGTCAAACGACATAAGGCTAAAAATATCCAGCGTGCGGCCACGGCCAAAAAAGGGTTGTCCATTCCCGAAGAGACCGATAAAATCAATTTTAACCGCTTACCCAACAAACCGTTGTTTTTAGAAACCTCTGCCGATGCGGTGCTGGATAAGTTTAATGACTATATGATGAAACATGTACTGAAAAATAAAAAACAGATCACCATTGCCCAGCATTCCGCGTGGATACTGGCGCATAAGGCCGGTCTGCATGTTACCCTGGCCGAAAGCGGCCTGGTGAACGCCGACACGCAAGCCTATTTTGCCGATCAGACCAACCGCCGCATCGAGGCCCAAATGCGTGTCTTTTATCAAAAATTGATGAAACAACCCTATACACGGTTGAAGGATATCGAAGTGACCCTGCACGGCAGCATCCGCAGCCGTATGCTAACCTTTAAAAAGATATATTAGAAAGGATCGTATCCAAATGGAAGAAAAAAACACCTCGTACATTTTTGTTACCGTTGCCGGTTCCACGCCGCAAATCATCACCGAATCATTGTACGATCTAATTATTCAGCAGAAAAAGAAGATCGGCGCGATTCACATCATCACCACGTTGCATGGCGAGAGACGTTGCGAAGAGATGATCAAAGCCTATCCCGACGGGCAGTTTTACAAATTTTGCACGGCCTATGAACTCAATCCCATGGATATGCCCATCCACATTCATGTGATCACCGATGAAAACGGCCACAAGCTGGAAGATATCCGCGATAAAAAAGAAAATGAAAGTGCAGCCAATTTTATCGATGGCGTTATCCAGGACTTGTGCGCGCGGGACGATGTGACGGTATTGGCCTCCCTTTCCGGCGGGCGTAAAACCATGAGCGCCTATATGGCCTATGCCATGCAGATGTACGGCCGCCGGCGTGACCGCCTTTTCCATGTGCTGGTTTCCCCGCCGGAACTGGAATTCAACCGCGAATTTTTCTTCCCGCCCGTTTCGGGTGATACGGTCACAATCAACACCGCATCCGGCAGCCGGCAAATCAAAACAGACGATATCGCCATTACCAATGCCGAAATACCCTTTGTGCGCCTGAATGATTTCCTGGATTTTGATAACAACCTCAATGTGAATCTCAGTTATACGGATAAGGTAGGGCTGACGCAAAAAAGTCTGGACAGTGTTTACAAGACCGAGCTGGACTTCAGCGATATGGAAAACGGCAATCTGACCGTCATCTGGCAAAATAACATCCGCTGGACGATCCACATGAAACGGGCGGAAATCACTCTGTATAAATATATCTACGATATTAAGGAGATGCACAATTCCACTGAATTTAACCCGCGGCATGTGGAAGCATTGAACCGCATTTACAAGGGCGCGCGGGAAGGTATCGACTCTTACCCCGATTACAGCAAACAGGGCATTGTGGATTTCCGCTCCAAAATAAACAAAGCCATTCGCGATCGTATCGGTAATAAATACATCGAAGATTATATCACCATCGAAAGTATTCAGCAAAAGCCTTATCCCATTTATGTGTTTGGCAAGGCGTCTGGGCAGACGTCATAACAGTCTGACCAGCCAAATCTGACAAACGCGGGGCGCCTGCTTACATTGACCGCCGAAAAATCAAACATAAGGAGGCGTATCATGACGCACACAACTCTTTCCCGCCACGCACAACAACGCACCGGCGACCGCGGCATCAGTAGGGTGATGATTGACGCTGCCCTGGCTTTCGGGCAAAAACAACGCTCCGATGGCAGCCTCTATTACATCATGACCCGCCGCGCCGTGCGCGATATGCTGCGTGTTTTCCAACCCGATAATCCGGATCGTTATCGCGGACTGGTGGTGGTTTGTTCCCCCGATAAACGGACGGTCATCACCTGTTTTAAAAACGATAACTGGACACGGAAAATCCGCCATAAGCGTTGAACGGACGATCTTAAAAGCGACCGGCGTCCCGCGCACCCCCTCGCGCGGGGAACGGCGTCGGCCGCTTTTTTATCCCGCATGCAACCCGACAATCCCCAAACATAAAGGAGTCCCCATGCCCCGCGCCCAAAACTATCTTCCACGGGATGTTTACGAACAGGCCCTTAAGCTGAAAGCCAATAACCGCTGGCTGCAACTGATCATGTTGTTAAAGCCGGTCATGGAACAGGGTAATCCCTCGCGTTTTGTCTGTTCCACGCTGGGCTTTGCCTATTCCCAGTTGAATCGTTATGACGCCGCCCGCTACTGCTATAAAATCTGGTTGGAACAGAACGATACCCCTGCCGTGCCGCTTTATTGCCTCGGCTATCTGGAATATGACCAGGGCAACTGGCGCGCCGCCGTGGAATGGTTTGATCGCGCCCTGGAAGAGAAGCCGGACTACCTGCGTTGCTGGTACCGTCGCGGGGTGGCCCTGTTCCAGATGGAGCGCATCCCGCAAAGCGCCGCTTCCATGCAAAAAGTGTTGGATTTATGGGAAGCCCTGGCGCCCGGCGATACGCGCGACAGCCTGGCCAAATATTACTACAAAGGATGCTTTTACCGGGCCAAATGCCACATGCGCCTGGGGGAACCGCGTCAGGCTTTGCGCTATCTGCGTCAGTTGGACCGCGACGGCAACCGCTTTTATACCGAACGCGCTCATATCCGCTACAACCACGCCCGTGTGTTATTCGATCTGGGCCATCCCCGGCAGGCGCTGGATATTTTGAACAAGCTGGAAGCGCGGCCCTGGATAGCACTGTTGCAGGCGCGCTGTCTGACGGCGCTGAAACAGTATGACCAGGCCGAACGCTTTTTTGACCGTGCCGTGGGCCGCCGGCCGCAACCCTGGGCGCTGACCGCCCGCGCCGACTTTTGGCAACTCCGCGGTCAGCCCGCCCGCGCCGAGCAGGACCTGCAACGCGCTCTGGAACGCGACAGAAAAGGCCGGCACAAAATTCTGTGCCGCATCGCCCGGTTACGTATGCAGGCCCGGGACCTGCCCGCCGCCGCGGCTTTGTTCCGCAAGGCGCTGGCTTTCAAACAAAAAAACTGGCAGCGCGATGATTTCGAGGCTCTGACCGGCCTGGCCGAATGTTATCAACTGGCCGGAAACGAAGAAAAGGCCCGCGAGCTGTTTGCCCGCGCGGCGGCCGTCAAAGAGGCGTATAAGGATTATGAACGCCATTAAGCTGGTGGCGGCGGCCCCGACGGAAGAGGCCAAACTGGCTGCTTTTAATCAGCTCATCGCCCGTCCGCCGACCCCCGCCGTCCTTAAAAAATTGCGCGCGCTGTTGTACGATCCCTGCGCCGCCCTGCGCTATGAGGTGGCGGTGTTTCTGCGTCGCGAAGAGGTGCCCCTGCACGGCGAGGACCACGCCCAGTCCCTTTTTGCCCTGGGTCTGATGGAAGAATTTGTGGCCCATCCCGATGCCCGACCGCTGGTGCTGGAAGCCCTGCGCGATCCGCAACCCCGCGTTCGCCAAAAAGTGCTGAATGTGCTCAACTATTCCTTCTGTCGCACCCCATACGAACAGGCCCTGTATCAATACGCCCGCGCCGATACGCCGGCCCTGTGCGACATTTACCTGCACGGCGACGATGCCCTTAAAAAATATATAACCGACCTGTTGCGTGACGGCACCCGTCCCGAAAAAAACACACCTTTTTTAAGACGCCAATACGCCGCCTGCCTGGAGCAACTGACGGGTATGGAAAACCTGGATGAGGCGGTGGCCCGCCTGCTGCGCCGCCCGGCGAACCGGGTTAAAAAAGGCCGCCGCGCGGCGGTAACACAGCGCGCGCAACCCGTAAGCGATTGGGAACTCTTTTTAAAGGAACTGGCCGGTCGGGGGCTGTATATCGATGGCGAACGCTGTTTTCCGAAACTATGCGTGGGGCGGGTGAGCGGACGGGTAACCTATAAACAGCCCGGTGTGCAAACCTGGCCGGAAAGTGAACGGCTTAAGCGCATCCAGCCGCCGCCCGGTACCCGGTGGTGGCGTTTCGATTTTATCGCCACGGAGCCCGGCATGCTGCTCCACTTTTTACTGAGCCATTATCTGATATCGCTGGAAGACCTGCCGCCGGGCGACTTTTACCGGTCTCTGGCCCGGGGCGAACGCGCGGATATAAAAAAGGCCGTCAATCGCCGGATTAACGGCGGCGCGGATGACGGCGGCGTGCTATGGAGCCCCTTTGGGCGCCGCTTTTTGGAAGCCCTGGAAAACCTGCGCACGGAACTGGTGCGCGCCCAACGCGCGGGGCGCCCTTACCGCACCCTGGGCGGGCGGCCCCTGGTTACACCCGAAAAAGGCGCCAACTTCGGCGGGCGGCTGATGAACCGGCTGATACAGGGCAGCGCCTCCGATTTTTTTAACGCCGCCGTGCTGGCCCTGCATCGCCGGCTGGAGGAAATGAACGCCCCCGCGCGGGTCGGCTTTTTATTGTTCGACGAAGTGTGGGTCAGCGCGCCCCCGGAACGGCCCCATATGCCGCAACTGATCCGGGAAACCCTCGAAGAGCAAAACAATGTGTATCGTTTATTACGACCCGTCAGGGTAAAAGCCAAATAGGAGAGTCGTGCAAAGCATTATCGTAACCGAACAGGGGTGCCGCCTCAGCCGTGACGGGGGCCGCCTGATTATCAAAAAAGAGGGCCGGGTGATTTTCACCCGCCCGCTGATACGGGTCAGCCATCTTATTTTAATGGGCCGCATGGAAATCAGTCATGGCATGGTGGCCCATGCTCTGAGCAAGGGCATCCGGGTGAGCTGGCTGACCCGCGGCGGACGGTACCGCGGCCATCTCGCGGCGCCCGTTACCGCCAATATCCCCGTGCGCCTTAAACAATGGGAGCTGTTGAACAACCCCGCGCAACGCGTCCGGCTGGGCCGGGCCATGATCGCCGGTAAAATAAACAACTACGCCCGTTTGATATATAAACGGTCGCCCGTAGTGTATGAAGCGTTTGAGCAGCGTTTGCGCAACGCGCGGGCCAGCGTGGCCGCATGCGAAACCCTGCCTGCCCTGCGCGGTCTGGAAGGCAGCTTTTCCGCGCTCTATTTCCGGAATCTGCCCTCCCTGTTGCTGGAGGACTTCGGTTTTCGGAAACGGATAAAACATCCGCCGCCCGATCCGCTGAACATCCTGCTTTCCCTGGTTTATACCGCCCTGTTCCACAGCGTGCACGGTTTTGTGGAAGCCGCCGGACTGGACCCCTATTGCGGCGTGGTGCACGAGGTATCTTACGGGCATCCGGCCCTGGTCAGCGATTTAATGGAAGAATTCCGCGCCCCCCTGGGTGACGCCCTGGTCATGGCGCTGATCAACCGCCGGCGGATCAACGCCACGCACTTCACGCAGGAAGGGGAACGCACGCGCCTGACGCGGGAAGGACTGGAAATTGTTATGGATGCCTACCGTCAGCGCCTGGATAAAAAAATCCGCCATGAGGGCAGGCAGTTTAGTTATACGCATGTGATCGAACGCCAGGTGTGGCGTTACATGCGCGTTTTGGAAGGAAAGGAGACCGACTATGTCCCGTTCATCTACCGATAAAAATTTTGTGGTGGTGGTGTACGACATCGTGGAAAACAAAGCCCGCAACAAGGTGCTCAAACTGTTAAAAGGCTATGGCGACCATATTCAGAAAAGCGCCTTTGAGTGTTTTTTAACCGACGAGCAGGTGCGGGAACTGCGCGATAAAATAATGGAACGGATAGATTGTGACAAAGATACCGTGCGTATGTACATCCTGAACGAAGCCATGCGCCGCCAAACCCGGATATTGGGTTTGGGACGGATTTATGAAGATGAAAAGGTGTTAATTGTTTAATCCCTAAACCATAAGGAGACATGAGCATGATCATTTATGCGGTGTTTTTCAGTATTTTGTTCTATTATATTATGAAAGACTTATACGATCATTTTATACGAAGCAAACAACACATACCTCAGGTAACCGTATGCGATGAATCCAATAAATGGGCGCTCAAGCGCTATTTGAGACGGCAATGTTCCAAAGAACAGGAAAAGATGAGGGAACATTATTGGAGAAGCCAATACGATGAAAACGAACGGTTTGATTATGACTCGGACGCGGAGTACCATGTGAGCAGGGAAATACAGTTCCTGCTTTACAAGAACGCCGAGGAGCGGCTGAGTGCATACATGAAAGACCTGGACGGCGTGAACGCGTTGGCGGATGACGAGCCTGTGCCGGAGGAGCTGTATAAAAAATATCAAGATATTTTGGATAAATAGAAAAAAAAGCGTATATTGGCATCTTGATTCCGGGTTATTGAAAGGGCGTATCGATTCGTCCTTCAATAAAAACAACAGGTTAGGGCCAAAAACATGATTTTGCAGAGTTGTCATAATTCGTTAGGAAAGTCGATTCGTCCCGCAGGGCCTTTGAGCCCTTGCGGGACGCGGCACGGATAGGCAGCTCTCGGAATCCTCCCCGTTATTCAGAGGGGATTAAGACTAGACTTGGATGTTTTCATTTTCACCGACTGATACACTCGGAATCCTCCCCGTTATTCAGAGGGGATTAAGACGCCCATAAGCGCTCTTAGACCCCACCTGGGTGGGGAGCCCTCGGAATCCTCCCCGTTATTCAGAGGGGATTAAGACTCCTTGAGCGGGGTACTCTTGGCGA
>RFFS01000089.1 GCA_003696775.1 Calditrichota bacterium
ACGGGCGACGCCTATCCACACAAAACGCCGCGCAAGTGACAAAACAGACCCTCCGTTTATCGGAATGTTGCGGAAATGTTGCAGAAAGCTTCTAAATGGTTGTCGCCCTTGAACATCTGAAACAAATCACAGTATTTTAAACCGTTCCGCCAACGCGGAATCTTTTTTATGGATAATGCCGATGAGGAAAAATGAAAAATATCTTGCTTGTTGAGGATGAAAAAGGGATTGCGCGCATGATTGCCGTGCAATTGAATCTGGTGGGTTTTCATGTGATCACCGTATCCGACCTGGCCGGCGCGCTGGCAACCGATTTATCCGATATCGAATTGATTATACTGGACTGGATGCTGCCGGACGGCTGTGGCCCGGAAATTATTCCGCGACTGCGGCAAAAAAAAGAGTTACCCATTCTGATGCTCACCGCCCGTTCGGAATTGGTGGACAAACTGACCGGTTTTGAAGCGGGCGCCGATGATTACCTGACCAAACCGTTTGACATGATGGAACTAATTGCGCGGATCAAGGCGCTGTTGCGTCGCCAAAGTACCGCCCCGGCGCCATCCGCGGAAAGCGACCGGGTTTTACGGTTTGAAACGCTGACATTAAACACCGATACGCGCAGGGTATGCGTCGGGGATCAAACCGTCAATCTGACACCCACCGAGTTTAAAATTCTGAAATTACTGATGGAACACACCGGCAAGGTCTTCAGCCGGGATGAATTGATTCATTCCGTTTTGGGCTACGACTACGAAGGATACGGCCGCACGCTGGATTCCCATATCGCCCGCCTGCGCAATAAAATCAATTGCGACGATTCAACCGGCCATTATATCAAAACCGTGTTTGGCGTGGGCTATCGCCTGGGGGATGAAGCGTGAAATTCGCCTCGTTTCACAGCCGGGTGCACGCGGTGTTGGTGACCACGGGTATCGTTTTGTTTTTAATTCTTTCCCTGGCCATGACTTATTTTTTCCGCGTCTCGGTAAATGAGGTGATGATCAATCTGCAACAACCGCGTATCCATAATATTTTCCGTGAACTGGACCGGCGGTTTGACGCCCAAACACCGCCGGAAGTTATCCGCGGGTATTTACAATCCTTGTTCCTGGAAATCAGCCTGGGTTTATACACGGCGGATGGTCATCTGTTGCTGCAAATGACTTCCGAACACTTCCCCGATACTTTTGATGAGATTTTACGGGAAGACAATCCGCTCACCGGATTTTCCCATGTGTATTATAATCCCAATCCCGAATCGCCATTTCATGCCATCAAGGTGGGGGTGGTCATTGCCAACAAACCGATCTTTCGATTGATGATTATTTTAACGGTGGTGTTCGGATTGCTCGTATTGGCCGTTTTTTATGCCGTCAGCGCCCGTCTGGGGGCCAATTTGCGCAAGCGGTTGAGTCATTTGAAAGCGGGTGTGGAAGAGATCGCCGACGGCCGGCTCGATATTACCCTGGAAGAAGATGATTATCAGGATGAAATCAGCTTTCTGGCGCGCCGTTTCAATCAGATGGCCGCCCGTGTGCGCGGCCTGATACGTTCGCTTGAGGAAAGCAACGCCGCGCGGCAACGGATGTTTGCCCACGCCTCCCACGAGATCAAATCGCCGCTTACTTCCATCAAAGGCTTTGTGGATATAATCGAATACACCGATGTGCTGCCGGAAGCCCAGCGTCAGTTGTTGCCGGAGGTTAAGCGCGATCTGCAACGGGTGATTAAGATCAGCAATGACATCCTCCAACTTTCCGCCATGCGCGAAACTTCCTTTAAACTGGAAAAACAATGCATCGAAATCGTGACGTTGTTAAACGAAGAACACAGCCATTTTATGCGGCGCGCGGATAAAAAGGGTGTGCGGGCGGTATTGAAAATCGAAACGGAAAAGAAGATAAAAGCCATGCTGGACCCGGACCGCGTGGCGCAAATCTGGGATAATTTGTGGTATAACGCGCTCAAATACAGCGCGCCGGGCGAGGATATTGTGACCACCGCCCGGGTAAATGATTCTGTACTGGAAGTCATCATCGCTAATCGAGTGCTGTCGCCCATCGATGTGCCGCTGAACCAGTTATTCGAACCCTTTTACCGACATCCGGCCATGGCCGAAAAAACCGCCGGTTCCGGGCTGGGGCTGGTTATCGTGCGCGAACTGATCCGGGCCATGAACGGTGTGGTGGATGCCCGGCAGGCGGATCATGTGTTGCAAGTTATTCTCCATTTACCGCTGGAAAAGTGTTCCTGATTCATCTGGATAAAAAAACCGACGCATGGGTATGCGTCGGTGGCAGGAGGTTGGTGTAAACCGTTAATAACGTCGCGCTTTTTTCACCCGTCGTTCCTTGCCGGGCCCGGACTTTTCCACATAAACCGGCCGGCCGCGAAAATCCACTTTGCGCATCCCTTCCATCACCCAGTCGGCATAGTCAGCATCCACTTCAAAATAGGTCCGGCTGTGTTGGACGCGGATTTTACCAACCGGCACATCCTTGCTGCGCGTGGCCCGGTTGATCATGCCGATGATGTCACCGGCCTGCATCCCCTGCTTTTCACCGAGGCCTATTTCCAGTCCGGCCCAGTTGCCGCGTTGTGGCGCGGGGCGGCGTTCCTCACGATCGCGGCGTTTTTCCTTAAAGTTTAAGTCCGGCGCGTTTTTATACAGTTTAAGCAGCAGTTCCAGTTCCAGTTTCACCAGTCGTTCAATCAGCTCTTCCCTGCTCATATCGGCCAGTTTTTCACCCACGGCGGGCAATAAAGCCTGATGGGCGCCCTCGCCGGTTTCCACGGAGCGCAGGCGTTCCACAAAATGCAGCACCTGCTGTTCCACGATTTTTTCACCGGAGGGGATGGGCTGACGCACGATTTCCGCTTTGATGATTTGTTCGATACGGCGCAGCTTACTTTTTTCCCGGCTGTGGATGATGCTCATGCACACCCCCGTTTTACCGGCGCGCCCGGTTCGACCGCTGCGATGGGTGTAGGCTTCCACATCTTCCGGCAAATCAATGTTGATCACATGACTCAGGTCGTTCACATCCAAACCGCGGGCCGCCACATCGGTGGCAACCAGCAGACGGATATTGCGCAGACGAAATTTTTTCATCACATGATCACGCTGCGCCTGGGTCAGTTCGCCATGCAGGGCATCGGCCTCATAGCCGTCACGCATCAAATGATCAGCGATTTCCCGCGTTTCACGACGGGTACGGCAAAAGACAATGGCATACATATCCGGATTATAGTCGATCAGACGACGCAACGCCTTATAACGGTCGCGCGCCTGCACCATATAATAAACATGGCTCACATTCACCGAACCGGCGTTCTTTTTCCCGATGGTGATACGCAAGGGGTTTTCCATATATTGTTTGGCCAGCCGGTCGGCTTCCGGCGGCATAGTGGCGGAAAAAAGCAGGGTGTTTTTATCGCGCGGCGTTTCAAATAAAATGGCGTTCAGGTCTTCCTTAAAGCCCATGTTCAACATCTCGTCCGCTTCATCCAAAACCACAGTGTTAATGGTGGTCACATCGGCTTTCCCGCGTTTCAGCAGGTCCAACATCCGGCCGGGCGTGGCCACGATGATGTGCGCCCCTTTTTTCAGTTGTTTGATCTGTTTCTGAATATCGGCGCCGCCGTAAACGGCTACCACGCGTAAGCCGTGGATATATTTGGTGTAACTTTCGATGTCCCGGGCAATCTGAATGCACAGTTCACGGGTCGGGCTGAGAATCAGCGCCTGCGTATGCCAGGCATCAAGATCAATGTGTTCGATAATCGGCAGGCTGTAAGCGGCGGTTTTGCCCGTCCCCGTTTGAGAAAGAGCGATGATATCCTTCGGGCCGTCCAGAAGCACCGGCAGCGTTTGTTGTTGAATTTCGGTAGGCGTTTCGAAGCCCAGGTCTTTAACGGCGTGTAAAAGTTCCGGCGCGAGGCCCAATTGTTCAAAAGATAATGAAGTCAAAATAATTCCTGTCTGTTAAAATTTGCAAAGCAAACAATATAGCAAGTGAAACAGGATTTACCTAATCTGTTTTTAAAAGTCGCCGCGGACGGTATGGTAAGACGGCCAAAAGTGACGCCCATGCGATAATTTTTCATTCATTAAAAATTTACATACACACTTTTTTTGTTTTTAAATTTGATATTTCGTGTATCCATGGAGTAATTTGCCCGGCATCAAAACAAATTATACCCGCATTATGAATAAAAAAATGACCGATTACGCCATAACCGACTGGCTGCCCACCACCCTGCGCGAGGTGCGGGACCGTGGTTGGGATGAATTGGATGTTATCCTGTTCAGCGGCGACGCCTATGTGGATCATCCCGCTTTTGGCGCGGCGGTGGTGGGCCGCATCATGGAAAGCATGGGGCTGCGCGTGGCCATCGTTCCCCAACCCAATTGGAAGGATGACGGACGTGATTTCAAAAAACTGGGGCGTCCCCGGCTCTTTTTTGGTGTTACCGCCGGGTGCATGGACAGTATGGTGAACCATTATACCGCCAACAAACGCAAACGCTCGGATGACGCTTACACGCCGGGCGGCCAACACGGCTTCCGACCCGATTACGCCTCTGTTGTGTATAGCCGTAAGCTGAAACAATTTTTTCCCGATGTGCCGGTGGTAATGGGCGGCATCGAGGCCAGCCTGCGCCGGGTGACGCATTACGATTACTGGTCCGACAGCCTGCGCCCCGGTATTTTGGCGGACAGCGGCGCCGATTTGTTAGTTTACGGCATGGGGGAGCAACCCTTGCGGGAACTGATCCGTTTATTAAAACGCGGTGTGCCGTTTGAGAACCTGACCACCCTGCCCCAAACCGCCTTTATCCTGGAAGCGTCCGCGCCTCTGCCCCGTGTTAAAAAATGGGATTCTTTTGAATTACACAGCCATGAAAGCTGCCTGGAGGATAAACTTAAGTACGCGGCGAATTTCAAACCCATCGAACAGGAATCCAATAAAATGCATGCCCGTCGTCTGCATCAACAGGTGGGGGACCGGCGCATTGTCATCAATCCGCCTTTCCCCACCATGAGCGAAAAAGAGATGGACGCCTCCTTTGACCTGCCTTACACACGCCTGCCCCATCCCAAATACGCCAGGCGGGGAAGGATACCGGCCTACGAGATGATCCGCCATTCGGTGAATATGCATCGCGGCTGTTTTGGCGGATGCAGTTTTTGCACCATTTCCGCGCATCAGGGTAAATTCATCGCCAACCGTTCCAAGGCCTCGATTATGAAAGAAGTGGAAGCCATCACGCGTATGCCGGATTACAAGGGGTATATCAGTGATTTGGGCGGGCCCTCGGCCAATATGTATCGCATGAAGGGGAAAGACCCGGACATTTGCGCGCGTTGCGTGGCGCCCTCATGCATCCATCCCACCATTTGCCACAATCTGGATACCAGCCATCAGGCCATGCTGGATATTTATAAAAGCGTGGACGCGCTACCCACCGTTAAGAAAGCATTTGTCTCCAGTGGCATCCGCTACGACATGCTGGTGAGTGATGATGAACAGGAACAGAAACAACACGACGCCTATCTGGAACAGGTGATCAAACGCCATACATCCGGCCGTCTGAAGGTCGCGCCGGAGCATACCTCGGACGATGTGCTTAAGGTGATGCGCAAACCCTCGTTTACACGCTTTCACACCTTTAAAAAAAGATACGACGCCATCAGCCGCAGGCTGGGATTGAAACAACCGCTGATCCCCTACTTCATTTCCAGTCATCCCGGCTCCACCCTGGAAAGCATGGCCAACCTGGCCTGCGAAACCAAAAAACTGGGCTTTCATCTGGAACAGGTACAGGATTTTACCCCCACGCCCATGACCGTGGCCACGGTGATCTATTACAGCGGCGTGCATCCATACACACTAAAACCCGTTTATACGGTAACCCATCGCGAAGAAAAGCAAAAACAGTTTCGTTTCTTCTTTTGGTGGAAAAAAGAAAACAAAGCCTGGATTAAGAATACCCTCAAAAAGCTGGGGCGGGACGACCTGGCGGAATGTCTGCTGGCATCGGATAAAAAAGAGAAAAAGGGCAAGCGACCGCCACGCAAGGCGTAAGACACACGGGCGCTATTTACTCCATCGCGATAACCAACGGCCGCGGGGACGGATGATCCCCACATCGCTGATGCCGGGCACGCCCTTCAACTTTTCCTTTTGAATCACCAGCGTCCATTCCTTTTCCGAAACCAATTCACTTACCCCGGCATCGTTGATCAGCCCCGTGGAAACCGCAATACTATCCGACTCGGAATATTTAAGAATACGCGACGCCACATTGACCGTGGTGCCAAACAGGTCCAATACATCGTTCATATTAACGATTAACGCCGTGCCGCTGCTGATGCCTACACGCAAGCCGTGGTTTTTGGTGTCCATCCGGCGACTTTCCAATAATTTGTTGATGGCTTCCTTTAACGCGAACGCCGCCTTCAGCGCATCCGTCGGTTCCCGGAAGATGGCCATGACCGCATCACCAATAGTTTTGATAACGCCGCCGGAATGGGCGGTGATTTCCTTAAAAAGACGATCAAAGTGCTGTTTAACAAAGGTATAAGCCTGCATATCGCCCAGACGGCTGTACATTTCTGTGGAGCGTATAAGGTCCGTGAACAAAACGGTCACCGAACGTATCTTCACCGACTGATCCACGGCCGGAGCGTTGGAAGAAAAATAGGTGCGGAACAACGGCGCGCGGATCATATCCAGGGCCGTTACCGACTGCACGCGGGGGTCGATCTTTCTTGGTGACGGAGGAGCGGGGGGCGTCTGGGTGAAAAGGGCCGGATTCAAAGAGATGGAAACAAACACCGTTTCATCGGCAAAATTTTCATAATCGGTTTTACACACCTCACAATGGTTCTCCGGGGAGATGCCGGCGATGTCATGACTATGATCGCTGATGCCGTGGCAATGCGGACAGGCCATGTCCCACTGCATTTCGAACAAACCGCACAACACGCCGAGGATTATCAGGTCCAGCATGGCGGTTTGTTCCATATCCATTTTCACGGCCAGCACATTGGGATTGAGCAAAAGCCATTTTTCCGGCGGTGCGAGTAAAATCTGCCGGTACAATTCTTTTAGGGCCCCGACTTCCGCGCCGTGTTTATGCATATCGCGCAGGATATGTTGAATTTTATCTTTATGATACATGGACAACCCCGGTTTTCTTCAAAAGGTAAAGTAAAAGATTATTGGGTAAGAATTATCACGAAACCGGGGGATAATGTTAACATAACAACGAAGCGTTTAGCGCTGCCCCGTTTTGCGAATGATATGATACCCGAATTGTGTACGTATCACCCTGGGTATCAGACGGTTAGGCGCGCTGCTGACAGCCTGCTCAAACTCCTTCACCATTTTTCCCGGCCCGAACCAGCCCAAATCTCCGCCCTTGGATTTACTGGGACAGGTGGAATATTCTTTCGCTAACGCGCTAAAGTTGGCACCCCGTTTCAAACGTTTCATTAATTCTTCCGCCAGTTTACGGTCTTTGACCAATATATGACTGGCCCGCCATTCCATGTATGCCTCCTTTTGGATATGTTTGTTTCACTCTGAATTAAACACGATTAAAAGTAAATTATAAGCTTGACAGCCCCCAAAGGCCTTTATGGGATTTGTTTATCAACCATGCATGTAAAATTCCCAACCAAGACCCATTTTACAATAATTTTTGCTTTGATGGTAGATGTAATGACAATGTACGAATATTTAAAATGCCGCCGATACTCACTGAAAACAATTAAATTCAAAAACAGCATTACCAAACGTGATGCCCGGTTTGCCAGTGAACCGACTGTTTTCCACACATACGCACCCATAAGG
>RFFS01000090.1 GCA_003696775.1 Calditrichota bacterium
ACCATACGCGCTCCGGGGTTTCCTGAATAATTTCTTATTTCCTTGGATTCTATGATCACTATGTCATTGCCCAGTTCCTGTTTGGCTTTAAACAGAGCCTTGGGCAGAGTATTATCTATATATGTCTTAACCTGCATGTGGTATTCCTATTGATCCAACCGTTTTAACTTCCGTATCCGGTGTCAATTCCATGTACGAAATGACCATCACATTGGAGAAAATGGATTCGATAAATTTACGTACTGCGCGCCGAATCTGGGGCGATACGAGTATGGCCGGCCGCAAGCCCATGGAAGACATCGTTTCCACCTTATCGGCAATATTCTGAAAAAGTGTATTGACCTGATCCGGTGAAAGGCCCATGTTTTGTGCCAAACCGTTATTTTTGATGGAATGCATCACCTGGTCTTCCAGGGCGGGTTCAAACATGGCCACGGTCACCACATTATCCTCCGATTTCAGGATATCGGTAATTGTTTCGGCCAGCGCCTGACGCACATATTCCGTTAACACTTCCGGGTCTTTGGAAAAGGTGGCGTAATCGGCCATGGTTTCCAGGATGATGACCATGTTGCGGATCGGTATTTTTTCCTGCAACAGATTTTTAAGCACTTTTTGCACCACACCAAGCGGCAGTAAATCGGGCACCAGGCCGTTCACCAGCGCGGCGTGGGTTTCCTTAAGATCATCCAACAATTTTTGCGTGGTTTGCCGGTCGATCAGCTTAAAGCTGTTGTTGCGCAGCACTTCCATCAGATGCGTGGCGATCACCGCTGCCGATTCCACCACCGTATGGCCCATGGCCTCGGCTTTTTCTTTTTCCCTTTCCGATACCCAGATCGCCGGCAGGCCAAAGGTGGGTTCGGTCATTTCTATGCCGGTTAGTCCCAGCCGTTTATCGGGATTGACCACCATAAAATAATCCATCATCACCTCGCCGGCGGCCACCTGAATACCGTAAATTTTAAACACATAGGAACTGGCGCCCAGCTGGATATTATCGCGGATACGGATGGGCGGTATCAGCACCCCCATTTCTATGGCCAGACTTTTACGTATGGTGCTGATGCGTCCCAGTAAATTCCCTCCCTGATTCTCGTCCACCAAAGGGATCAGGCCGTAACCGATTTCGATTTCAAAGGCATCGGGATGCAGGAAATTTTCAATTTTCTCTTCGGTTTCCACCTCTTCGGGTTCTTCGCTTTCTTCCGACTCTTTCGCCTGCGCGGCACGCGTTTTGGCATATTCCGTCACCTGCCGGGCCAGCAATCCCGTTAACAGGGCCATAATACTGAACGGCACAAAGGGCAAACCGGGCAACAGGCCCATCAGGCCGATCACCCCGGCGGCGGCATACACCGCCTTGGGCTGACCAATTAACTGATTGGCCATGTCGGCGCCCATGGTGGACATGGACGACGCGCGGGTGATAACGATACCGGCCGCCGTGGATATGATTAACGCCGGTATCTGGGCCACCAGACCATCGCCCACAGTAAGCAGGGTGTATTTGGAAGCCGACTGACTTATGGAAAGACCAAACTGCAACATCCCGATCAGCAAGCCGCCCAACAGGTTGATGCCCGTGATCAACAAACCGGCCACGGCATCACCACGGACAAATTTACTGGCACCGTCCATGGCGCCGTAAAAGTCCGCTTCCCGGGCAATCAATTCGCGCCGTTGTTGCGCTTCCCGGTCATCGATCAGGCCGGCGTTTAAATCGGCGTCTATGGCCATCTGTTTACCGGGCATGGCATCCAGGGTAAATCGTGCGGATACTTCGGCAATACGGGTGGCGCCTTTGGTAATGACCACAAAATTGATAATCACCAGGATAAGAAAGATAATGGTGCCCACGGCGTAATTGCCGCCCACCACAAATTCACCGAAGGATTCCACAATGGCGCCGGCGTATCCTTCCCCAAGGATCAGGCGGGTGGTGGCGATGTTCAACGACAGGCGGAAAAGTGTCAATAACAGCAAAAGGCCGGGGAATACGGAAAAATCCATCGGACGCAGGATGAACAAAGTCACAAACAGAGTGACCAGAGCGCCGGTGATGTTCAGCGCCAGCAAAACATCCATCACAAACGTGGGCATCGGCAAGATCATAACCGAAAGGATCAAAACTATGCCCCCGGTCAGCACCAGATTGCTGGTGGCGTCAAAAGACAACCGCCGGCCGCGCAGGGCCGCAACCGCTTCAGCCATTTATCGCTCCTTGAATTTGATTGAATTTTTCCCTGTTGGCCTGGAACACCTGACTGAGCACCTCGGCCACCGCCTGATACAGCATTTCCGGAATTTCCTGATCCACTTCCACCATGGCGTACAGAGAACGGGCCAGGGGTTTGTTTTCAATGACCGGCACATCATGTTCCGCGGCGATTTCCTTAATTTTTTGTGCTATGAGATTTTTACCCTTGGCCACAACCATTGGCGCGTCGGATTTACTCCCCGGCTCGTACTTTAACGCTACGGCGTAATGGGTCGGGTTGGTTACCACCACCGTGGCCTCGGGCACCTTACTCATCATGCGCTCCATGATGCGTTGACGCATAATGGATTTTATACGGCTTTTAACCTTGGGATCGCCTTCCGCCTGCTTGGCTTCATCTTTTACTTCATCCTTGGTCATCTTCAGGCTTTTTTCATGCTCATAACGCTGATAGGCAAAATCGGCAATGGCCATCACCAACAGTGCCAGTAATACTTTAAAGGTCAGTTCGTATATGGCATCGCCTAAAAATCCGGCGATCTCCGCCACAGTTCGGTGCGGCATCACCAGATAGGTGCCATACAGTTTAGACAGAACACTGTAGCCGATGAAGGCGATGATGGTAATTTTAAGCACACCCTTCAGCAGTTCCACCAGCGAACGCGTGGAAATAAGACGTTTTAGCCCTTTAAAAATATTGATCTTTGAGAAATCGGGCTTCATCGCTTTGTCCGCCCACACCAGGCCCGTTTGCCCCACGTTACTTACCACGCCAAAAGTGAGTACCGTTAACAACACCGGCCCCAGCACCAGGGCGACGGTTTTAAGCGACATCGCCAGGATGGTCATGAAACTTGTTTTATTCAAAACAAATACACCCGACTCCGAATAGATATATCCCATATAGCCCTTAATCGTATTGCCAAAATGTGACGCCATGTACTTAAAAACAATCAGGGTACCGGCTATGACCGCCACGGAATTCAATTCCTGGCTTTTGGCCACCTGTCCTTTCTCTTGCGCTTCCTCCCTCCGCTTCGCGGAGGGCTGTTCGGTCTTCTCCTGACCGTTTTCATTTTCCGCCATTACAAAGCCCCTTTAATGCCGACCATCAGGTTGTACACCGTCTGTTCGATACTTTGCTCAAACTGACCAAAAATGGATTGAAATATTTTCAACGACACCAGAACCATATATATACCGGCGCCGATTTTTAAAGGCATGCTGATAAAAAATATATTCAGTTGCGGCATAACCCGCGCGGCAAAGGCAATAGCCACATCCGACAATAAAAGAAACAAAATCATCGGCGCGGCAAAACGAATGCTCAGCTCAAACAGATGCCCGCCTTCCCGCACCAGCACCTGCCCGGCCGCCGGGTCAACAGACGCCCGGCCGATTGGGATGCCCTTAAAACTGGCAAAAAGGGTTTCTATCAAAAAATGATGGCTGTCCGTCAGCAAAAAGAAAAGTACGATAACCAGAAACCACAAATTACCGATAATGGACACGTTATCCTGCGAAGTGGGATCGGCCACGTTCATGATGGCCAGACCCATCTGAAATCCCACCAGCGAACCGGCCAGACGAAAAGCCTCGAACAGGATTTTGGCCCCAAAACCAATTAACAACCCGATAAATACTTCCCGGATGCCATCCACGGCCAGCATCAAAAGTGATGTATAGACGGTATGAAAGGTTTCCCCCACCACCGGAGCAATGATCATGGTTATCACCACCGCCAGGGCAATGCGGATGCGTGGCGCAACCGTGGCATAGCCCAACACCGGCATAACCAGCAACATGGCCGAAAGGCGCAAAAATACCAGCAGCGTAAAAGGTAGCCAGTGTCCGATGCTATCAATCAACGTGTACATATTATTGGGCCACCAAAATGATTTGATTGAAAATTTCACGGGTAAAACCGGTCAAAAGGTCCAGAAACCAGGGCATTAACAAAAATGTAACCGTGAAAACAGCTATGATCTTCGGGACAAAGGTCAGTGTCATTTCATTGATTTGCGTTGTGGCCTGAAATATGCCCACCAGCAAACCGAGCACAAGGCCCGTACCCAAAATGGGTAGCAGAATCAGAATCACGGTAACTATGGCTTCCCGGGCGATGAACAAAACAAAATCGGTTGTCATATCAAAATCCTTTCACTAACGATTCCACCACGAGATGCCACCCGTCCACCAGCACAAACAGCAACAGTTTAAAGGGCATGGATATCATGACCGGCGGCAACATCATCATCCCCATGCTCAGCAAAACACTGCCCACTATCAGATCGATGAGCAACATGGGCAGATAAAGCAAAAAACCGATCTGAAAAGCGGTGCGCAATTCACTGATGATAAAGGCGGGGATCATGGTGGTTAACGGTATCTCATCCAGAGAATTGGGACGCTGACGGCCTTTTCGCAAATCAAGGAAAAGCAACAGGTCTTCTTCACGGGTTTGACGCACCATAAAAGCCCGAACCGGTTTCATGGCACGGTCAAAGGCTTCGGACTGGGTGATTTCTTTTTTCAGGTAGGGCTGTAAGGCGGTATCATTGATTTTATCGATAACCGGCCGCATGATAAAAAAGGTGATGAACAGCGCCAGTCCCACCAATATCTGATTGGAGGGAACGGTTTGCGTGGCCAGACTCTGACGTAAAAAGTGAAACACCACAACAATACGCGTAAAGGATGTCATCATGATCAATATGGAAGGGGTCAGGCTTAATATGGTGATCAGAAACAGAATTTGCAGGGTCGGCACCAAATCGGACGGCTCTTTCGATTCCGTCACACCAATGGTCACATTGGGCAATACATTCTGAGCCACACCGACATGCGCCCCGATCATCACCAAAACGAATCCCATAAAAAGAGCGTTACGTTTCATCATTGTTTCCCGCCCATTTTTTTAAGCAATTCGCCAAAAGTATTGAATTTTTCAGGTGGCGTTCCGGTTTTATCATCATCGGTAAGCGGACCCAGATCAGCCAGCGTATGTATGGCATGATCCGTGGCGCCCAGGGCAAATTTCCGGTTTTCCAGGGCCACGATCATAATGCTTTGCCGTGGAGAAAGCGCATAACGGGACAGGACCCGAATTTTGGCATCGGATGTCCGTAAGGCACTGCCCGCGCCACGTTTAAACAACCACAGCGCGGCAATCAGCATGAGCAGAAAAACAATAGACACCCAGATAACCTGACTGTAGCTTTCTTCCGTGTAACTTAAACGGGGCGACCGTGAAAGCGAATCGCCCATCAGGCTGTAACCACCCGCCGTCCGTGAACTGTCTGCCTGCGTATTCGGATCGGCGGCTAACAGAGGCACCACGGCGATAAACAGAACAATAAATATAAGTTGGGTTTGATACTTCATATCGGCCTCTTAAAAATGAGCGCCCAGACTCTGCACCCGATCTTTGGGGCTGAGCAATTGAGTGATGCGGATACCAAAACGATCGTCCACCACCACCACTTCGCCCTCAGCGAATTTGCGGCCGTTTACAAACACATCCAACGCTTCCCCGGCCGACTTTTCCAGTTCCACAATCGAACCCTTGCCCAATTTCAACAAATCGGAAACCAGGATGGTCTTCCGGTCAATTTCCACACGGATTTCCAATTCCACATCGAGCAACATATTGACATTTTTAATTTCCGCTTTTTCCGGCGAACCGGTTACGGATAAATCACCAAATTCCGCGCTTTGGACATCAACAGGATCGGAAGGCGTGGCGGCACGCGGTTGGGTCATCGGCGTCTCTCCTTTTTCTACAAAATGTTCGGGGTGTTCGGGCCACAGATAGTGATTTAATGTGAATTGAGCCTCTTCGGATTTGAGTTCGTAGGTACAGGCGGCGTTATCCCCTTCCAGAATAAAATCGGATAATTCTTCCAGGTTTTGCGCCACCCGGATCGTGAGATCGTTAAACTGAAAAGTGCCGTTATCATCATCCACGGCCATTTTAATCTGACCAAAAACCTGTTCCAGACCTTCTTTCAGGCCGTCGAAATGTTCATCCGTAACACTTTCGGCCGGTTCGTCCATGATCATCCAGGCGTAAAAATTGAGCAGAAAGGCCTCGTCGGCCAGAATCAGGTTGCGGATAACACCCTGTTCCTGACCGGAAGTAAAGGTAACCGCCACCCGCGGGAAGGCCTCGCCTTCCAGCAATTCCCGGGAATCGGTATCGGTCACATAATGCACATCCACTTCAAAGGGGCGATTTAAAATCTGCCCCAGGGCGTTGGCCACGACCGGCAGAACCTCATCGATATTGTGTTGTGCCCGTTGGTGCAAATATTGATTAGCCATGATGTTTATCCTCATTTACCTGATCTAAAATACGCAGCGCAAAACGCCGTTTATGGGTACCGACTATGGAGTCGAACACGTGTTTATTATTCACATAAACAGGCAAAGCCTGGTCTGTACGGGTTTCCAGTTTGATCACATCCCCTTCCTTGAGTTTGATGAATTCGTCAATGGAAATATGCCCCCTGCCCAATACGGCTTTTAAATCCAGAGGCGTACGTACCAGATTTTGTTTAACCTGTTTGGTTTCGATTTCCGAAGGTTCCTTGGCGCCAAACAATACTTTTTCCTGCACCTCGGGACGGCTTAAAATATTGGAGATGAGCATATAGGGATAGCAGATATTCATCAATGTGGAATTGCCGTGGATTTTCACTTCCATGGAAGCCACGACAACCGGTTCCGATGAGGGAACGATCTGAACAAATTCCGGATTGGATTCGAAGCGTGTGACTTTACTGTCAAACGGGGCCAGCATATGCCAGTTGCGGTTGATTTCAAAAGCGATGCGATCCACCACGCGGTTCATGACCTTTTGCTCGATGACCGAAACGGGACGTACATTAGCCACAAACGAGCCCCGGCCGCCAAACAGCCGTTCCACCACAAAAATTGCCAGTTGCGGGTTGATTTCCAGAACGAAATTGGATTCCGCCTGCTCTTCATCCAACACATAAATACAACTGGGCGGCGCGATGGACATGACAAATTCCGAATACATAATCTGATCGATCGCCAACAGGTTCATCTCAACGATCATGCGTAATTGGGCCGACAAGAACACGCCGAAATTCCGGCAAACAGCCTCGTGGATATTCTCCAGCAGACGCATCTGCTCCTTGGAAACGAGATTGGGATGTTTCCAGTCATAGACCGATATCTTTTGCTCATGGGCTAACTGTTCCAGCTCGCCTTCTTCGTTGGAGACGTTGGATAGTAAGGCATCTATTTCATCTTGCGACAGTATCTTGGCCATGCGACTTCCTATTGCAATACAAACTGTGAGAAATAAACGTTTTTAACGATTTCCCGACCCAGCAATTCATTAACCAGGTTTTTAACATCCACTTTCATGGAATCCATTGTGGAAGCATCCGAAAGCTCTCGAACCGATTTATTACGTAAATAAGCGATCAGATTATCCGTCAGGACTAACTTATACTGATCCATAACGGGTACATCTTCCTCGCTTGGTAATTCCAAGGACATGCCCACAACGGCAAATCGCATCCCGCGCGATCCCTTGGGATTGATGGTCAGATTATCCAACGCGTATAAGGGTCCGATTTGAGGCGGTTCTCCCTCCTCGCCTTTTTCACCATCGCCGCCTTTTTCGGCTTCGGGCACTTCATAACGCCCCAAAGCCACATCGTTTTTGGTTTTAATCTCTTCATATTCCGGAAAAACATATTTCCAGATCAAAAAGCCGGCAACCAACAACTGAACGACGATAATTATCAGATAAAGACCCGTTTTGGATTTCTTGGGCGGGGGGGCCTGGGGCGCCTCCTGTTCTTTTACTTCTTCGTCTGCCATAGCAACCTCGCTTGTTTGCACATGTCGATAGTTTAAATCATAATTGTCAATTACTATGCCAAAAGCTCCGGACGGATGCAAAAAGAAAAATGCTATATATAAAAAAGACTATAAATATTTGTTTTTTAAAGCTTTATTGGACGGAAAGACTTGCAAGGCGGTTAATCCTGCTAACTTGTAAGAAGATACCGGCGTCCGATGAAGGGAAAGTTTTTCCCCATAACGGGAAGAGAGGGTTAACGCATCTTAAAGAAAATTTCCACCCGACGGTTTTTCGCGCGATTTTCCGGTGTATTATTGGGTACCAGCGGTCGATGCTCACCGTGCCCGACAGCCGCCAGCTTTTTAGCCGGGATTTTTTCCACCTGATTCAGATAGCGCACCACATTTAAAGCTCGCATGGCGGAAAGCTCCCAGTTGGAGGGATATTTAGTGCTGCGTATGGGCACATTATCCGTATGCCCTTCCACATAAATTTCCTTGGCTTCCTGGTTAAAGGCCTTGGTCACCGCCTTTAATATCGGATAAGCCTTTTTCTTCACATACGCTTTTCCGCTGTCAAAAAGCAGGTTGTTGCCCATGCGCACAATCACGCCATCGCCGGTGTATTCGATTTCCACCATTTCATCCAGGCCCAGTTGTTTGGCCAGCTCTTCCACGGCCCGGATATTATCCCACACTTCCTGGCGGGTCAGCGATTCCTCATTCTGATAATTGGGATGCGCCATCTTAAATGTAGTGATGTTTTCCGGCATCACCCCCAGGGCGCCCTTCATGGAACTCATGGCGCCGCGGAATTTTTCCAGTTGAATGGTGGAAAAGGAAAGGATGAGAATAAAAAACACCATTAGCAGGGTTACCATATCACTGAAGGTGGTCAGCCAAAACGGCGCGCTCGGTTCTTCTATTTCCGGTTTTTCTTTTTTAGCCATGATCAGCCGCCTTTATTTTCCTTCCGTGCTCAGCTTTTCCCGTTCCTTGGGCGGCAAAAAGTTCAGCAGTTTTCGGGTAATGGTATTGGGATG
>RFFS01000091.1 GCA_003696775.1 Calditrichota bacterium
CCGAAATATTCACCGGCATGACCGTAAACATCCATCACCACGTCATCCGTATCGCCACGCCCCATCACCGCTGTGGAAATTAAGCGCTGGCCATGCACGCGATAGATAATGAATCGCCGCCAACCCTTTTGCCAGGCTTTGTTCAACGCGGCGGCAAGCGTCAGCGCGGGATCGGTGCCTTCGGGCAGATAACCTGTGGCATCCAACGTCAACACAGCCTGCTTATCCGGCGCCGGGGGCAAAGACGTCTGTTTGGCGCTACCGCCGGCATGATGATACCCTTCCCAAACACCCGAGGCGGTTTTATCCAAAAGCCTGCCGATATAATAATCGCTCATATCATTCAACGAACCGGTCGCTTTATCGCCGCATGGGATGGTACGGGCATAATCACGCAGCCAGGTCAGCGCGGCAAGTGTTTTCTCAAAGCCGGTTCGGTCGCTTGCATTGTCTAACCAGGCGGCCAACAGACCATGCAGTGTTTCAAAGGAAACGCTTGCCAGATTTTCATTAAACCACGTTTCATAATTTTCCAGGACGGTCATGGCGTTTTCCGGCGCCCGGGGTACGGGCGAGCGGCGGACACTGTAATGGCGTTTGCCGTCCGGAACGGGCAATGGCTTCCCGTATCGGTCGATGAATTCCACATCATGAATAACACTGTTTTCATCAAAATGATAGCGGCTGATCATACCGGTGCTGTTCAGAGTGTAATCCGGCATGGCGCCATCCACCAATCCTTCCTTGTCCATCAGTTGCAGCATGCGGCTGATGGCCTGCTCTTCCGAGGCGATGAATGAAAAGACACGCTTTCGTTCCCTGTCCATCCAAAAAGCCGTTACATTGGGGCGCAGGTCGGCCGGGTCTTTGATATCCAGTCGTTCGGTCACCCGCTCGTACGGATCATGGCGCAAGCAGAGATATTGATAGGGGCCGTCCGGCGATGAGGCGAATTCCACACGCTGCACCTGCTGTAACAAAGGACGCAGTTCCGGTTCCACCAAAGCCAGGTCATCCCCGGTGGTGGGTGAAAGACTTTCAAACACCGCCCAGTCGGGATAAGCCCATTCATCGGCGATCAGGTGGAATTTAAGAGCGGCCACTTCCGTATCGGTGGTGGCCAGCGGGGCCAGATTAAATTGTTCCACACGCTGTTTAAGAGCCTCGAAGTTGGTGGTTTCCCCATTGTGCGTTAAGGCGGTATGCAATTTGGCAAAGGGATGCGAGTTCATCTGTTCCACCACGGAACCCGTGGCCAGCCGTACATGGATAATATTGTTGGGCGCATCCGGCGTCTCCCAGGGTATCACCCGACCGGCGGTTTTCCAGGTTCCAAAGTTTTTACCGCAGCTCATCACCGCCGCCAGTTTAAAAGCGCGTTCGTCGTATAAATCCCGACTGCGTTCGTAAGGATGCGACCGGATGAAATCCCACAACCGAAGCAGGTACGCCTCGTCCACATCTTCCGGCGCCTCCGGCGCAGGGAAATCCTTCGGCTGATTAAAGTAGAGCGCCCGGCTCAAAAGGATGGAATGATCGAACACATAGAGGTCTTCCGCTTTGCGCAGAAAATCCTCATGCTCCCGGTAATTTTCGCGTGTAACCCGCGGGAATTGATGTTCCAGAAATTTGGACCAGTCGAATTTCAGGAGCGTTGTTTCGATATATTCATGCAGCGCTTCGGGGCGCACGCGGACAAAATAGCGGTAAATATCACCGGGGTCGGTATCGGGGTTGCCAAAGTTACGGAAATCCTGTTCGCGGCCTTCGGCATCCCGTTTATAGGGGTTACGCACCGTGTCGGTGTCTGTCTCTCCCTTGTATTCAAAATATGGATCGAGGCAAACTTTTTTGATTTTCTCCATCAACCGACCGCGTTGGTACAGTGTCATGCTTCGCGCTTCCCGGCGCAATTCTTCTTCCGTAAAGGATTTTCCCGCTGCCTGCCATTGCAGACGCAGGCTTTCTTCCATCTCTTTTTGCAGCACGCCCTTAACCATCACGCTGTACGCGTAATCGCCGGGATGATCCGGGAAACAAAGGGTTTTGGCGATCCCCACGCCATCCATGCCGCGGTTACGCATGGCGTCCAGCGCACTGTCCAAAATATATCCGGGTATGGGCACGGTGCCGTTTACCGCCGCCACGCCGCAATTACTTTGCCCTGTTTCATGCAGCTTACGTTCCATTAACAGCGCTTCGTCTTTTTGGATCGCTTTCAGCACCTCCGCCGCCAGTCGGTGACGGTGATCCACGCGCTCCTTCAAACCGATCCAATGGATTTTATCAAACCGGCCGCGCAACTGCCGGATATCCGTAAAGCCCAGGGCGGCCAGGGCTCGGATCACCTGCATCTGCATCATTAAAAAGGCGTTGATCATCTGCCGTGTGTTGGCCTGCACATCCCGCAGCTTTTGCATGGTCAGGTTACTGGTGGCAATCCCGCGTGAACAGCCGTCGTGACAGTTGCGGTTACGGTCGCAGCCCAGCGCCACCAGACAGGCCGTTCCCCAGATAACCCCGTCGGCCCCCAGAGCCACGGCCTTGATCACATCTTCGTATGTACGTATGCCGCCGCTGACCATAAAGGTCACATGGTTACGCAGACCGTCCTGAACCAGCCGTTTATGAATAAGCGGTATGGCGTATTCGATATGCATGCCCATCTGGCCCTTAATGATATTGGGCGAGGCGCCGGTGCCGCCCCGCGGGCCGTCGAGCCAGATTTCCATTTTCATGCCGTAAGTACGGGCATATGTTTTGCGTTCTTCTTCCGGAACATCGGAAAGGTCCGCGCCGTAACGCGCTTCCAGTACCTCCGTGGTATTATCCCGCGCGATACGCGCCAGACCGGCGGCAATGAATTCGATATCGCTGGAAGGCGACACTTTCACTGAAACCACCGCATCGGGATTGATCATGTGCACCACATCAATAAACGCTTTGACATCTTCGATGGAATAACAGTTATGAAAGGGGAAGGGTGAAATAATACTGGAATAGCTTTGCCTGATAACCGCTTCCGTGGCGGTGATGATATTTTCAAAATCGATGGCATCCAGTTCTCCGGCGGCGTGGCGACGATAGGCGGTGTCTTCGATTTCGTACAGGGTGTTTTTCAGGGTCTCGCTCACTTCCTGACGTTCCAGGGCGTCATCCAGAATGCGCAGATGGCCGTCCTTCCATTCGGCGTCGGCTTTTTCCAGTTCTTCCACGCGTTTCATAAGCGTTTCCAGCGCATCGGTTTGGATAATTTCCTCTCCGTCCACCCCGCGCAGGTAAGAAACCAACTTATTCACCTTTTGGGCGAGGATATGGCCGCCGATACCCATTTTAGCGCCCTGTGAATAGGCGATGACCACCCGGCGCGCTTTGCGGATGGTTTGCTTACTGACGCCGAACAAACCGGTTTTCAGTTCCGTGGAAACATAAGGTTCGTCTACCTCCCCGATGATCACCATAAAGGTAACCGGCTTAAGGGCCGGATAGCGACGGATGATGGCATGTACATCGGGATGGCTTTCTTCGGTAAAACCGTTGGCGTTCAGTATGGCGCGCACTTCCTCCACGCTGTACGTGCGCCGGTCTTCAAAAAAGGGCGCGATCTGTTCCAGGGTATTTTCATCAAAAAAGACCGGCTGGCCCTTATTGTCGAGAAACAGTCGGGTCGGATAACCGCCCTCGCCCGTATCGAACTGAATACCCAGCTCCCGCGCGGCCACTACATGAGCGCGCCAGGTGTCCAGACCGATGGAACCGACCGATTTTCCGCCGAACATCCAGGGCGCGCGAAGCGTCAGTCCCTTATCGAGCGGCAGGGCCGTGCGCACCTGTTCCAGTTCATCGGCTTCTACTGCCATGGGGTCTTTATTGTAGAGGATTTTCATCACATCGAAACCATCACCAAGCAAACCGGTTTTATGCAGATTGTTAAAATCAAGCATGGCGCGGTCGCCGGCGGCCATGCGGCCCATGTCGCGGATTAAAATACCCGGCCAGACATAATCGCGCTTATACAGGGTTTGGTTGGTTTGATCCAGATGATAAAAGCTGTGCGGCGGCGCGAGAGACGTCAATTGGGCATCCAATTGGCGATAGGTGCGCACGGCGTCATCGGGCACTGGAAAATCGCGCAATAATTCTTCGTTTGCCGCTTCATATATTTGCAGCAAAGTGTTGTTTTCAAAAACCTGTCGTTGCAAACGGCTTTCGATGTGATGAAAGTCGATCAGGCGCCCTTCTTCACCCACGGTTTTCTTGATATCTTTAAATCCCGACGCACCCAGCACTTCGAGTATCTGCACCTTGCGCGCCTCCATCTGGTTGTTCAGGCGGCGCACCGCTTCCCGCCAGTCCATGCTCAAAAGCTTTTCCGTAGTGGGTTTGTTTTCCTTGATGGCGCGGTAAGCGGACGGATCGATGGCCAGCAGGGCGGCAAAATCGCTTAATGTGGCCTCCGCGCCGCGCTGGACGGTTTTTTGCGCGTCCGAGGCCAGACGGATCCCCCCCGAGGCAATCAGGCTGACCTCATGCCTGCGACCGATGCGCATCAGATAATGATGAATGGCGCGAACAGCCGAAGAGGTGACAAAATAATCTTCTTTGTTACGCCGGCCGTGTACATGAAGGGTATCCACCCCTTCATCCAGAAACCGGTTGATTTTTTCTTTGACCGGCGCGGTGGGGCTGATGGTGCCGATCAGGTCTTTTTCACCCACTTCGAGATAACCGGAAATGAGTGGTTTCGCGCCGCCGTTATGACGCACGGATTCGTAAATATAGTCGATGGTGCGCCGCAGGCCCTTATGCCACACCACTTCAAAAGCGGGCATATTCCAAAAGGCGGTTAAAAATTCGCGCACGGTACGCGGATTGGTTTGCAACTGATCAATCAGATCGGCATCCACGCGGGGGATGACCACGGGCGGCAGGCTTTTGTATCCGCCTTCCTGAATGATGGTATTAAAATTTTGCAACAGACGTTCCAGGGTGATCACCACCAGGCTGCCCTGTTCCTCCGCCACCTTTATCAACGCCAGCTCCATCATTCCGTTGCTTTCCAGTGTCAGGGCGTTGTACAACATCGGTGTGCGCAGGGTTATGGTACGCGCCCCGCCGCCCACCGGTTTTCCCTCTGCGTCAAAGCGGCAGTAACTGTCCCGTTTTCCCAGTATGACGGACAATTCTTCTTCCGGATCACCCTCATGCAGGCGGTTTTGCGCCGGGCCCACTATATGGAAATGAGCGAATCGTTCCGCGTCAAAACCAATACCCATGTGCCGGTCGCCCTGCCCCATCCCGGAAACGGGTATCTGACCGCTGGAAGCTTCCTTGTCGATTTCCATCAACACATCCTCGGTTACATATCGGTCGGCCATTTCCGTCAACTGATTGGAACGGTGCACCGTGGTGGTATCGCGGATCTGTTGCTGACGATGTATCCAATAGCGCTTTTCATCCAGATCGGCGGCGTTGTAAATAAAGCGTTCCAGCCATTGACGTTCCTCCTGGGCTTCCTTGTTTTTGGGACAAAAATTGACGCAGGCGTTGCACA
>RFFS01000001.1 GCA_003696775.1 Calditrichota bacterium
GGGCTTTCTATCAGCCGTCTTTTAGTGGAGAAAATGGGCGGCCGTCTGTTATTGGAATCGGAACCGGGCAGGGGGAGTACGTTTTGGTTTGAAATTATCCTGCCTTACCGAAATAAAAACAAAAATAAAAAAAGCGATGTGCATATCGGAAAGAGATCAAACAAGTTTAATCCCGCCTTGGCCGTTTTAGTAGTGGAAGATAATCCGATCAATCAAAAAGTGGCCAGGCGACTGTTTAAAAAATTAAATCTTACCATCGATATCGCTGAGAATGGTAAAAATGCGCTCGAAATCATTCAACAAAAACAGTACGATATTGTTTTTATGGATATTCAGATGCCGGAAATGGATGGGCATGAAGCCACGCGTCAGATACGGGGCCTGGGCATCAATGTACCCATTGTTGCCATGACGGCCAACGCTTTTGATACCGATCGCCAGACGGCCTTACAATCCGGAATGAATGACTTCATAACAAAACCTATTAAGCTGGATGATCTTAAACAACAGATAGCTTACCTGCAACGTCATGCCACCAATTAGATCGTAACCGGTTGGAGTTTTACAGGCCGCCTTTAAGGGTTATCCCTTTCGTGATGATGGCGATGGATCACTTTGAGAAATGACTGTCCTAAATATTTTAAGCTCTAAATTTCTCCGAAAAGAGTCCTGCAAAGAAATCTCATTACTTCCTTTGTGCTCTGGATGCTTCGTGGAAAAAACATCTAAAACCCGATGGGAGAGTTTCAAATCCGGAATTCGTTCCAAAGGAAAATTGTTCTAATCGGTAGTCATCTTAAGATGACAGATTTTTTTAGGATTGTATGCCTTATAAGCCAGTTCAGCCAAAATAATATACTCAAATGTGAATAGTAACCTTGAATTGAGTTACGTAATTTTTTACACTCTGCCAAACTCACTTATATATCGACATGACCTATCGTTTATTTTATATATGGCTGAATCTGCTTAGCCTGGCTGTGCTCATTGTCCGGGCGCAGGACCCCGTGTTATTTCAGGCTTTTTATTGGGATGTTCCCGGAAATCAGGTATGGTGGGATTCGCTACGTACCGTGGCGCCGGCCCTTGCGGCAAAAGGCGTGGATAAATTATGGCTGCCACCGCCCTTTAAGGGTTCTGGCGGCGGGTATGACATGGGCTACGGCATCGCGGATCATTTTGATGCCGGTGAATTTGACCAATACGGCTCTGTTTCCACCCGTTTTGGCAGTCGCGGCCAGTTGGAAAGTTTAATACAAACCATCCACGCCTCAGGCATGGATGCTATCTGTGACATTGTCATGAATCATACCATGGGCGGCAGCCTGGAATATAATCCCTATGTGCATGATTATGTCATGGCCGATCGTTACCCGTTATATCCCTACGGGAATTACATGTATGTTTGGAATAACGCGCCGGCGGAAACCTATTATTTTAAAATTAAAGGGGGCGCCAATGATTTTACCGAAACCACCCAGGACGATCGGACAGGGTATTATTCCATTCGGCCTTGGTATAACCATGCCAGCGGACAGAATGCCGACGGTCAGTCGCATTGGTATGAATGGGATATCGGTGACGGGGACTCGGGGCCTTTTGACGCTTTTTTGATTGATTTACCGGGACGTGTGATGGAAGGGCAGATTGCCTCGGTGGGTGACGTTGATGAATTTTATGTGGAACATACCGGCGGGTATATGGAAATGAAAGTCTGGTCATCGGACCAGGGGGGCGACAGGGATTTTAAAATGTTCGAAGTGTATAACAGCGCCGGCGAAAATGTTACCGACAGTATGAAAATCCATACCTGGACTGCCATGACGCCGGCCAGCGGCCGCTTTCCCAAATCCTATGAAAATTACCATCCCAATAGTGTGCATAATGATATCCTGCCGGATTATCATGATCCGGTCTTTGGGCAGGATTTTTGTTTCTGGTCCGGGCAAACCGGCGATAGCCTAAAAGTATGGGGCACATGGCTGACCCAAACCCTGGGCTTTGACGGCTATCGTTTTGATGTGGCCAAGGGCATCGATCCCTATTTTGTGGCGGAATGGCTCAACACGCCGGCCATGCAAAACCGTTATGCTGTCGCCGAGCACTGGAGTGATACCGGTTCCATCACCTATTGGGTGAATACCGTCAACAACAATCTCACCGGCAATAAAACCATGACCGGTTTTGATTTCCCCTTACGTTACGCCCTGCAGTCCATGTGCGACGATCCCAATTATGATGTACGGAATTTACATTCGGCGGGCTTATATAATAATGGCCTGGACGGCCCTTATATCACGACCTTTGTTAACAATCATGATGTCTGGCGACCGTACACTTCCGCGCATGATCCGATCATCAATGATCTGATTTTGGCTTATGCCGTGATCATGACGCATCCCGGAACGGCGACTCTTTTTTGGCCGGATTATTACGGTGGCACTTTTTACAACAGCGATAGCAGCGCATCGTTTACCATGAGCGGTCTCCAACCCCAACTGGATCGGTTGATGGAAATTCGCAAGGCTTTTGTGGGCGGTTTGTTTCATAAATTAAGCGAGAGCGGCAATCCGGTGTATAAAAAAGCATCGGATCGGTACGGGGCCGATTATGCCGGAGCCGAGAAACGTCTGTATATCACCCAACGCGAAGGCACAACCGGCGGGCGCGGCGGATCCATTCTGGTTATCAATACCCATCCTACGGATACGCTGGGGGCCTGGGTGACGGTCCAAAACAGTGTCGGTTCCAATACCCTTGAAGATTATACCGGCAACCGACCCGGGCAGGAAACCGTGTTTTCCGATAACCGGGTTTTTGTTCACGCGAACCCACGTGGTTATGCCATTTGGGCGCCGGCTGGCGAAGACATCTCTCTAAGTGTGGAATTGACTTCCTTTAGGTTAGAACAACAGGATAGAAGCATTATCCTTAACTGGACCACCGCGTCGGAAACCGATAACGCCTGGTTTGAAATAGAACGGCGGGACCCCGGACAACACAGCTTTGAAACGATTGCCACACGTCTGCCGGCACGGGGTGGCAATGCGCCTCAAAACTATCACTACACGGATACTTTGACTGTGCCGGGTGATTATGCGTATCGTTTAGTGGATGTTAATATAGACGGCCGGCGGACGGTGCACGGTGCCCGGTCGGTTCATTTCACAACGCCCTTTCCATTCCTGGTGGGGCAAAATTATCCCAACCCTTTTAATCCTCAAACACACATTCCGGTTTTTCTGTCTCATAAAAGTGATGTAACGCTTACTGTTTACCAAACGGATGGCAAAAAAGTCGCCCACATTTCATACCCCTCACAAAGCGCAGGGCGTCATCTTATCACATTTAATCCGGAACACCTCGCATCGGGAATCTATTTCTACCAATTACAAATCGGTAAACAACATAGCATAGTGAAAAAAATGATTTTATTAAGGTAAAAAGGAGCAACACATGAAATGTTGGTTACTTATCCTGCTAACTGCGGTCTCCGGTGTCATGGCCACAACCGTTAACGGTACACGTAATGTATCCATAAACGGAACCATTCAGGGCGAAAACGGCGCGACAAACGGCACAAACGGTAGCGCCTGGGAAAATGATGAAGTACAGTTGACTTCCACCTCTGGTGTATCGTTTTATCTCAGCTGGGATGACACCAATCTCTATGTGGGCTGGGTGGGAGGTAGTAAAGCCCAGCAACATATTTTGTGGATCGATACGGACCCTCAGCCCGCGGCGACCGATGGCAGTGGCAGCACATCCACATTCGACTATGGAAATGTGACGGCAACCTTACCCTTTACCGGAAATTTTTTTGTCAATATTCAGGATGCTTACAATGAGTACCGCACCAATACAACGGGAATATGGAGTACAGGAACCTCAGGCGCTTTAACCGTGGCCGCCTCTTCATCAACGGATGACATCGAAGCCGTCATTCCCTGGAATACGATTACCAATGGCGCCGGACGTCCCGGTTCCATTTATTTCTTATCCTATATAAATGACCCGGCGGGCGGCGGCGGTACCGGCTTTGTTTACGGGAACGCGCCTTCACAAAATAGCAATGCAGGAGGCGGTAATCAGACTTTTACACATTATTTCGGTCAAACCGTGAACGGCGGTGTCAATCCGTTCGGTACGGTAGATGCTTCGCTTGCCGTGGAATGGGCGGCGGTAAACGCCACCTTTACAGAAGGCCGGGTCATCGTAGAATGGAAAACCGCATCGGAAATTAACAATGTAGGATTCCGTGTTTACAGGCGTTCGGAGCAGGCGCGGGAATATCGGTTGCTGGCCGATTATCAAAGCACGGCGGCTTTACGCGGCGCTGGAAGCAGTTCCCATGCCCATTCCTATCGCTATACGGATAATGACATCCTGGAGAAAGGGGTCTATTTTTATCGTCTGGCCAGCGTGGATTACGCCGGCATGGTCAGCTATTCAGCCGGGATGCGCGTAGAAGTAAACGCCACGCCTGTTTATCCGGTGCAAACGGAACTCGGTGCCAATTATCCCAACCCCTTTAATCCGCGTACCGAAATAGAATTTTCATTATCACGGGATGATTATATTGAGTTGAACGTCTTTGACAGACTCGGTCGGTTGGTTCGTACACTGCAGCGCGGCAGGCGTTCCGCCGGCACGTATCGTATTACATTTGATGCCACCGGTCTGGCTTCCGGGGTCTATTTTTATCAACTATCAACGGCATCCGGCGTGCGTCTGAGCCGGCGCATGGAGGTGATCAAATAAAATGAAATTGGCCACCCTGTGCTATCTGCGTACAGACAGTCATACCCTCATGTTGCATCGCATCAAAAAAGAAAATGATATGCATGCCGGCAAATGGAATGGTCTGGGCGGCAAGCTGGAACCCGGTGAATCACCTGAAGAATGCGCCGCGCGGGAAGTGCGGGAAGAATCCGGATTGACGGTACGCAACCCTCAATGGCGTGGGGTAATTACTTTCCCTGCTTTTGACGGTCTGGACGACTGGTATGTGTTTATGTATGTCGTTTATGAATTTGCCGGGGAATTGATCGACTCCCCGGAAGGTCGCCTGGCATGGATACCCAACGAGCGGCTTTCCGAATTAAATATGTGGGAAGGGGACCATATTTTTATGCCCTGGCTCTGGGAAGATCGATTTTTCTCCGCGAAATTCAATTATCAAAACGGAAAACTGATCGATTATATCGTGCATCATTACGACTTTTAATGTTTACGCACCATGCGCAAAATTTTCAGATTCAATACGATAAACCGAAACGACTGCCAGATCAAGCTGATGCGGCTCCACCGGGTGAGTTTGGTGGGGACGGGCGGATAATAATTTTGTTCGTATGGATTTCGTTTAACCATTTTTTCCCTTTCGTGTTAATTATTCGGGGACAGCCATCCAAAAGGGCAGTGCTTTGGCTTTGTACATAAAAGCGTAATGCAGAGCATGTTTGATCCAATGACCGGCCAAACCGATTTCACCGCTTGTGTATTTTAAATCCCTGCCTGTTTCCGGATATTGTTTGAAATCGGGAATGATCGGGTACATGGTCATGGTAACGCCCGTGCCACCCAACAAACCGGCGCCCGCGGAGGCAATACAGGCGGCCCCCATGTGTGCCATGGATGCGGTTCGTACCGGTTTATCCGCCTTGCCGTTAATCATATCCACGATGTTATAGGTTACGATACGTGCCATCACGCCTGAAGGCATGCCCGTCCGTGGCGGCGTGGGATTAATGGGTGTACCGTTTACGCTCTTCATGGGTTTGGAAATACCGTGAGGCGGAGCAAAGGCGATTCCCACCGCGAAAATATTCGCATAGTCCGGGTTCTGATAGGTTTTCGGCCAATCTGCCGCGTCCCATTCTTCATAGGGTTTGGGGGTGTAATCGGCATCTACTTTCATAAAGCCGTTCGGTGCAAAAAGTTTGGACGTGATATCCGTGCCTTTTTTGTCAAAAGCTTTTAGGCCCACGCCACTAAAAGGCGGGAGAAGCATGGCGAAATCAAAGGCCACTTCTCCTGTCTCTCCGTTTAGTAATTCATACGTGGCATGATCTTTTTCAACTTTGTTGACATGTGCCTGGGTTATCCATTTAAGCCCCCTTTCCGTGAAAAGAGATTCCGCGAAAATACGGCTGTGTGTAACATACCCGCCCCTTTTAAGCAGCATGCCGCCCACGCCAAAATCGCCGAGTTCCACTTCATTGGATAGCCAGGTAATGGTGGCTTTGTCACGTACCCCGGCTTTAACCAGTTCATGTTCCAGATTGAAAATATATTCAAATGCTGCCCCCTGACACGTACATAGCCCATGACCCGTGCCCACAACAAAACACTGGTGTTCGCCTTTTTTCATACGTTCAATTTTTTCCTGAAGGACCTGCGCGGTTTGGGCGGCATGGCCATAGGTACAGACGGATAAACTGTTTTCCGCCGGTCCAAGACCCGGTGTGGCTTCAAACTTTAACTTCGGTCCCGTGGCGTTGATGAGGAAATCATAGCTTACTTTTTCTTGTTGCCCTGTATGTCCTTCCGCCGTGTATTCAATGCGTACATAAGGCGACGACTGGCCATCGTCGCCTTCCGGGTGGATGGATAGGGCCCGGGCTTGTTTGAATTCAATATTTTTTTTGCGATAAACCGGTGCCAGTTCAAAAGTTACCTGTTCCGGTTTCATCCACCCCACGCCTACCCAGATGTTGGAAGGAATCCAATTCCATTTGGAATTGGGCGCGATGACAATGACATCATGTTGTTTGCCGAGTTTGCGCCGCGCATGCAATGCCGCAGTGTGTCCGGCAATTCCGGCGCCAATGATTACAAGTCGGGCCATAATGTTTCCTTGCATTTTTAAGTTTTTCATATCCTTAAATGCGTTATATGGCAGAAAGATACAAGAGTGGCCAATCGCACAAATTTTTTAAATAGATGTTAGAAATCCGTTAAAATGTAAATAGGTCGTTGAGAAGCCGTTTTTATGTTTGTATATTGAAGGGTAATAAGGGACACAATCCATTTCCTGACTCAATATTCAAATTCATTTTAATTACATTTTTAGGGAGGTCTTATGAAGCAATTCTACATCTTTTTTTTTTTTTGCATTTATAGTAAATGGCCAATCGTATTTGATAAATGAAATCCATTATGATAATAGTGGTAGCGATACAGGTGAATTTGTGGAAGTTGTCATTCCACAGTGTGTCAATGTCAATACGGTAACTCTTACTTTGTACAATGGTAGTA
>RFFS01000009.1 GCA_003696775.1 Calditrichota bacterium
AAGTACGGGTCACCCGCACAGAATTATCCCCATGTCTCCAAACGATACGTGCATAACGTCAAATACTTCATGGATATTGGACATTCACATGGCCAACCGAACTCTGTTTTCTTGCGCATTAAATCACAAAGCGCCGCCGCATTTTCACGGGACAACCGACTACATTTTTTTCCGGATTGAACGATTCGGTAAGCCGTCCATCATCAAAGAGCTGGGTACTCTTTAACAATGTCCGACAAAGCTTGCTTGTAAAAAAAATACGACGCATCCACGCTTATTTAAGGTATAATACCCGTGCCGCGGCCTTACCCTCCGCATCGGCAATGAAGTAAATCCCCGCCGCCACGCGCCGCCCCGTATCCGTCCGGCCGTCCCATGCATAATAATAATCATGGAAGGCCCCGGCCACACGGGCTTTTAAACGACGCAGACGCCGACCGCTCACATCGAAAACCGTTAGTTCCGGCGGCACATTGCGCCAGGAGGTCACCCGAATTTCTATTTGTTCCCGAAAGGGATTGGGACGGGCGCTGTCGATGGTTATGCGCGGTGTGTAGGCCGCTTCATTCCGATAGCGCACATTTTTCAGCACTTTGTTCCCCGGATCAAGGCGCAGGTTGACCGGCGCGTGGGACAATACAAAGCGGTAGGTTTGATCGCGGCTGTCATTGAAGAGCGTAAGCACGGTATCCGCGCCATTGGAATAATAAGCCTTCAATTCCAAATTGAGCTGATAAACCGGCCGCGGTTGTTCCTGACGTATGGTAACCGTAAGCACCGAGCCACTGTCCGATGTTGACGTCTGCCAACCCACCTCGTAGGAGGGATAAAACGGATACAGCAGCCACTGATCGAAAAATGTTTTCAACGCCCTGCCGCTCACTTCTTCAAAGGCAGACCGGACATCGGCCGTACGCACCGATGTGTATAACAAAGTGCTATCCCGCGCGTACCGACGCAGTCCCTTAAAAAAAAGGGTATCGCCCAACTGACCGCGCAACATGTGCAGTATCCACGAACCTTTGTCATAGACCACCCGGTCGAACAGCCCGGCCACGGAGGTGGTATCTTCCCTGTAAACCGTTTCGTCACCATAATAGAGCTGGGAAGACATATAGGCGTCGTAAGCCGCGCGTCCGGGCGGCAATTCACCGTATCCCCGGGCTTCGGCATACAGGGCTTCGCTATAGGAGGCAAAACCCTCATTCAGCCAGATGTCACGCCAGGAAGCGCAGGTCAGAGCATCGCCAAACCATTGGTGACCCAATTCATGGACATAGAGAAAACGCCACGCTTCGGAAACGCGCCCCACGCTGGTCAGAGTTTGATGTTCCATGCCCCCTCCCCAGCCAAAACGGGCCAGACCGTATTTTTCTTTGGCAAAGGGATACGGCCCGAAATAAGCGCTTAACACATCGAGATGATCGCGGGTTTCCTTAAATACTTCCCGGGCGCGCGCTTCCTCGGAGGGATAGACATAAAAGTACAAAGGCAGGACATCTCCGCCGGGCAAAGGGTAACTATCCCGGAAACGGGCATACGGCGCAACAGCCAGTGAAACAAGATAAGGCGCGATGGGGTAGCGCTCCTTCCAAAAAAAGGTGTTGGTGCTGTCGGTCAGCACACTATCCGCCAACAAACCGTTGGAGGCCACCCACAATCCGGCGGGCACCGTAACGCGGATATCGACGGAATCGGCTTTATCGGCGGGTGTGTCCTTGCAGGGCCACCAATAACGGGCGCCATAAGGTTCACTGAGTGTCCAGACATGATCCAGCGAATCTTCGATGGTGTCAAAAACAAACCAATCGCCGCCGTCATTGGCCGGCAGCCCCCGGTAACGGACACGAACGCGCAGAGTATCGTTGCGGTGATATGTTTTTTTAAGCGTCAGGCGTAGTTTTTGGTTGTTGTGTTGAAAGGCCCCTGCCGAGGCGCCCACCGCCGTCACATTCATGGCGTCGTCCAAATCCAGCACAATAGTATTCAGATTATCCACGCGGCTTTGGAATAAGGCTTCCACCTCCCCTTCCAGAAGATTGGGCCGAAAACGAATACGCAGGCTAAGATGATAATACCGGGCGTCCATGGTGGTATCCTGCGCGGAAGCGGCCAAACGGGTATATTGGCGGTATAAACGCTGTTTATGCATTTTAAGCGCCGTTATATCCTGAGCATGAACGACCGGCACAGTGTAAAGCATCATCCATATCAGCGCGTAGCATATCCGGCGGCGCATCAAAACCCGTCCCTGCCGTGTAACGCGCGTTTGTTCCGCGGCTGTGATGGTACTTGTAAACGATACATCTATCGTCTCCGATTGATGGCAATGAGATTGTTTGAATGAAGGACGTCGTTTGTTGTTCAAAAAGGGTTCATCGGCTTGTTTAAGGCGCGGACAAGGGCAGGGAGGGGCCCTCCCCTTCGGAAGCGGCGACCTTAAACGCCATTAACGCGGCGATATGGGTGGCGCGTTGTTTGATATACCGCGCACCCGGCCCTTCAAAAAGATCATCCACGGTGGCGAAAAAGAGCCCTTTTCAATGTTCAAACAAATCACCGTTTAAGGGTGTTTTTTTATTCAGATCGATATGCACCTGCATGGGATTGCCTTTATAGGCCGGTTTACTGAAGACAATGGTGCTCCAAAAATCGACCAGCAGGGGAATATGCTTATCCCAATCCACGGCGGCCACATCGTTAAAAATCGGCCCCAGCCGATCATCCCGGCGAACACGGCCATAAAAAGTTTCCACCAATCGTTGAATGTCTTCCCGGCTTGTCAGATCTTTTTTTGTCATAATGGCATCTTTTTTACAATGTTTGATACACTCCCGGGCCTTCGGTTTCAAAATTAGCCAAGAGAGATGGCCTGTTCCCAAATTGGAAAACAATACCAATTTACATACATTTAAGGTACGTTTCAGTATTTATTTAGGCGTACCCGCAAATCCGTAACGCAATTTGAAGGATGGTTGTTATGTCCAGGTCCTTAACCGAATTACATAAGCAATTTAACGAGCTTAACACACAACAGGTCACCCGATTATCCTCTTTATTCATGGAAATGGCCGACCGTCTTAAAAAAGAGAATGCGTCGCCGGAAGCCCAGGATGCATTGAATACTGTTTTCCGGGAATGGATGAGCCTTAACCAAAATACAACGGCCGAATTCAAAAAAGCACTGGATACACTGGAAAAATACGGCCGGGAACAGGAAGCGCTGCGTGAAGAAAAAAGGCGCCTGGAAGCCTTATTTGTTTCCGGTATTATTTTCACCTCCATCAATCAGATGCAACCATTAATGGAAAAAGCCATCACCACCGTGGTCAGGGAATTAAAAGCCGACGCCGGTTTTATCGTTCTTGTGGATGAGGAGGCGCGCATCGTTCATACTTTTCCTCACAATATGGACCCGGAACGGGACGCGGATGCCCGTGAGATGAGCCGCAGCGTGATCCGCAAGGCGCTGGAAAACAACGAGCCGGTCAACCTTTCGGATCAGGATACAGGTGTTTCCCTTTTTCAGGCCAACAGCATTTTAAGCCTGGGAATCAAATCCGCCTTATGCGTACCGCTCATGGCGCCGAGACGGGTAATGGGTGCCGTGTATGTGGACCGACGGCATACCGATGTCAAATTTACCAATGCCGAATTATCCTTTTTAATCGCCTTTGCCCGACAGATAGTACAGGGTATGGACATCAACCGTGAACGGGCCGATCTGGAGAAAAAACTGATCGACGACGCCATGCTGGATTTTAACGCTCTGCGCGATCGCTTTAAAAGCGACTATATCATCGGCCACAGCAAAAAGTTGTTTGAAGTGTTACGGGTCGCCTCCAAGATCAGTCCAACCAACGCATCGGTTATAATACTGGGAGAAAACGGAACCGGTAAGGAATTGCTGGCCCGCGCCCTGCACGAAAACAGCCGTCGCGCCGGGCAACCTTTTGTGGCCATCAACTGCTCGGCCATTCCCAAAGACCTGCTCGAATCGGAACTGTTCGGCTATGAAAAAGGCGCTTTTACCAACGCCGTAAAGGACAAGCCCGGTAAATTTGAAACCGCTTCCGGCGGCACCTTGTTTTTGGATGAAATTGGCGATATGTCCGTTACCTTACAGGCCAAGTTGTTACGTGTTTTACAAACGGGTGAAATTGAACGTCTCGGTTCCGTTAAGCCCCGCCAAATCGATGTGCGTGTCATCGCGGCCACCAATCGTGATTTACAAAAACTTATCCGCGAAGGCGCGTTCCGCGAGGACTTATATTATCGCTTAAAAGTAGTGGAATTGACCCTGCCCCCCTTAAGGGAGCGCAAGGAAGATATCGAGGAACTGACTCGTTTTTTCATGGAAAAGCACAAACAGAGCGCGCGGACACCGGAGATCGACAGCGAGGCCTTGCTGGTGTTGGAAAATTACGACTGGCCGGGCAATATCCGCGAGTTGGAAAACGTCATCCTCCGAGCGCTGGTGCTCGCCGTTTCGGATTGCATTACCATAAGGGAATTGCCCGAAGAGCTGGTGCGCAAAACCGATGACAGCGCCATGATGATCCAACCGGGCAGTACCCTGGCCGAAGCGGAAAACGCCTTTCGGCGCATGTATGTTTTAAAAGCCCTGCGCCAGGCCGGCTCCAAAGCCGAAGCAGCCAAGCTGTTGGGCATCAACCGTACACATTTTTATCGTATTTTATCCCAACTGGAAATAGAATAAGCCGGACGACCCATCGGCGCTTCCAGGCTTCGCCACAAACTTTTATCCTGGGGAGTATGGCAAGCCCGCCGGTGTTATTTCCTGTCCCTGTCATGTTCTGGGGATAACGCGCCCTCTTTTTTCAGCGCGCGAACATTACGCATAAAATTTTTGTATCCGGCGCGATAAACGGGACTCTTTTTAAAACGTGTTTTATACGTTTCTTCCGTCAGGGCTTCCAGTTCCTTCACCGTGGTGTGGTGATTCGCGTTTTCCGGATAGTAGGCCGGCTCCTCCGATGGTTTCTGAAAGCGGTTCCAGGGGCAAACATCCTGACAGATATCACAGCCAAAAACCCACCCTTCCATGCGGGATTGGATCGATGCCGGTATGGGACGATCCCACATTTCGATGGTGATGTAGGAAAGACATTTTTCCGCTGCAAGCCGATAGGGTGTCAGGGCATCGGTCGGGCAGGCATCGATGCAGGCGGTGCAACTGCCGCAAAAATCCCTGATCGGCCGGTCATACACCAATTCCCTGTTCAACACCAGTTCTCCCAAAAACAACCAGGAGCCGTATTCCCGTGAAATGATATTGGTGTTTTTTCCCTGCCAGCCGATGCCGGCCTGCTCCGCCCACAATTTATCCTGTATGGGCGCCGTATCCACAAACAACCGGCCATCCAGTTCCGGGTCCAGCTCCCGTATTTCCCTTAACAAATGTTTCAGTTTCTTTTTCATGATGCGGTGATAATCCCTGCCCCAGGCATAGCGGGAAATTTTAGCGCTGTCCGGCGCCGGATTGTGTTCAAAAGGTGTGTAATAATTCATGGCCACAGCCACCACGCTGCGCGCCTGTGGATACAACTTGCGGACATCCATGCGTTTTTCCACATAATTTTCCATCCAGGTCATCTGCCCGTGATGCCCCCTGCTTAGCCATTCTTTCAAAAAATCCGCTTTGGGCAAAGGCCCCGCCCCGGCCACACCCACTTTGTCAAAGCCCAGGGCGCGGGCTTTTTCTTTTATGATTCGGGTTAATTCAAAAGGGTTCATGGACATCCTTAATGATTTCATAATAACGCCGGAAACAAAGTTTTTCCGCCCCATACCGGGTGTCCTGCAGGGCTCTGTTCCGAACACGACCCAACCCACACAAACGGGCCATCCTTTTAATGACGCATTGATTCAATTTTTTATAGCCCGAATCACCCCAAAACCATCGGGGTCTAAAATTTCCAAACCGTTTTTTTGCCAATAGGGGTTTTGGGACTGCTCAAATTGCAGTCCCCTTTTTTTTATTTTTTCACGCATATCATTCCATTCATCCGCGGATTGGAGATAAAAAACCAACAAGTCATCTTTATCCGGTTTATGTTCCACTCCGCCTTTCGATTCCGTGAATTCCAAATGCCAATCCTTGTCAGGGAATCCCGGAAACACACCATTGTAATCGGAATGATTTTCAAATTTTCCCAATACTTTCAGTCCTATTATTTCCGTATAGAATTGAATAATGGCGGATAAATTTTCCGTGTGTCGGGCATATCGGAATGTCATGGTTTAAACCTTTCCGTTATGATTAAACGGGTTAAAACAGATACAACGGTATCGTCTCTTGCGCGCCCCATGCGTTACGGTTTGACGGGATAAATCAGAAAAGACCCGCGTTATGGCTCAGGTCCAGTTCCGGCACCGTAACCTGAGACGGCTGTCGGATAATGTAGCGCACCGCTTCGGCCACATGCGTCGGTTGCAGCATCTTTTCCCGTTCCCAGTCGTACGGCAGAGAATCGTGCAGGGGGGTATCCACGGCACCGGGGAACAGGGTTGTCACCTTTATGCCCCGCGCGGCCACTTCCTTGCGCAGTGTATCGGCAAAGGCCCGCAAGCCGTGTTTGGAAGCACAATAAGCCGACCATTCGGGGAATGTCTGTTTTCCGGCCACGGAATTGATAAAAATGATATGACTGTCTGGCGACATTAAGGGCAACAGATGTCGGGTCAGGACAAAGGGCGCGGTCAGATTCACATCAAGGGTGCGTTTCCAGTCCGCCACCGAAAAATGTTCAACAGAACCCACGCGGGCCAGTCCGGCGTTATGAACCAGATATTTTAGCGATCCTTTAAATTTTTTCACAAAAGCGCTTACTTTTTCCACATCGGTGGAAAGAGAAACGTCAACGACCAGCGGATGGGCGTCGCCGCCTTCCGCCTGCAGGTAGGTGCTTACGGCCCGCAGGTTTTCTTCCCGACGGGCCAGCAACGCCACGGCCTTGTTTTCTTCGCAAAACATCCGCCCGATGGCCGCGCCAATGCCGCTGCTGCCACCGCTTATCACCGCGAGATCAGAAGGGGTTGGCACGGCTGCTCCGAATCAGTTTTAAAAATTCATCCCGGGTTTTCTCATCTTCCTTAAAAGAACCCACCAGGGTAGAAGTAATCATCTTGGCCTGATCTTTCTGCACACCGCGCATCATCATGCACATATGCCGGCCCTCGACCACCACTCCCACTCCCTGCGGTGCCAAAATCTCGTGAAGAGCATCGGCGATCTGACGGGTCATATTTTCCTGTACCTGCAAACGACGGGCATACATATCCACGATACGCGGGATTTTACTCAGACCGATCACCTTTCCCCTGGGCAGGTAACCCACATGAGCGATCCCGTAAAACGGCAGCAGGTGGTGTTCGCACATGGAATAGAATTCTATATTGGTGACCACCACCATCTCATCGTAGTCCACATCATAAATCGCGCCGTTGACCAACTTCTCAACATTCTGATGATAACCGACGGTTACTTCACGGTACATTTTAGCCACCCGGTGCGGTGTTTTTTGCAACCCCTGCCGGTCAGGGTCTTCACCAATATCCGTTAAAATTTGGCGCACCGCCTGTTCCGTTTTCGACTCCTTCACCGTGTTGCGCTCCTTTCCATTTCAAAATAGTTATTGTTTGTTTCCCATAATTTAATATGGTACAGTTTACCCGCGGGCAAAGCCTTTTCCAGTTCCTGCCATAAAAACCCGATTAAATGCTCCGACGTGGCAATGCGATCCCTGAAATAGGGCACTTCCTTATTCAGATGTTTGTAATCGAGCTTATCCAGCACGCTCTGCACGGCTTTATCCATGTCCACCAGGTCGATGATAAAACCGGTGCGGGCATCGGGGGTACCGCTTACTCCCACTTCCACGCGATAATCATGTCCGTGTCCGCTGATATTGTTGCATTTATCGTATATTTCGAAATTTTTCATTTCATCATACCAGGGCGCATGCAACCGGTGCGCCGCGCTGAAACCATAAACCCGGTAAAAAGTAACCCGCCGCGCCTCCATTATAAACAGACCTCCACATACAGATCATGCCGTTCATACAAACGGATGCGCGGCACGGTAAAACCATCCTTTTCCAACTCGTCACGTATCAGGTCAAACAGCACCAGGGCAAGATTTTCCGTGGTGGGCAGGCGGTCCTTAAAATATGGTGTGTCCACATTGAGATATTTATGATCGAATCCGTCCAGAATGTGCCCCACCCGGCGTTTGACCTCCGTCAGATTGACGATCATCCCTGTTTTCGGGTCTATGGGGCCGGTCAGGGTTACATGCAATTCATAATTATGCCCGTGCCCGTGCGGGCTGGTGCACTTGCCAAATACACGCTGATTTTTTTCCGCGCTCCACTCATCGCGCCAATAGCGATGGCTGGCGGAAAATTCAAATTTACGGCTTATGGAAACACGGGGCATGACTTCTTCTCCTTTTATGGTGTCAGCCAATTTAAGGAATTATTTAAAACCAACAAACGATCCGTTTTATTCTGTCCGCGTGGGCTAAGGATGGAAATGGTACAAAAAAGCCCGTGTATCCGGGAAATACACGGGCAACAGAGGCGTATTAGAGGAGGGAAATACGTCCTGTTGAAAATTGTAATGAATTTACATACAGAAAACTACGCGCGCCGTCACACAAAGTTGCATCTTTGAAAAAAAATAAGATATTTTGCGCATCAGCAACATCAATCAGGTATAATTATGAACATTACCATTCGACCGGCTGTCAGGGAAGACACCGCCACCATATTGGAATTTATCAGGTCGCTGGCCCAATATGAAAAATTGAGCCATGAAGTGCTCGCTACCGAGGATCATTTAAAAAAAACACTTTTCGGCGACCATCCTTACGCCGAGGTTTTGCTGGGTTTTGAACTAGATACACCTGTCGCCTTTTGTTTGTTTTTTCATAATTATTCCACTTTTTTAGGCCGGCCGGGTATATGGCTGGAAGATTTATACGTTCATGAGGCCTGGCGCGGGAAAGGCTACGGCAAGGCGATGCTTAGCCGGCTGGCTCAAATTGCCGTGGAGCGTGATTGCGGCCGGTTAGAATGGAGTGTTTTGGACTGGAACACCCCGGCCATCCGCTTTTATAAAGCACTGGGCGCTGTAGCCATGGACGACTGGACCACATTCCGATTGACCGGCCCGGCTCTGTTAAACACCGCCGTCGGGAATTGATGAACCTTACGCTTCAAAACCCGAAACTGCGCTTACGCCCTTACACAAGTGACGACGCGGATTTTTTATACACCCTCTTTTCGGAATCCCGCGCCATGACCTTTTACCCCGAAGAGGTGATCCGGCGATTGGCCAACCAGTGGCTGAATGAGCAACAGGAGGCTTATATCCGCCATGGCTACGGTGTTTGGGTGATGGAAACACCTTCCGGTGATCCCGTGGGGCAATGCGGATTTATGCGGCGCCTCATCCGCCGGGAGCAGGCGGTTGAAATGGGGTTTTCCGTTTTGCGTACCTGGCGAGGACGCGGTTTCGCCTCGCGCGCGGCCCGCATGGCAATGGAACGGGCAAGGCGCCAGGCTATCGCTCCGGTGGTGTATGCGCTCACCGACCCGGATAATGACATTGCCCGCCGTATTCTGATTAAATGCGGCTTCCGGCGGGACGGTGAGATGGAACGACACGGCTCCAACGTGCCGCTGTTCCGATATGATTTTAAAACAGAAGAAAGGGCTTCGTGAAACTATCCCGCATACATCCTCTATTTATCGGCTTGCTGGCGCTCACGTTGTTACTCGGCTCGGCGTTAACCCGCCTGCCATCCGCGCAAAGCGTGCTCACCTTTGCCACCGTAACCTGCGGTTGGATTGTTTCCCTGGCACTCCATGAATGGGCCCATGCCTTCACCGCCTTCCGCTTCGGCGATACATCCGTTAAGGAAAACGGCTATCTCAGTCTCAACCCTCTGCAATACACCCACCCTTTTTTAAGCATTATTTTACCATTGATTTTTCTAATTGCCGGTGGCATAGGTCTGCCCGGCGGCGCGGTGTATATTAACCGGGCGGCGTTTCGGGATAAACGCGCGCTGAGTCTGGTTTCCCTGGCCGGTCCGGCCGCCAACGCCCTGATAGCTCTTTTGCTGATCATTCCCATAAGTTGGTGGCCTGTTTCCCCCCTGTTGATGCCGGCCCTTTCCCTGCTGGTATTTTTACAAATCAGTTCAACGCTGTTTAATTTGCTGCCCATTCCGGGTCTGGACGGTTTTGGCGTTTTGGAGCCTTTTTTACCCGCAAGGATGATGAAGCGATTTCAGGATACGGCCGGCCTGCTCATCCTGATTTTGATGTACGCATTTTTTACGGACTCATTCATCAGCCGTGCCTTTTGGAAAGGGGTATTGGCCATCAGCGACACCCTGGGCATACACGTGAATTATATTTGGCAGGGCCTGGCCCTGATGCGTTTTTGGGAAAACTTATAAACAAAGGAGAATTATTATCACCCGACCATCCCATTCCCCCGCGCAAACCGCCGGGGCGCTTGCCGTCCTGCAAAAGGTTTTTGGACACAAGGCCTTTCGCGGCCGCCAACAAGAGATCATTGAGGCCGTTTTGGCCGGGCACAACGTCTTAACCATCATGCCCACCGGTTCCGGGAAATCCCTGCTTTATCAAATTCCCGCCCTGCTCTTCAACGGATTAACGGTGGTCATATCCCCATTGATCGCTTTGATGAAAGACCAGGTGGACGTCCTGCAAAAAAAAGGTGTGGACGCCGTCTATATCAATTCTTCCCTGAATAAAAAAGAACGCCTGCATCGCTACGATCAATTAAGCAAAGGGGCGTATAAAATCGTTTATGTAACCCCGGAACGCTTCCGCAAAAAGGAATTTACCGACATCATTCAGAACCGCCGGATTGATTTACTGGCGGTGGACGAGGCACACTGCATTAGTGAATGGGGCCATGATTTTAGACCTGACTACACCCGATTGGCCGAATTTCGCCGCCTTATGAACAACCCGACCACCATTGCGCTGACCGCCACGGCCACACCCGACGTCCAAAACGATATTTTGCGTCAGCTTAATCTGTCCGCCGCCGATACCCTGCAATTTCACGAAGGCATCGAACGACCGAATCTGCATCTGCGCAACATTGAATTATGGGGCGATGAAGAAAAAAAGGCAGCCATCATCGATGTGCTCCACGCCTTTCCCGGCAGCGGCATCATCTATTTTACATTGATCAAAGACCTGGAACGGATGAGTGAAATGCTTGCCGCCGCCGGCGTGCGCCACCGGACTTATCACGGGGATTTATCCATGGATCAGCGTAGGGCCGTGCAAAACCGCTTTATGCAACAGAGCGACAGCCTTATCCTGGCCACCAACGCTTTTGGCATGGGCATCGACAAAGAAGATATCCGCTTTGTCATTCATGCCCAGACACCGGGCTCCCTGGAATCGTATTATCAGGAAATCGGGCGTGCGGGGCGCGATGGCCGGCCCTCGCAATGCGTGTTACTATACGATCAACAGGATTTAAACATCCACATGGAATTCATCCGTTGGAACAACCCCGACGCCGAATTTTATCACCGCGCCTATAATATTCTGCGCTATGACAACGAGCGTGTGAACGGTGAGGGCATGGCATGGTTCAAGGAACAGCTCACCTATAAAAACCGCCGGGATTACCGGGCGGAAACCGTGCTGAACATCCTGGATCGTTACGCGGTAACGGAAGGCAGCCTGGAAGCCGGAAATCTACGGGTGATCGCTGACCTGCCGGCTCCGCTGACCGATCCCGGTTATCTCGCTATCAAAAAAGAACGCGAAACTAAAAAACTGTACCACATGATGCGCTACGCCCAGTTGGAAAAAGATCACAAACAATATATTCATAAATATTTCGGTATCAATGCCGATTAAAAACCGCAGGTAATCGGAAAACATTTTATGTCACAAAACATAGAGATCAAAGCTTTTTGCCCGGACAAAGACATCGTTCTGGATGTAATCAATCGTATGAACCTGCCCTTTAAGGGCAGCTTTCATCAAACAGATACCTTTTACAACGTTCCGAAGGGTCGGCTAAAATTACGTGAAGACAAAGACGGCGCGCGCCTGATACCGTATATCCGTAAAAATCAAAAGGGGCCCCGCACTTCTTCCTATGTTTTGTTACCGGTGGATGATCCCGATATCACATCCGACATTCTGGAAGAGATGTTTGGCATACGTAGCGTCGTGGAAAAAAAACGGCAGGTGTGGATGTACGACAATGTGCACATCCATCTGGATGTGGTGGAAGGGCTGGGCACTTATATCGAACTCGAAGGAATCATCGACGGCCACGCCAATGGCGCCGACACCCTGGAAAAAGTGGAATTACTGATGGAATTGTTGCATATCACCGAAGAACATCTGGTATCACGCGCTTATGTGGATTTGCTGGAAGCAGCCAGGGCCTCTCAGTCCGATTCAGAGCATTAAGCGCCTGTTACCAGCGCACTCTCCATATCCACCTGTTTGCCACATTCCGAAAAATAACGTTGCATCGTTTCCCGTATGGCCATGATGTGTTGCGCATCGGTATGAGGCGGACAAAAAAAGAGCGCGCGCAGTTTTTTGGTGTTTTCGCTAATGGCTGTTCGCGCCGAATCGGCCGTGGGATTGCCAAACACCCCGTCTTCATCGCGTAAAATCAGTTTTCCCTCCGCGCGGATTCCCTTACGGCTGATACCATCGTAAAATTCCCCTTCGCGTCCCACATCCAGCATAATATTTCCATGAATCTTATCTTCATCATACAAACCCATGGGAATATGGTAACGCGCCGAAACCAGATTGGCTAAATCCACCACATTGTTAACACGATACAAACTTTTGTCGCGAATGATGCGGCGCATCAGGGCTTCCGAGGATGGCCGGTATTTGGTGGGTTCCCAGCCAACGGAGCGGTACATGCGGCGCACAGCCGACACCACCGGATCAGCCGATAAGGGCTGCTCCCTGAATTTCTCCTTCAAATAACGGGTAACATCTTCTAACGCCGTTTCATAAAACGCCGCGGAGGGTTCCACGACAATTCCGCTGAATATCATGTTTAAAAACAACATCTGTCCCGTTCGTTCCCGGATCGAAGGTTCAATGGCAATTGTTTTCATGACAATACCTCATATATTTTTCCGCATAGAACTGCTTCACGCGCGCCGGTTGCCGATGGTATATTTATCGGAATGCCCGCCAGTGTTTGACGGGCGTAAAGGGCAAAGGCGGTGGCTTCCTTAAAATCGGCGGGCAGGCCCAGTTGTGTGGTGGATTCCACCGGCACGGGCGTCATCATCCTGCGCAGCGTTTCCATCAACAAGGGGTTGGCGGCGCCGCCACCGCCAATATAAACGGCGTCGATCGGGGAACGCGGCAATATAAACCGCTCCAGGGCGTCCACAATGGTCAGCGCGCTGTAATGGGTCAGCGTGGCCAGCACATCTTCACCGGATAGTCCCCCGACCTGACGAAAGATTTCCGCGGCAAAGGCATCGTTATAATCTTCCCTTCCCGTGGAGCGGGGAACCGGCCGGCGGCGGAAATGATCGGCCTTATCCAGGGAGGCGAGCAAAGCTTCCGAAACCCGCCCCTTGCGCGCCAGTCGGCTGTCTTTATCATACGGCACGTTAAAATAGTGACGGCTGGCCGCATCGATGAGCATATTGCCGGCGCCGCAGTCAAAGCCCGCATCAAAAGAGGCCTCCCTGTCCGCGGCGATGAAAGTCAGGTTGGATATCCCACCCACATTAACACTCACCACATTCTTTTGAAGCCTGCTGAAGAAAAAGTGATCAAAATAGGGAATCAACGGAGCGCCCTGCCCGCCCACGGCCATATCCGCCGGACGGAAATCGCCCACCACGCTGATGCCGGTATGCAACGCTAAAAAGGAAATGTCGCCTATTTGCCAGGTGGAAGCGGTGGGCATGCCCAGGACGTTCACCTCTTGCGGTTGATGCCAAATGGTTTGGCCATGACTGCCTATGGCGCGGATATCCCGGGCGGCCAAAGAGGCTTTTTCCAGAAAATCATTGATATAACCCGCCCATAAACGGGCCAGCGCCGCATGCATGACGGTTACCCGTTCAAAACGTGCCGCGCCTTCCCGGATAAAATCCAGCAGCTCCGCTCGTATGGCCGGCGGGTACGCATAACTGCCGGTTCGAATAACCTCCATTTCCGGCCGGTCCCCCTCTCCAAAACGCACACAGGCCACATCGAGACCATCGCAGGATGTGCCGGACATCAGGCCGATATACAGATTGGAGACCGTTTTTTTTCTGTTCATGTCTATTTCCGTTATTGAAGAAAGGAAAGCGCCGCTCGGATCGCATGATTCATGACATAAAAGTTATGTATCAAATTACACGGACATATACAAGGAAGCAAGCCGACACCGGGCCCTTCAAAACGCGGATAGCCGTCCTCGTCAGGCAATCATTTAAAACAAAAATCTTGCACGGGAGATCAACTAAAAAGCCTGTTCAACTCAATTGCCGTCCCGGATGGCCGAATACAACTATCTGTCACATACGTGTCAAAATGTCTTTTAACAAACCCGATAAGGTTGAGAATATCAGCCGGGATGTCGCCCATACGGCAATGGTATGGTTTTTGTTGTAATAATCCATCCCAAAAAAAATGTGACGAAGGAGCAAACTCAGTGGATGAAATGAATCTTGATCCGGTGGCCGAAATTTTACCTGTTATGCCATTGCGCAACACGGTTGTTTTTCCCCATCAGGTTATCCCCTTGGCGGTGGGACGCGAAAAATCCCTTAACCTATTGAATGAGCTTGATGAGGAAACCAAAATCATCGGCCTGATTTCTCAACAGGACGGCCGCATCGAAGAGCCCGGTTACGAAGACCTGTTTGAATGGGGCACGGCGGCCATGATCCTCAAAAAATTTAAAATGCCCGACGGCAGTGAACAGCTTATTGTACAGGGCTTGTACCGTTTTCAAGTGGCGGAGTTTACACGGGACGAGCCCTTTTTTGAAGCGGCTGTCTATCAAAAAGACGATGTGCCGCTTAGCGAAGCGGAAAACATCGAAACCGAGGCATTGAGCAACAATGTCAAGAACGTTTTTCAGAAAATCGTGGATCATACCCCCTACCTGACGAACGAACACAGGGTGATGGTCTTGAACACCGAGGACCCGTCCCGTCTGGCCGACGTGATTGCCTCCCAGGTGAATTTTACCGTATCCGAAAAACAGCAGTTATTGGAAACGCTGGATGTAACGGAACGTCTGAAACGCGTCAATTATCTGTTGAACAAAGAGCTTCAGATTCTCGAACTCGGTTCCAAAATCCAAAATGAAGTACAGGGCGAGCTGAATAAAACGCAACGCCAGTATTATCTGCGCGAACAGTTGAAAGCCATTAAAAAGGAATTGGGCGAATACGAGGATGAAAACAGCGAAATAGACGAATTGCGCGAAAAGCTGGAAGCGACCAAAATGCCCGCGGATATTCGCAAGGTGGCAGAAAAGGAACTGAAACGGCTTTCCAAGATGTCGCCCATGGCCAGCGAATATATGGTATCGCGCACCTACATGGACTGGTTGCTGGAAATGCCGTGGAAAAAATCCACCAAAGACCGGCTGAACATTAAACGCGCCGGGGAGATATTAAACACCGATCATTACGGTTTGGAAAAGGTAAAGAAACGCATCCTGGAATACCTGGCCGTCCGGCAGCTTAAAAGCGATATGAAGGGCCCCATCCTCTGTTTTGTAGGCCCGCCGGGAGTGGGTAAAACCAGTCTGGGCCGTTCCATCGCCCGGGCGCTGAACCGTAAGTTTTCCCGTCTTTCCCTGGGCGGAGTGCGCGACGAGGCGGAAATACGCGGACATCGCCGCACCTATGTGGGCGCGTTGCCGGGTCGCATCATTCAGGAAATAAAAAAAGTGGGCTCCAATAACCCGGTCATCATGCTGGATGAGCTGGATAAACTGGGCATGGATTTTCGCGGCGACCCCTCTTCGGCTTTGCTGGAGGTGTTGGACCCGGAGCAAAACAACACCTTTACCGATCATTATCTCGAAGTGCCGTTTGACCTTTCCCGGGTGATGTTCATCGCCACCGCCAACATGATCGATCCCATTCCGCCGGCGCTGCGCGACCGGATGGAAGTGATTGAAATTAACGGTTACACCGAGGAAGAAAAAATCCATATCGCCGAAAAATATCTGATTCCCAAGCAATTGGAAAATCACGGTCTTTCTCCGGACAGGGTGACCATCAGCCGCGGGGCGGTGCAAATGGTCATCGGCAAATACACCCGCGAAGCGGGCGTGCGCAATCTGGAACGGGAACTGGCCGGTATCATTCGCGGCGTGGCGCGTGAAATCGTGGAAACCAACTCGTCCAAAAAATATACCATTACGGCTAAAACCGTTCCCAAATATCTCGGCGCGGAGCGTTTCGATTACGATGTGGCGGAGCGGGTCGCACGGCCCGGCGTGGCCACCGGTCTGGCCTGGACGCCCGTGGGCGGCGATATCCTGTTTATCGAAGCCACCAAAATGAAGGGCAAAGGGAAACTGTCGCTGACCGGTAAGCTGGGGGATGTGATGAAGGAATCCGCCTCGGCGGCGCTGAGTTATTTACGGGCCCATGCCGGCGCGTATGGTGTGGATGAAGACTTTTATGAACAATTTGACACCCATGTGCATGTGCCGGCGGGCGCCATCCCCAAAGACGGCCCCAGCGCGGGGATCACCATGTTCAGCGCCCTGTTGTCGCTTTACACCAACCGGCCGGTAAAAAAAGAACTGGCCATGACCGGTGAAATCACCTTACGCGGTTCCGTGCTGCCCGTGGGCGGCATCAAGGAAAAAGTGCTGGCCGCCAAACGCGCGGGGATCAAAGAAATCATTTTACCGGCGCGTAACAAAAAGGACCTGGACGATATCCCCAAAGCCAACATCAAAGATCTGACCTTCCACTTTGTAAAGGAAGTGGACGAACTCACCGATCTGATTTTTGACAACTAAATAAAAGGGGAGCCGGGCTCCCCTTTTTATAACGCAAACAATCAGGATCATCCAATAAAACTTTTTGACTTTCCATGTCCTTTAAACCAAAATTATAGACAAAATCCCATTCTTTGCGTATGTATTGTTACACGGATGCGCGCCCGATACCCTCAACATTTGAAACATTCCCCCAAACATCCTACATTTCCCGTTTGGCACGGGAGAACAGGCATGAAATGGATTAAAAAACTTAATGACGGCGTGGCCGCCGTGGAAAGCGGCGTTTTATTTACCATTATCCTGATAATGGTTCTGGGCGCCTTTGTCCAGGTTATGTTGCGCTTACTGTTCGACAGCGGCGTATTGTGGGGCGATATCTTTTTGCGTCATCTGGTGCTGTGGGTCGGTTTTATCGGCGCCTCGCTGGCCACGCGCGACGGTAAACATATCAATGTGGATATTTTTGCGCGCTACCTGAAACCGCCGTTAAAAAATTATGTCCAGGCTTTCATTGACCTGGTCGCCGCGACGGTAACGGTTTATCTGGTGAAGGCGGCCTGGACCTTTGTGATGGAAGAACGCGCTTACGCCACCACCGCCTTTAACGATGTACCCGCCTGGTATTTTCAGATCATCATTCCCGTCGGCTTTGCCCTGATGGGCGTCCGTTTTGTTATCGAAGCTTTGATCAAAGTCAGCGAAGCGCGTCAGGCGGAAGGAGGGCAGGCCTGATGGATGTTTGGATAATCGCCGTAATACTGGCGGCCCTGGCCCTGTTCGGCACGCCGTTGTTTATCATCATTTCCGCCATTGCCCTGATGGCTTTTACCGCCGCCGACATCGACACATCGGCCATGATTATCGAATTGTACCGGCTGGCCGGACAACCGGTGCTGTTGGCCATCCCACTGTTCACCTTTGCCGGCTATCTGCTGGCTGAAAGCCAAACCCCCAAACGTCTGGTCAACCTGTCCCGCGCTCTGCTGGGCTGGATGCCGGGCAGTCTGGCCATCGTTACCCTGATCTCCTGCGCCGTATTCACCGCGTTTACCGGCGCCTCCGGCGTGACCATTGTGGCGCTGGGCGGCCTGTTGCTGCCCGCTTTGATGGACGACGAATATCCCGAAAAATTCAGCCTGGGCATGTTAACCGCTTCCGGCAATCTGGGATTGTTGTTCCCGCCCAGCCTGCCGATTATTCTGTATGGTCTGGTATCCTCCACCAGTATCGATAAACTGTTCACCGCCGGAATATTACCCGGCACTTTAATGGTGGTTCTGTTATCCGTTTACAGCATTTGGGCCATGCGTCATCAAAACGCCGGTCAAAAAAAACAAACTTTTGATAAGCGGGAACTGAAAAAAAGCCTGCGCGAAGCCGCCTGGGAAATCCCCCTGCCGCTGATCATTCTCGGCGGGATTTACGGCGGACTGTTTACCGCCACGGAAGCGGCGGCCGTTACCGCCTTTTATGTGTTGATCATCGAAGTGTTTGTTTATAAGGATATTTCTCTTACCCGAGATTTACCACGTGTAGCGCGGGAAAGCATGATTATGGTCGGTGGCATTCTGGTGATCCTGGGCGCGGCCCTGGGGCTGGCCAATTACCTGATCGACGCGGAAATCCCCATGGCTATTCTGGAAGCGATGAAAGGGTTTGTGGATACACCCACGGGCTTTCTGTTGCTGTTGAATCTCTTCCTGCTGGTGGTGGGCGCCATGATGGATATCTTTTCCGCCATTATGGTGGTGGCGCCGTTGATCATTCCCATTGCCGGACAATTTGGCATCGATCCCGTGCATCTTGGCATCATCTTTCTGGCCAACCTCGGCATAGGCTATTCCACCCCGCCCGTGGGCATGAATCTGTTCATCGCCTCCATTCGCTTTGAACAACCGGTGATGAAACTGTACCGCGCCACCATCCCGTTTTTGGTGATCTTACTGATTAGTCTGGTGATCATCACCTACTGGCCGGATTTGAGTTTATGGCTGGTACGGCTGACGGGTGTGTAGGCGTTTTAATCGACCAAGGGAAATCGCGCCTTGATATCGCGGATCGTGGCGGCGTAAAAACGACGCTGTTCCTCAAGTTGACCGGGGGTGTAGCTACGGCTGTACAGCCGATCCGGTTCCAGAAAGTAAAGCGATACCCGGTAAGCGGATTGGCCGGGAAACAAGGCCGACAACAACAAGGCATATACTTCCATTTGCACATGATAATGCGCGCCGGCGGCCTGCAGTTGTTCCGCGTTGATCCGGTTGGTTTTATAGTCGATGATTTCCCACTGACCCCGGGCGTCTTTTTGCATGCGGTCAAAAGTACCGGTGAGATAATCATCGCCAAGACGCATGCGGGCGCTCACTTCGTTTTTATATTCCGCGGCATTTAAAATCCCTTGCGCCGTTTCGGAAGCGTTTAAGCGTTGCTCCAGGGTATGGATCAAGGCGCGTATCTC
>RFFS01000092.1 GCA_003696775.1 Calditrichota bacterium
TAGTATATTTTTAAACACTTAGCGTCTTCGTGCCTTTGTGGTTCTCATCCTTTTATCTACATTGTGCTGGAAAATGGCGATAATGCAAAGGATACTGCGCCGCGTCCGGTTGGCATGGTAAATGTTAAACGAACGGCATGGGAAATGGATAGTATATTATGCCGCTTCATCGGATTCCAGATAAAATCAACACGTCCTTATCCGCTATAAAAAAAGAGTGAAATAATTCCTTGAAAAATAGGCATTTAAATGGTAAACTTCACGCTTGTTTTAACGATAATTATCATCGGCTTTGACACCCGACGTGGCGAAGCCACGCCCAATCCTGCCTGACTCAATCCTCACCGGTATGAAGTTTATTCAAAAAACATTGTTTTCGACTCTTGGGGTTCTTTTTCCATGCTAAAGAACATGGGCGCCCCTTTGTCTTTTTCATGCTACGGCCGACCGGTTTCATACAATTGGGGCTGTAAGGAGGCGCAACACATTCTTTTCACGGGAGCCGGGCTTAACATAAAGGATATTTTGTGCATATTTTAGTGACCGGCGGCGCCGGGTTTATCGGCTCGCACTTAACAGACCGACTGTTGGCCATGGGCCATCGTGTTTCGGTAATCGACAGTTTCAGTCCCTTTTACGATATTTCCATCAAGCGTAAAAATCTTGAAAAAGCCCGACAATCGGACAATTTCTCTCTTTATGAAATCGATTTGCGCGACAGTGAAAATATCACGGAGATTTTTACCTTAAATGATTTTGAAGTGGTGGTGCATCTGGCTTCCAAGGCCGGTGTGCGGCCCTCCATCCGTTTGCCGCGCGCCTATTTTGATGTTAATGTAAACGGCACGATTAACATATTGGAAGAGTGCCGGCTGCACGGTATCAAAAAAGTGGTGTACGCCTCGTCATCTTCGGTGTACGGCAACAGTTCCAACGTGCCCTTTAAGGAAACGCATAATGTGGATTTTCCTATCTCGCCCTATGCCGCTTCCAAGAAAACAGGCGAATTGATCTGTCATAATTATCATCATTTGTATGGACTGGATATTTTTGCCCTGCGCTTTTTCACTGTTTACGGCCCCCGCAACCGCCCCGATATGGGGATGTTTAAATTTTGCAAGTCGATCATCGAAGGCAAGCCCATAAATATGTACGGGCACGGCAAGCCGCGTCGCGATTTCACCTATATTGATGATATCATAGACGGGGTGATCCGCTCCATAGAGCGGGTGTCCGGATTTGAAATTTTTAATCTCGGCGAATCGCAAACCATTTCCGTGCGTGAACTGATCGCTTTGTTTGAAAAGGAACTGGGGCGCGAGGCGATCCTGAACCCGATGGAAATGCAGCCGGGGGATGTGATGGAAACCTATGCCGATATTTCCAAGGCGCGGAAATTGTTGGGCTATAATCCGCGGACACCGGTGGAAGACGGGGTGAAAAAGCTGGTGGCCTGGTATCGGGAAAGTTTTTTGTAATAAAAAATACAAAATAAAAAATGAAAATACTGGTAACCGGCGGGGCCGGGTATATCGGCAGTGTGGTAGCCGAACAGTTGCTGGAACGCGGGGACACGGTCATTGTCGTTGATAATCTGAGCACGGGGAAACGCGCGCATGTACCCCGGGATGCCCGCTTTGTGCAATGCGATGTTGGCGATGTGGAGCGGATAACGGCCTTGTTGCGCGATAACGCCGTGGATGTGGTGATGCATTTTGCCGCCGCCTCGTTGGTGGGGGAGTCGATGAGCGATCCGGAGCACTATTTTCAGAATAATGTGGCGCAAACCTTTCATCTGCTTAAGGCCATGCGCGCGGCCGGTTGCAGCCGCCTTATTTTTTCATCCACCGCAGCGGTGTATGGTCAGCCGATTCACATTCCCATAACCGAAGAACATCCGACGGCGCCCATCAATCCCTACGGGCTGAGCAAGCTGATGATGGAACAGGCCCTGGCCTGGTATGGCCAGGCGTATGGTTTTCGTTATACCATCTTCCGTTATTTCAACGCCGCCGGCGCCACCACGCATCACGGGGAAGACCGCGATGTGGAAACCCATCTGATTCCTTTGCTACTGCAAACAGCGCTGGGTCGGCGCGACACATTTACCCTGTACGGCGATGACTACGATACACCCGACGGCACCTGCATCCGCGATTACATCCATGTGGCCGATATCGCCGATGCCCATATCCGGGCCATTGCCCATCTGGAAAAGCGTCCGGCGGCCATTTATAACCTGGGAACAGGAAAGGGCTCTTCCAACAGGGAGGTGATCGACATGGTCAAGGAAGTAAGCGGCAAGGATTTGAACATTCAAACCGGCTCCCGGCGCGCCGGTGATCCCGGCATTCTGGTCGCTTCGGCGCAAAAGGCGCGGGAGGAGCTGGGCTGGCAACCGCAATATAGCGACCTGCGGCAAATTGTGGAATCGGCATGGAGGTTTAATATGACAAATGACAAATGACAAATGACAAAGGACAAATGAGATATGAGATCTGAGATATGAATTATGACAAATGATAAATGAATGTAGTGGGTGGTGATTGGGGTGTAA
>RFFS01000093.1 GCA_003696775.1 Calditrichota bacterium
CGTACTTTTTGCGTATCATAATAGAGATCGAGAATTTTATCCAAAATTTCAAGCCCTTTACCGGTGCTTTCCCCGGCATATTGGGCCGCGGCTTGTCGCCCGATGCCATTGTCCCGGATGATAGCCAGACAAACATCCGACTCTTTTTTAATTTCTATCATTATACACCCTTGTTTCTTTAAACGCCGCACACCATGTTTTAAGGCGTTTTCAACAAACGTATGAATCAACATTTTAGGAATATTATACTGCAGGTCCACATTATCATCTATGACAATCTCATAAAACAGCCGCTCTCCCAAACGGTATTTTTCCAGTTCGAGATAGTTGCGCACATAGGCAATTTCCGCCTCCAGTGAATTACAGATACTGTCTGAACCGAGTATGGTCGTCCGCAGCAATTTGCTGTATTTGCCAAACAGGTAATCCGCCTTTTCCTTATCCTGTTTGTAAAAGAGATTGCCTATGGTATTAATGATATTGAGTGTGAAATGGGGGTCCAATTGGTTTTTTATGGATCGAAGCTGTAATTCGGCGATCTCCTTTTCCTTAATGTATTTTTTTTCGGCACGCGCCTTTTGTTGTTTATTCATCTGAAAAAAGGCCGCATAAATTACACCAAAAATCAACAAGGCCAGTAAATACTGAAACAAATAAAAGGGATTGTATCCGTAATGCAGCACATAAGCATGGGAATCGATATTCAACACCAGATTGGCCCGATGGTAGGCATCTTGCTTAAGGGAGGCATTATGCAGGTTTTCAAACATTCCCAGATCAAAAATCGCCGGATCACTGAAATTATTACGGGTAATAATCAGATTTTGTTTTTCCGCATCGAAAAACACCAGTTCCACGCGACCGTCCCGGTCAAGATCAAATTCGATGGGCCTAACGCTGCCTAACGGTGGCAATTGCGCCACTTCCCGCCGATTCAGATTAACATCAATTTCTTCCACACGTCCGTTATTCATAATCAGATATACATGACGGCCAATCCTTTTTATTGAAATTTCTTTCACATGTTTATCATAAGATAAGGTGCGCTCCAAAATTTTTTCACCTTGTTGCGAGAACAGGAGCAGGGAACTGTGGTACCGCCCGGTTCCTTTATAATCATTAAGCAAGATATAATTATTTTTATGATTGACGGGCATGGTGGCGACATCTAATTTAGAGGGATAATTGCCCACTTTTACCGGAGAAAATTTAAAATGCATCCGTTTATCCAGTAATACAAACCAGGAATGGATATCGCTGTACGCGTCCGTGGTGTCGCAATTGGCGACCGCCTGTGTATTACCCGTAAAGACAAATTGACCGGGATCGCCGCTTTGCACGCCAAACGGATTAAGCCAGTTGATGCAGCCTGGTGGCGATATATAAAGGGTTTCGTTATCGAAGTCCAGGGCAAACATACGCCGCGGGCGGGCAGAAAGCCCCGCTACCGTGGAAAAAACGAGAGTATTGAGACCACCGGGCGTTGTGTTATAAACCCCCGCGATATGAATACTCCAGTCATTGATGCCATCCGGCTTATAGGGAAATATGGCCTGATCCTGTAAATAATAACGTCCCTGCAGGGGATTCAGACAATGGATGTAAATTGAATCATGATGCCAGGTGGCAAAAAACAACTCCAGACTACCATCATTATCCACATCACCCCAAAATGGGGCGCCCACATGCACTTTTTTACCATACATATTCCATTGATTAACGATCGCCTCATCCTTATACACCAGCACGGCCAGATTGTCATTATAGTTTTCATTCATCTCAATGCGCTCACTTACGCCATCCCCGTCCAAATCCACATAGTAGCTCCATACCCCTGTGTTGAGACGTTTTTTATCCACTTGTTCAATCACATACGGATCAAAACGCACGGGCAACAGATAAATAATAATAATGCTAAAAACCAGACTCAGCGTGGCCGGATGTATAAAAATGTTAATCAGTTTTGTTTTCACGATACGACAATGTAAATGCTACCGATATGGATTTTAACAGCAATATAAAACAAATACCCTGTAACACTAAAATATTTATTCAAATACAACATTGCCCATTATCTTGAAGCGCAACACGTTTTTTACCTCAATATAAACAAAAAGGCCGGTGAAACACCGGCCTTTTCCATAATTACAGGGTACTTAATAAACGATTTAACGTGGGCGAAGGGCGCATTGCCTTGTCAATCAATGTCTCATCGGGATGATAATAACCTCCTATTTCCACCGGCTGCCCCTGTGCGCTCAGCAATTCTTCATGAATGACGCTCTCATTTTCCGCTAACGCTTTGGCAAGGGGGGCGAATTTTGCCTTAAGAACTTCATCCTCCTCCTGAGCGGCCAGCGCGCGGGCCCAGTACAGAGTAATATAAAAAGTGGCATGACGGTTATCCGGTTCATTTACTTTACGCGAGGGCGAGCGACCGTTTTCCAGATAAGCACTGATGGCATCATCAAGGGTTTTGGCCAGCACGGCAGCTTTTTTACTATCCGTTTTATCGGCAATCATCTCCAGGGAAGGCACCAAAGCACAATATTCGCCCAGAGAATCCCAACGCAGATGCCCTTCTTTCAGGAACTGCTGTACATGCTTGGGTGCCGATCCGCCGGCGCCGGTTTCAAACAAACCGCCACCTTTAAGCAGAGGCACAATGGATAACATGCGCGCACTGGTTCCCAGTTCCAGGATGGGAAACAAATCGGTAAGATAATCCCTTAACACATTGCCGGTGACCGCTATGGTGTCTTCACCGCGACGGATGCGGTCCAGGGCGAAACGCATGGCTTCCACGGGCCGCATAATACGCACATCCAGACCGTTTACATCATGATCCCCGAGATAGCGTTCCACCTTACGGATAATTTCACGATCGTGCGCGCGGTTTTCATCCAACCAGAAAATAGCCGGAGTTTGCGAGGCACGGGCACGATTGACAGCCAGCTTCACCCAGTCTTTCACCGCTATATCCTTAGTCTGACACATGCGGAAGATATCTCCGGTTTCCACCGGTTGTTCCAGCAATACCCGCCCGTCAGCGTCCACACAGCGTACGGTGCCCGGCGCCCCGGCAATAAAGGTTTTGTCATGGGAACCGTATTCCTCGGCTTTTTTGGCCATCAGTCCCACATTGGAAACCGAACCCATCCGGGAGGGGTCAAATTGGCCGTTGCGCTGGCAGTCTTCAACCACTTCCTGATAAATGGTTGCATAACTACGGTCGGGAATCATGGCAAGCGTATCCTGTAGGACGTCGTCTTTGTTCCACATCTTGCCACCGTCGCGGATCACCACCGGCATGGAGGCGTCTATGATGATGTTGTTGGGCACATGCAGGTTGGTTATCCCTTTTGAGCTGTCCACCATGGCCAACGCAGGGCGCTTGTCATACACGGCCATGATATCCGCTTCGATTTCCGCTTTTTGTTCGGCCGGCAATTTGTCCAGTTTACGTAAAACATCCGCCAGGCCGTTGTTCACATTGGCGCCGATTTCCCTCAGGGTATCGGCATGTTTTTCCAGTGCGTCCTTATAAAAAACCGAAACGGCATGACCAAACATCACCGGATCGGACACTTTCATCATAGTGGCCTTAAGATGCAGGGAAAGCAATAAATTTTCTTTTTGAGCTTCTTCAATTTTTTCTTCATAAAAATCACGCAGGGCCTTTACACTCATAACGGCGGCGTCCAGCACTTCATCCTTTTGCAATGGCAGGGATTCCTTCAAAATAACGGATTGGCCGTCCTGACCGACAAATTCAATCCGCACCGTGGTCTCATTTTCCACAGTGATGGATTTTTCACTACCGTAAAAATCGCCTTCCTTCATATACCCCACCCGGGTTTTGGAACCCGATGCCGGCCAGGGTTTCATCATCTTATGCGGGTATTTACGGGCAAATTTTTTAACCGCCGCGGCGGGACGCCGGTCTGAGTTACCTTCGCGTAACACAGGATTGACCGCGGAACCGAGTACAACGGCAAACCGTTTCTGCAAAACGCGCTCTTCGTCCGTTTGCGGCTCTTCAGGGTAATCGGGGATATCATACCCCTGGTTTTGCAATTCCCGGATGGTGGCCTGTAACTGGGGTATAGAGGCGCTGATATTGGGCAACTTAATGATATTGGTCATCGGGTCCTGCGTCAACCGTCCCAAGGCGCTCAAATCATCGTTTACTTTTTGATCGTCTCGCAACCGTTCGGGAAAATTGGCCAACACACGCCCGGCCAGGGAAATGTCCCGGGTTTCCACTTCGATGCCCGCGCTTTGCGTAAAACCTTTTACCACCGGCAACAGGGCAAAACTGGCCAGATAAGGCGCTTCGTCTGTTTTAGTCCATAAAATTTTGGCGTTGCTCATAACAGGTATCCTCAAATTTTTTAGAAAGATAAAATTCCGTATTGCTTGTACCGGAATAATAAAGTTAATATCTGGAGAGATTTATATCCAACATAATGCGCGCCCGTGGCTATTATGCTTTTTTGTCTCTCCGGAAAAACATCCCGCGGCCTCAAACCACAATTCAGACATAAATATCATAAAAAACTCAAAAAGTGGTTTGAATAGCCGGTTTTTATTCTTATATTTGGGTTGGAAAAAGACCGTAAAACTTCCCGCATTATAGTCCTTTTCCAACCATCCTCCGAAGCCTTAAGCAGTAATTCAAACGATATTAAGGTGGTGGAGATGCTTATTTTGACCGCACTTGGAGCGCTGGGCGGATTAACCGTCGTACTGGCGCTTTTATTAATTATCGCCTATAAAAAACTTCAGGTTAAGGAAGACCCGCGCATAGATATAGTGGAAGAGATGTTGCCCCATGCCAATTGCGGCGCCTGTGGCTATCCCGGCTGTCGGCCATTTGCCGAGGCGCTGGTGCGTGAGGAAGCGTTGCCCGGTAAATGTACCGTAAGCAGCGACGAGGGCCGTCAGCAAATTGCCGCCTTTCTTGGGGTGGATGTGGGCGCCAGCGAGAAGCAAGTGGCCCGTTTGGCCTGCGGCGGCGGCATCAATGTTGCCAGAAACCGCGCCCGCTACCAAGGCCTGCAAAGTTGCGAGGCAGCCTCCCTTGTCTCCGGTGGAGGCAAAGAGTGCTTTTGGGGCTGCCTGGGTCTTGGGGATTGCGTGGATGCCTGCGATTTTGACGCGATTAAACTGAACGCTTTTCACCTGCCTGTTATTAACGAAGATAAATGCACCGCCTGTGGCGATTGCGTTGTCGCCTGCCCCAAAGACCTGCTATCCCTTCATCCCGTTAGTCATCGTTTATGGATCAACTGTAAAAACCTGGAAGCCGGCGATGAAATTCTGGAAGAATGCAAAGTGGCCTGTACCGCCTGCGGGCGCTGCGCCATGGATGCCCCTGACCAGATGATCGTCATGAAAGAAAATCTGCCGGTTATCGACTACCGGAACTATCAGGATACCACTAAACCGATGGAACGCTGCCCCACCGGCGCCATCGTTTATCTGCATCCGCAAAAGGGAAAAATCACCGGGCCCAAAGCCCGGCCGGTTATTCGCACAAGTGCCCGAACGGATGCTCCCACTTAAAACGAAACAAATTACCCAAATAAAGAGGTTTTATCATGGCAAAAGAAAAAATGACATTCAAATACACCGGTCGCCGGGTAGCGATGGACGGTAATACCGCCGCCATTATGTGTGAACGCGAATCCACCGACGCGGCCGGCGCCTATCCTATTACGCCTTCCACCCAGATGGGGGAATATTGGGCGGAAAACGCGGCCCGGGGTCATATCAATATTTCCGGACGGCCGTTGATTTTTATTGAACCGGAAGGTGAACACGCCGCCGCTGCCGTGACGGCCGGACTTTCCATGACCGGCCTGCGCGCCGCCAACTTCTCTTCCGGACAGGGCATTGCCTATATGCACGAGTCCCTGTACGCCGCCGTGGGTAAGCGGCTGACCTATGTACTTAACATGGGCGCCCGCGCCATGACCAAGGCCACGCTTAATGTACACGCCGGTCATGATGATTATCACGCCGTGGACGATACGGGCTTTTTCCAGCTTTTTGCCAAAAACGCCCAACATGTGGCCGACCTGAACATCATCGCCCACCGCATTGCCGAGCTTTCCCTGACACCCGGCATTATCGCCCAGGACGGTTTTTTAACCACGCACCTGATCGAATCCTTTATGTTGCCGGAACGCGAACTGATTGCCGAATATCTCGGTAAACCCGATGATATCATTCCAACACCCACGCCGGCGCAAAAAATCATTTACGGTGATACACGCCGCCGGATTCCCGAGCTGTGGGATGTGGATAACCCGGTTATGGCCGGTATCGTGCAAAACCAGGACTCCTACATGCAAAGCGTGGCGGCCCAACGCCCTTACTTTTTTGATCATATCAAAGAATTGAGCGAGCAGGCCTTTGAAGAATATTATCAGCTTACGGGTCGCCGCTATGACCGCGTCATGACGTATAAAGCCGATGACGCCGATTATCTGATCGTGGGACAGGGCAGTATTATCCCCAGCGCGGAAGTGGTTGCCGATTATCTGCGCAAAACCCGTAAAATCAAAGTTGGCGTAGTGGACTTGGTGATGTTCCGTCCTTTCCCCGGTGATCTGCTGGCCAAAATTCTAAAAGGCCGCAAAGGCGTGGCCGTGCTGGAACGTCTGGACCAACCCCTGGCCGCCGACCTGCCTATTATGCGTGAAATTCGCGACACCTTAAATAAATGCGTGGAAAACGGCGCGGCAAAAAAAGACGCCCTGCCTCATCCCGACCTGCCGGTATATAAACTGAACGATATGCCCGAACTCTATTCCGGCTCCTTTGGCATGGGCAGCCGCGATCTGCAACCGGAAGGATTGATTGGCACCATCGAAAATATGCTGCCCGACGGCGATCATAAAAAGATGTTTTATCTGTCTATCGATTTTATCCGGGAAACCGCCTTTACCCCCAAACAGCAAATTTATCAGGAACAAATCGAGGAATATTATCCCCATGTTAAGGAATTGGCCGTACATGGTTCCGAGAACCCCAACCTGATGCCCGATGGCAGCATTACCGTCCGCTTCCATTCCGTGGGCGGCTGGGGCGCCATTACCACCGGTAAAAACCTGGCCATGACCTTGTTCGACCTGCTGGGTTATCATATTAAGGCCAACCCCAAATACGGCTCGGAAAAGAAAGGGCAGCCCACAACCTACTATCTCTCGGCCGCGCCGGAACCGATTCGTGTAAACAGTGAATATTATTATGTGGATGTGGTATTATCACCCGATCCCAATGTTTTTAAACACACCAATGCCATCGCCGGATTAAAAGACGGCGGCGTGTTCATTATTCAAAGCGAGCTGGATACTCCTGAAGCGGTATGGCAATCCATTCCCAAACGCTACCGGCAATTAATCGTGGATCGCAACATCAAGGTCTATTATCTGGACGGCTTTAAAATCGCACGGGAAGAGGCCACCGATCCCGAATTGCAATTGCGGATGCAGGGCATCGCCTTCCAGGGCGCCTTTTTCGCCGCCTCGCCCGTGATGCAGCAAACCGGCATGGATGAGAAAAAGCTGCTGGATGCCATCCATAAACAACTGGAACATAAGTTCGGCTCCAAGGGCCAACGGGTTGTGGATGACAATATGCGCGTGGTGAAGCGCGGTTTTACCGAAGTGCATGAAATTACCGACATGACCTTAACCGACAACGACACAACGCCGGCGGAAACCGTGCGTGAAGTACCCATGCCCAGCATGCTGAAGCGTCTGCCGGCCGGTAAGGCTCCCTTATCGGATATCCATCGTTTTTGGGAACAAACAGGTAATTTTTACATCCGCGGTAACGGTAACGATAACATCACCGATCCGTTTATCGGCCTGAGTGTGATGCCCGCCGTCACGGGTGTTTTCCGCGATATGACGGGCATCCGGTTTGAACATCCCGAATGGGTACCGGAAAACTGTACCGCCTGCGGAGCCTGCTACTCAGCCTGCCCGGATACCGCCATACCGGGATTGGTTTCCACGCTTTACGGCATTTTGGACACCGTGTTAAAACGGGTAAAAAAACAGCATGGCGCCCTTAGTTTTCTACCGAAAGCTGTCCGTCAGTTGGAAGCCAAAGTACGCCCCCTGTTGAATGAAGCGTCCAATACGGATCCGGTGCACCCGCTGTTACAAAAAGCCATAGAAACTACCATCAAAGAAAGTAAACTCGAAGGCAATGAATTAACCGTTCTTAAAAAAGAATTTGAATGGTTTTGGGATGAACTGGGCGACTTTAAGCTGGCCCTGACACGCCCCTATTACGATCTGCCCGAAAAGAAACAAAAAAACAGCGGCGGTTTGTTCAGCATTACCATAAATCCCTACACCTGTAAAGGATGTATGGAATGTGTGGAAGTATGTAACGACGACGCGCTGCATCCCGTCACTCAAACGGAAGATTCCATTAACCTGTTGCGTAAAAACTGGGAACTCTGGCAAGACCTGCCCAGCACGCCCGATCAATATATCCGCGTGGATAATCTGGAAGAAAAAATCGGGGTACTGGACACCATTCTGTTAAAGAAAGAAGTGTATCAGGCTCTGGCCAGCGGTGACGGCGCCTGCCTGGGGTGTTCCGAAAAATCCGTAATTCACCTGTTTACCGCCACCGTGGAAGCGTTGATGCAACCGCGCGTGGAAAAACACATTAAATATCTGGACGAACTGATCCGTCGTCTGGAAAAACACATTCAGCTTAAACTGATGGAAACCGTTGACATCAGTGATTCCGACACCATGGAAAAGGTTGTCAACAGCATGCATAACGGCGACCTGACCCTGGCAAAAATTACCGGGCAACTGGAACAAAGCGGGGAGGTAGAACCCATTGATCAGGAATGGCTGCAACGCGTCACACAGTTGATGGCCAAATTGAAAAAATTGAAATGGCGTTACACCGAAGGCACAACGGGTAAAGGACGCAGCAGCATGGGTATCCTGAACTCCACCGGATGTTCGTCCGTTTGGGGCAGCACCTATCCGTTTAACCCCTATCCGTTCCCGTGGGCCAACCATCTGTTTCAGGACAGTCCTTCCATGGCCATGGGTGTGTTTGAAGGCCACATGGCAAAAATGGCCGAAGGGTTCAAGGCCATCCGCATGGCCGAGCTGGAACTTTCCGGCAAATACGATCCGAATAAACACCCCGAATTTTTCACCTATTTTAACTGGCATCAGTTCAGCGATGAAGAATGGGCCCTTTGCCCGCCTGTTACCGCCATTGGCGGCGACGGCGCCATGTATGACATCGGTTTTCAGAATTTGTCCCGCCTGATGGCCTCAGGTAAACCGGTTAAGGTGATCGTGCTCGATACACAAGTCTATTCCAACACCGGCGGCCAGGCCTGTACATCAGGCTTTTTCGGGCAAATTTCCGATATGGCTCAATACGGCAAAGCCATCAAAGGCAAGGAAGAATACCGCAAGGAAATCGGTTTGATCGGTATGGCCCATCGCACCACCTATGTTATGCAGGCTACCCTGGCCAATCCCAGCCATATGATCGAAGGCTTTATAGACGGATTGACCACACGGCGGCCGGCCCTGTTTAACCTATATACCGCCTGTCAACCCGAACACGGTATCGGCGACGACATGGGCACCCATCAGGCCAAACTGGTTGTGGAAAGCCGCAGCTATCCGGTCTTCCGCTACAACCCGGATGCCGGGGAAACCATCCGCGAACAACTGGATATTTCCGGCAATCCCGATATCGACAAGGATTGGCCCACTTATACGCTGAAGTATAAGGAAGACGGTCGTGAACGCAGCATGGAACTTCCCATGACCTTTGCCGATTTCGCTGTTACCGAGGCCCGCTTTCGCAAGCATTTCCGCAAAGTGCCGCATGACGCCTGGACGGATAAAATGATTCCGTTGCATGAATTCCTGAAGCTGGATGAGAGCGGTCGCAAAGGTAAATTCCCCTACATTTGGGCCGTGGATCGCAAACAGCACCTGCAACGGGTTCTGGTGGCCGAGCCGATTGTCCGTTCCTGTGAAGACCGTCTCGACTTTTGGCACAAGCTGAAAGAAATGGCCGGTGTGGACAAAACCGAAGCCCAACCGGTTGATGTGGAAAGCAAGGTTCGGCAGGAAATCATCACAAAAATCGCCCAGGGTCTGATGGCCATGGCCGGCGCGGACGGAGCCCCGGCTCCTGTTCCAGTGGCATCTACCGCTCCCGCTCAGGCAGTGGCCGAAAGTGCCACTCCCGCGCAAGAGGCGGATGATTACATGGCCCCGTGGATCGACAGTGATGAATGCACGGCCTGCGATGAATGCATGAATATCAACAAGAATATTTTTGCCTATAACGAGAACCACAAAGCCTATATCAAAAACCCCAACGGCGGTCCTTACAGCGATTTGGTCAAGGCCGCTGAAAAATGCACGGCCCAGGTGATCCATCCGGGAACACCGGCCAATAAAAACGAAAAAGATATAGACAAGTGGATCGAACGCGGTAAAAAATACAATTAACAAACCGGGTGCCCGTTACAGGTGTAGCGGGTGCCCTTTACTTTAAATCGCCCTTCCATAAAAAGGAAAGACGCATGTTACACTCGATGTTCAGCAACCATTTACCGACGTTCCGGCATGGGATTCATCCGCCGCAATTTAAGGATGACACCAAAGACAAGCCCATACGTCATTTTCCATTTGCGCCGGTCATGGTTATCCCGCTGGCGCAACATATCGGCAAGCCTTCCGTACCCGTTGTCAGAGAAGGGCAGGAGGTGGTTCGCGGGCAACTGCTGGCCCGTGCCGATGGTTTTGTTTCCGTGCCCCAGCATAGCCCGGCCAGCGGCATCATAAAAAAAATCGGTCGGGTACCGGGCATTACCGGTAAAATGGTTCCCGGCATTTATCTGGAACCGTTTCCCGGTTCATCACAGGAAGTTATGGAGGGCCGGCCGGTCGATGTGGAAACAGCCACGGCGGATGACATTATCCGGGCCATACAGGATGCGGGTATTGTCGGACTGGGCGGCGCGGCGTTTCCCACCCATGTTAAACTTAAAATTCCTGAAGGAAAACATGCGGATACATTGATTCTTAACGGCGCGGAATGCGAACCTTACCTGACAACCGATCATCGTGTTATGCTGGAACAGGCGCCGGATATCATGACCGGCCTGCGTTATCTGCTTAAGGCTACCGGCGCGCCGCGGGCCATTATCGGCGTAGAAAGCAACAAACCCGACGCAGCGGACAATCTGCGCGCACATATCCCGCCCGATTTGCCGGTAACCGTGGAACTGGTGGAAGTCAAATATCCTCAGGGCGCGGAAAAAATGCTGATCACAGCATTGCTCGGAAGAGAAGTGCCTTCCGGCGGTTTGCCCATTGATGTGAACGCGGTGGTTGTGAACGTAGCCACCTGCGCGGAAGTCGGCCGCCTGCTGCCACGGGGACGCGGCATTCAGGAACGGGTCATCACCATAACCGGCCCCGGGGTGGAAAAGAAAGGCAACTACTGGATTCCCATCGGCACGCCGTTGCGTTATGTGCTGGAACAGGCCCATGCCGCTCCGGATATTAACCGTGTTTTCCTCGGCGGCCCCATGATGGGTACGGCGGTCTCCAGCCTGGATATTCCCATAACCAAGGGCACATCGGGCGTGGTGGCCTTTCGCGATGCGGAGGCCTTTGCCCGGCAAAACAAAATTTATCCCTGTATTCATTGCGGCGCTTGCGTGGAAGCCTGTCCGCTGTTTCTCAATCCGTCCAAATTGGGTATTCTGGCCAAATTTAAAGAATATCATGCCATGGCTTCCGAATACCATTTGATGGATTGTTTTGAATGCGGCAGCTGTACCTACGTCTGTCCGTCGCATATACCGCTGGTTCAATATTTTCGCATGTCAAAACTGGTGTTACGAAACGAAAAGGCTAAGAAAATTCATGTTTAGGAAAACGCTGGAAATAGGAACATCGCCGCATATAATCAGCGGTAACAGTACCGATACCATCATGCGTAATGTGGTGTATGCTCTGTTACCCGTGGCGGCTTACGCGGTGTATGTGTTCGGCCTGGCCGCCCTTTTATTGCTCATCACCGCTCTCGGCGCGTGTCTGCTGACGGAGTATATGCTAAACCGTTGGGCGGGCAATCCATCCCCGCTTAATGACTGGTCGGTTACCATCACAGGTTTGTTGTACGGCCTGACCTTGCCGCCCCATCTCCCCCTGTGGATGGTATTTTTGGGCGGTGTTTTCGGAGTGGCTTTCGGGAAATTTATTTTTGGCGGTTTGGGCTATAATGTGTTTAATCCCGCTCTTGTGGGGCGGGCATTTATCCAGGCGGCATTTCCCGTGGCCATCACCACCTGGATGACACCGTTTACAGCCGATCGGTTTGCCCATATCCCATCATCCACACTCACCCTTCCTTTTCTGGAACCGGTGTATGATATCACTTCCGGCGCCACACCTCTCGCTTTAATGAAGTTTGAGCACCACACCACGGATGTATATCAACTGGTTATGGGGATGACTTCCGGCTCAACCGGTGAAACGAGCGCTTTGTTGATTGTGCTCGGCGGACTTTACCTGATAGCGCGCAGGATGATGGACTGGCGCATACCTGTCGCCTTATTGGGCGCCGTTTACATCCTAAGCACCTTTTTTCATTTCATCGATCCCACGCGTTATCCGGACGGCTTGTTTATGCTTTTTTCCGGCGGCCTGATGCTGGGCGCCATATTCATGGCCACCGATATGGTTGCTTCGCCCATCACACATGCCGGCGCGGCGCTGTATGGCGTACTCATCGGAATTATGGTCTATGTGATACGCGTTTGGGGCGGCCTGCCGGAGGGCGTTATGTACGCCATCCTTTTTGGTAATGCCGTCAGCCCGCACATCGATAACTTCATTCGTCCGCGCGTTTACGGAACCGGAAAGAAAAGGAGCCTGTCATGACCGAAACCCCACTGATGCCATCAGCAAACGAGGCCGGCAGCTTTAAAATGTTCCGTGCCATGGTGGGCATCGGCATAGCCTGTGCTCTAGCCATTGTTGCCACATATCAGCTCACCCTGCCCGTAATAACCGCGAACAAAGCGGAAGCCCTGGAAAAAGCCATATTCAATGTATTACCCGGCGCCGCCACGCGGGTAAACTACCGCTGGAACGGCCGACGGTTCGAAAAGATATCACCCGATATCCACGGCAGGGATGTGATCTATGTCGGTTTGGATAAGGACAACCAACTTATAGGCATCGCCGTGGAAGCCGGCGGACAGGGTTTTCAGGATGCCATACAGCTATTATACGGGTTCGATCCTTATAAGCAGCACATTGTAGGCTTTCAGGTTTTGGAAAGCCGTGAAACCCCCGGACTTGGAGACAAGATCGATAAGGATGCCGCTTTTAAGGCCAACTTCAATGCTTTGGATGCCCGACTCAATGATGAAAGCACGCGCCTGGCGCATCCCATTGTAACCGTGAAACACGGCGCCAAAACCCACCCCTGGGAAGTGGATGCCATTACCGGCGCCACCATTTCTTCCAAGGCAGTCGGCGTCATTCTCAATAACAGCGTTCAATATTGGGCGCCCCTTATCCATCAACATCTGGATGAATTAAAGGAATAGAACCATGCAACAAAAATCACCCGGTAAACTTCAACAATTTTTCCATTTTCCGGAAGGTGACGGTTTAGCCACCGATGAATTTATTAAAGGATTATGGCGTGAAAATCCGGTGTTGGTCCAGGTGCTGGGCATGTGTCCCACACTTGCCGTAACCAACTCCGCTACCAACGCCATAGCCATGGGGCTCGCCACCTTATTTGTTTTGGTCATGTCCAATGTTTTGGTCAGCTCGCTGCGCAAGGTGATCCCTAAGCAGGTGCGTATCGCCACCTATATTCTGATCATCGCCACATTTGTTACCGTTGCCGATTATGTTATCCAGGCCATCAGTCTCGAAGTTCATAAAGCCCTGGGCGCCTTCATCGCGCTGATTGTCGTCAACTGCATCATTCTGGGGCGCGCCGAAGCATTCGCCTCCAAAAATACGGTGTGGAAATCGTTGATGGACGGACTGGGCATGGGTATCGGCTTTACCTTTGCCTTGTTACTGCTCGGTACCGTGCGGGAAATTTTGGGTAACGGTACACTGTTCGGATTTCCCTTTTTTCCGGACAGCTTTCAGGAATGGGTTATTATGATTTTACCCGGCGGTGGCTTTTTTACTCTGGCTTTTTGGCTACTCTTTTTTAACGGCATGAAAGCCCGTAAAAAGGATAATCATACAGAAGTACATCCGGAGAAAGAAAGCGTTGAGGAGGTGTATGTATGAAAACCGGCAACCTGTGGTTTATTTTTATAAACGCGAGTCTGATCAATAATTTTGTGTTGGCCTATTTTCTCGGTATATGCCCTTTTCTTGGGGTTTCCGGGAAATTAAGCACCGCTTCGCGCATGGGCATGGCCGTTACCTTTGTTATGCTGATCAGTTCCATGGCCGCTTACGGCATCCACGCCTTTTTACTGTGGGTGGACGCTCCGTTTTTGCAGCTAATCTCTTACATAGTCGTTATCGCTTCCACAGTGCAATTGGTGGAAATGTTTATTAAAAAGTTCAGTCCCACACTTTTTAAGGCGCTCGGTATCTTTTTACCGTTGATCACCACCAATTGCGCCATACTCGGGCTGGCTTTATTTCAGACAAATAAAGGATACAATTTCCTGGAAAGTTTCGTTTTTGCGCTGGGCGCCGGTTTAGGGTTTACCCTGGCATTGGTGCTGATGGCCGGATTGCGGGAAAAACTCGACTTTGCCGAAGTACCCGCCATAGCCAAGGGTACCGCGCTCACTCTACTGGTGGCCGGTATTTTATCCCTTACCTTTATGGGATTTGCCGGACTGGGCGGTTAAAATGTTAAAAAATACATCTTTACAATGGAGGACATCATGGCTCGTTTAGCTGATTATAACACCGATGTGCAACTGAAAGCCACGGTTAAAAAAAACACTCGCCACACCCCACCGGATGTCGATGACATTCGTGAAATCATTTTAGATATTGAATCCGGTGATGTAGCTATACAGCCCGGTCAGAGTATTGGGGTGCTGATGAAAGGTGATAATGATTTTGGCGCCCATTGGCACCATCGTTTGTACAGCATAGCCGACTTACCGAAAAAAATAGCCAACGGGTATCAGGTAAAAATACTTGTTAAGCGTTGTTTTTATGTGGATGAATTCAGCGGTGAACGTTTTAAGGGAATTGCTTCCAACTATTTATGTGACCTAAAAGCCGGCGATCATCTGATCGTTACAGGCCCATTCGGCTTACCCTTTGAAGTTCCGGATGATAAAACAAGCGATTTGATTTTAATAGGACTCGGAACCGGCATAGCGCCCTTCCGGGCATTTGTGAAACATATCTACAAAAACGTTAAAAACTGGAAAGGTCGCATCCGCCTTTTTTACGGCGCACGCAGCGGACTTGAAATGGTTTATATGAATAATAAGAAAAATGACTTCGCCAATTACTACGATGAAGAGACCTTTAAGGCCTTCGAAGCATTAAGCCCGCGCCCCCACTGGTCAGACCCCATTTCCCTGGATTACGCACTTGAGCAGCGTTCGGAAGAAATCATCAACATGCTTAATAAACCCAACACACGCATTTATGTGGCCGGTTACGAAAAAATAGAAGATATGCTCGACAAAGCGTTCGCCACCATACTCGGAAGTGAGGATGAGTGGAAACGGCGTAAGGCCGAATGGCTTGCCGGCGGACGTTGGCAGGAAATTATCTATTAAATTCCGACCGGTCGTTTACATAATCCAATATCCGTCGTACAGCCAACGGTCCTTCATATATCAGGCCGGTGTACATCTGCACAAGATGGGCGCCGGCTTTTATTTTAGCCACCATATCGGCACCGGTAAATACCCCGCCCACACCGATTATGGTTAATGAGCCATGCGCCCGGATATAGGCAATCATTTCATTGGATTTTTTTTCCAGAGGCCGACCGCTCAGACCGCCGTTTTCCTGAATCAATTGACTGGACGACCGTAAACCGTCCCGCGTAACGGTTGTGTTGGTGGCGATGATGCCTGTAATTTTATTTTCCGTTAATACTTCCAGCACATCGTCCAGGTAGGCTTTATCCATGTCCGGGGCTATTTTTACCAATAAGGGTCGGGGCCTGTTAAACCCCGCATTAACTTCCTGCAGGCGATTTAATAAACGATGCAAAGGTGCCCTATCCTGCAATTGCCGCAAATCCGGTGTGTTGGGTGAGCTGATATTGATGGTAAAATAATCGACACATTCGCGTAATTCGTTTAAACAATACACATAGTCATCCACCGCCTGTTCATTGGGGGTGACTTTATTTTTACCGATGTTTCCGCCAATGATCACGCCGGGGGGCCGCTTTTCCAGGTTGGCCCGTAAATAATGCACCCCTTTATTGTTAAATCCCATGCGATTGATAACGGCTTTGTCTTGGGGTAGCCGAAATAACCGCGGCTTTGGATTGCCTTCCTGTGCTTTGGGTGTCACGGTTCCTGTTTCGATGAATCCAAATCCGAGGGCCGCCAATCCGTGAATGTAATCGCCATTCTTATCAAAACCGGCGGCCATGCCCAGTCTGTTGGGAAACGAGAGCCCCATAACCTGCACAGGATTGGGTTTCTGTTTAAGCGCGCTTAAACTTTGCTTCCCTGCCCTGAAGATAGGATTGTTTAAACCCTTAGCGGCCAGATTATGCACCTTTTCCGCATCGAAGCGGAATAACAACGGACGTAGCCATTTTTTATATATCATAAATGATACAGCATAAGATATATTACGACACCGCTTACACTTACATATATCCAAACCGGATAAACAAAATGCGCCCATTTTTTATGCAAGGGAAATTTTTCCTTTAACGCCAAAATCAGTAAAAGAGCTATAAAAGGTGCGTTAATTCCCGCCAAAATAACATGTGGGATAAGAATTAAAAAATACAAGGTACGGGTCCAGTCATGGTGTGGATATGGAACCGATCCGACATTGTAATGATATATTACATAGCTGATCAAAAACGCCACCGAAACGAAGGTAGCGCTGAGCATTGCTTTTTTATGTTGTTCACGCTTTCCTGCCTTAATATAGAGATAACCGCGAATCAACAAAATGGCGCTGAGGGCGTTGAGAACAGCGTTAACCGATGACAGATCATATACCGTCATGTTATTCATCTTTTAAAAGGGCAATAGCCTGTCTTAACTGCTCCAGTTCCGAAGGCAGATTGCTGTCATAATATCCGCGGATAAATCCATCGCCATCAACCAGAACAAAGGCGCCACTGTGTCCTCGTGGTAATTCACCGCCTAATTTAAAACCTTGTTCATAAAATTGTTGTATCGTACTATCCGTGCGCACAAATTGCCAACGCTTATCCGTTACTTCATACCGTTGGGCATAGGCCTGTATGGCCCGGAGGGAATCCCGCGCCGGGTCCACGCTAAAACTTATGAATTGAATCCTGTTATCCTTTGCGTAGTCCTTATAAAACTTTGTCATGCGCGAGGCCATCATCGGACACAGTCCCGGACAATTGGTAAAGATAAAATCCACAACAGTGATATGATTGTTAAATACGGATTTATCAACCGGTTCATTATATTGATTTTTCCATGAAAAGGCGGGCACTTCAAACAACTTCGGTAAGGCATCATGTGATTTCATTAACGATTTTACATACAGGAAAAATACAACAGCCAGTACGATGCCCAGCAACGGGATGATTATTTTCATTTTTTTCATGTTTCATTCCTCATTTAATAAAAAAACAATTTACGTTTTATATAAA
>RFFS01000094.1 GCA_003696775.1 Calditrichota bacterium
AGATATCGCGGCAGCAACACCAGAGCCGTAATCACCATGGCCAGAGCGGCCAGCGTTTCCCAGGCCATGACCAAAATGCCTTCCTTAAAAGCCACGCCGTTAAGGCCCACTCTCTGCTCTGTGGACAAATTGGTTAACAGTAGCGAACCGGCGATCACCACGCCCGACAAGCTGCGACCCGCCAAAAAATAGCCCCGGGCATGACTTTCATCCGTGCCGCGTGTAAAGTACCAGGACAACAAAGCCACCATCCCGGTGAAAAGAAAAAAAGTAAGAATCTGAATTACATAACCCCGGGATATAATCCGCCATCCACAGGAATGGTGGTACCGTTAAGATACGATGCCTGATCACCGGCCAGCCAGGCGATCAGGGCGCCCAGGTCTTCCGGTCGGCCGATGCGCCCCACCGGAATGGAACGGGACCAGCTTTCCAGAACCTGCTCCCGACGGAGGCCCTGTTGCATTTTATTCACGATGATGCGTTCCAATCCGTCCGTAAGATGATAGCCCGGGGCCACATTGTGGACGGTGATGCCGTGAGGACCCAGCTCCCGGCTGAGCGTTTTGGCCAGCCCCACTACCGCCAGTCGCAGCGCGTTGGAATAGACAAGCGATTCAATGGGTGCCTTTACCGAGCTGGATGTGATGTTGATGATACGCCCGCGGCCGCTTTTTTTAAGATGCGGCAAAGCCGCACGCACCGACCGCACCACGCTTAAAAAGGTGATGTCGTACCATTCCCGCCACTCCTCGTCGGTGGAGTCTTCAAAGGTGCGTACCGGCGGCCCGCCGGCGTTGGTCACCAGAATATCCACCCCGCCGAATTCCCGTGCGGCACTGTCGATGAGTGTCTGGATATCCCGCGGATTGCGAACATCTCCGGCAACGGGCACAACCTCCACGCCGTATTGCTGTTCAATTTCCCGAGCCGCGGCCGTCAACGTTTCGGCGTGACGGGCACTTATCGCCACACGGCATCCTTCCGCGGCCAACGCCCGGGCGGCGGCCTTGCCCAGTCCTTTGCTGGCGGCCATCACCACGGCGCTGCGTCCCTTTAATCCCAGGTCCATAATTACTCCTCCAAAATAATATCAGGAAGCTGCTTTAAAGATTTTCAACTGTCGGCTGATCACAGACAGTTTTTTTTCGAGCGGCAGGTCATTAGTCTGGCGAAAATAGAGATTATAAACATCATCCCATTCTCCACGGGCCAGATTGACCCGAACCGGCGCCCCGCTGAGGGCCGTTATGTAGCTGCATACCTTGTCCTGCGGTTCATTAAGGTCGATTACCATATCCGGCATGCTGTCGCGGATCAGCTTTAAATAGGTATCATTGGGCAGGCCCAGGCGGTTCAGATCGTTTTTGCGCAGATTGCTTTTTTCAAAAGTGGAAATGGACGCGCCGGGAAATACAGCGTTGAGTTCGTGAAGGAATTTTTGATACGCCCCCTCGTATGCCTGGTTTGCCGGCAGGATAACCAGAATATTCCGTACTTTCCTTATTTCGTCATGGAAATTATAGGCGCGCGCGCCGGATTGCATCAGTTTCAGGCGAATGCGGATATAACGGGCCAGCAGGGTTTCTTTCACAAATTTAATCATCGGAATCTCCTTTAGAGGGCCATAATTGCCTCAGGCGCTCTTTCAAACGGGCCTCACGGCCACTGTTTGAGGGCCGGTAAAAGCGGCGTGTTTTTAAATCTTCGGGTAAATAGGACTGACGCACAAAGTGACCGTCAAAATTATGCGGGTATTTATACCCGGCGCCGTATTTTAATTCCTTCATCAACCGGGTCGGCGCGTTACGCAGATGCAGCGGCACCGGCAGGGCGCCTGTTTTTTTAACAGTATCCAGCGCGGCATCAATGGCCCGGTAAGCGGCATTGCTTTTGGGCACCGAGGCCAGATAGGTGGTGGCCTGGGCAAGAATGATGCGCGCTTCGGGCATACCGATTTTTTTTACGGCGTCAAAGGCGGCGTTGGCTAGGGACAAGGCATACGGTTCGGCGTTGCCGATATCCTCGCTGGCCAGGATGATAAGTCGCCGGGCAATGAACAGCGGGTCTTCCCCGCCCTGCAGCATGCGGGCCAGCCAATACACAGCGGCATCCGGGTCACTGCCGCGCACGCTTTTAATAAATGCGGAAATGGTGTCGTAATGGTAATCGTTTTTTTTATCGTACGGTAAAACAATACCTTCGGCGGCCTGTTCGATGAGTTCCGTGGTCAGATCGGTCGTTTCCCCCACCGGGGCCATGTTGAGGGCCGCTTCAAGAATATTCAGTGTTTTCCGGGCATCGCCGCCGCCGTGATACAAAAGGGCTTCCATGCCGCTGATGGTGAGAGCGCGTTCCCTTAACAGCGGATCGGTTTCCAGGGCACGCCGGACAATGCGTTCCAGCGCCTCCCTGCCCAAACTTTCCAGCGGCACCACCCGGCAACGGGAAAGCAGCGCGGCGTTTACCTCAAACGAGGGATTTTCCGTTGTGGCGCCTATCAGGATGATGACCCCCTGTTCCGTGGCCTGCAACAACGCGTCCTGTTGGGTTTTGTTAAACCGGTGGATTTCATCTATGAACAGCAAAGTGGGTTTTTGCTCAAAGGCGAAGCGTTGGTGGGCCCGTTCGATCACATCCTTTACTTCCCGAACACCGGACTGGGTGGCCGAGAGTTCAACCATTTGCATGCCGGTGGCGTCGGCCAAAATGCGGGCGATGGTGGTTTTCCCCACGCCGGGCGGTCCCCATAGTATCAGGGAGGGCAAGCGGCCGCTTTCAATCTGACCGCGTAAAAAGGCGCCGGGCCCCAAAACCTTGTCATGACCCAACACATCATCCAGTTGACGCGGCCGGCAACGTTCCGCCAGGGGACGATTCAGAGAACGGGCGGCATTTTGACTGAACAGGTCTTCACGGGCGGTCATATGTTTACCGTTAATGAATGGTGGCTTTCCACAAATTCAAAAACATCGAATTATCATCGGCGACGGCGATAATCAACTTGTTTAAGCCCGGTTTGAGATAACGCGACAGTGTGATGCTTTCATAGCGGTCTTCCCCGGCCTGATCCAGACTATTTTTAACCGTCACATGGTCGCGCACAATGCTGTTGTTCAAAATCACCCGATAGCGTGATTTGCCGCCGAT
>RFFS01000095.1 GCA_003696775.1 Calditrichota bacterium
AACAGATTTTTAATTTTATCACGGAATTTTTGCGACTGGGCAAAATGGTAGCGCGCCAAAAACCAGCCGTAGGCGATGCCTCGGCGCGGTTTCATATCGAGACCGGCAAAATCGGTTTTTTCGACGGCCAGTTTGGGGTCCAGTTGCCACACCACCGCGCGTTGAATGCGGGACAGGTTATACTTCCAGCGGGCCGGCAGAGCAAGAGCGATATCCAGATTACGCCGGAACAACAATGGCGATATCAGATCGCTTTCCATATTGCAGATGTTATTGGCCACATAGCCGAAATTGGCGTAATGGAACAGATCGAACACATCCACCTGTATGGCCACCGGACTTGCTTCATAACCGCGGATGGCGTCCGCAATCATCCTATCGATATAGGCGGGGCTTTCTTTTTTAAGAGATCGGTAGGCCGGTGTAAAGATATCCTCCCGGTAGTTTTTATTCAGCGCGCGGTATTTTATAAAGATGTCCTTACGGAAGGTTTTCGGTTCCCGGTAGGCGTTCATCACATACATTTCATTCCAGGTACCGTCTTTGTAAAAACGGCCGTGCACGCCGTTAACGGCCAAACGGGCAAAGGGTTGATACTGACGGCGCATATAACGGATGCGTCCCATCAGATACGCCGGCTCCTCAGCGCTGCCCAGCACAATGGAGGCCGCCACGGCTTCCCAGGGGTTATTCATAAAATCCGGCCCCAGGGTAACATGGTGCAGGGTAAACCCGTGGCGACGGCTCATTTCTTTAACATGCACCACCTCCGGAAAATCATCCTTGCCAAAGATGGCGTTTTCGAACGGCAAGCCTTCCCGGGTAAAAGCCGCCAGCACCATGCGGGAATCCTGCCCCATGGTGAATTCAATCAACGGCTTGGTGTCCATGGCGCTGATCAGGCGGGCCGATTGCCGCATGGTGGCCGACAGTTGCTCTGCGCTTTCTTCCAATGAGGCGGATGTATAAGTTTTAGGGGGGTGCCAGTAACGCTCTTTTTCCAGTTTTTCTTCTCCGAGACGAAAAATGGCGGCGGGAGGCATGCGTTCCACATCTTTCAGCATGGAACGGTAGGACATGATATAATACCGCCATAAAAATTCATTCAGCGCGTAAGGGTCCACTTCCGGCGGACGTAAAACGGCGCTTAAATGGGCAAAGGGCGTAAAGAGATAACAGGCGTCGGTTTCCGTATAAAACTGGGTTTTATTCTTCATAAAATCGTTGATCACGAGGGTGATATTCCGGCGGGCGTCGTGCAGGGCCAGCACAAAATGGCCGTCCAGTTCCTTAAGCGCCTCAATGCCGCGACCCAGATAATGCGCCCACAGTTCCCGGGCATTATAGAGGCGCGGGTCGTTTACATCCGTCACCACACCGGAAAGCGCCAGCCAGTTCCCGTCCTGGTCTTCATACCAATTGTCCCGATCGTTTTTTACAAAACGCGCCAAAAAAACATCCTGCGAGGGCCGGTGCGTCTCAATGTGTTTGAAATACGGTGCCAATTGTGTATCGATGGCGGTTTGCAAACGCCGTGCGATTCCGTCCACGCAGGCGGCATGTCCGGCTTTGGCTTTTAGCAACAAAAATCCGGCCATTTTACAAACGTCCTATTTTTTTTAAGGCTTTGAATTTGATCCTGTACATGCGCAGGGCATTGAGCAATGTATCCTGTTCACGGAAAATATCCGCGTAGCGTTTAAATATCGCGCGTCCGGTTAAGCGATGCAGCATGGTCAGTTGATTGACATGCAGACGCTGATAAGCGATCGTTGCCGGATCGATTTCCGGATGCCACGGGGCGCGGCATAAATTGTAACGGGACCAAAAGCCGAGGTCGTATTCCGGCAGAACCTTTTCCAGCGTTTCCAGCCCATCATCAAACAGGCGTCCGGCCAATGCGTGCTCCGGAAACACCCGGGTGAATTCATGCAGACCGCAAAGGGCGAAAATTTTACCGTTCAGCACCATGGTGGGCACGGTGGCGGTATATTCCTCGTAAAAAGGGCCCCATTCCGTGTAACTGGTTACACCGCCTTCGGATACAGGCAGGGTAAAAGGTTTCAGGGCCTGTTCGGCCAGGTCGGCATAACGCTCGTCACCCGTTAGCTGATAACCGCGCAGCAGGATGGACAGGCCGCGGCTTTGCGAAAACGCCGACTGCCAGGGCCCGGGGTTTTGATACTGGGGCAGGCGGACATCGGTCATCCAGCGCGCGCCTTTTTCCTTGCTGATTTCAGCGTTATCGTAAAACCAATCCACAAATTTCAGAAAACGCAGGCGGTCTTCTTCCGCGCCGCTTTCCAGCCAGGTATGAAAAACAGCCAATCCCATTTGACCGATGGAAATGGGGAAATAGACATAATCCTTATCGGTTACATCGATGTAGGTTTTATTGATGGGAATGCCGTTGGCGTCAAACTTTTTTATCAATGCCTGATCCTTGCCGGCGTTCAGCCTTTCTTCCCGGAAAATAAAATAATAATGCCCCAATGTCGCACTATGCATGTCGTCAGGCAGAGCGTACCGTTCTTTCAGACTGCGTAAATCATCACGGAATTTTCCGGCCATGAATATCATTTTTTTCAGCTTCATCATATCTTCCGTATTAACGTATCAAACAGGTTCGACAATCTTTCCGTCAGTTTACGACGCTCGTAAGGCCGTATGGCCTCTTCATTTACGGTAAATGGCACCGCTTCTTTCCATTTATCATATAATAAAAGGATATCTCGCCGCCAGTTGTCCACCGTCGGGTTGATACGCCCCACTCCGGCCTTTTCCAGCAGCGCATTGGCTTCCGCGTCAGCGGCACCGCAGCCCACAACCGGTCGGCGGGCGGCCATGTATTCAAACACTTTACCGGGAATATGCCCGCGGTAATGGGCGACTTTTTCCAGAAAAAGCAACAACACATCCGCCTGCTGCATCCGTGCTGTCACCGCGCGATGCGGCATATAATTTTCCAGATTCAGAGTCTCCGGAAACGGCGCGAACAGCTCTTGCAGTTGCCGTGATAACGTTTCATGAATTTGACCTATGATGTGAATGCGCGTGGACGCCGCGGGGAGCGCGCCTTCTTCCAGCAGTTGGCGCAGCATCGTCCAGAATGCAGGGTACCAGCGGTTCGGGTTCAGCCCTCCGGCATACAGCAGGGTAAAGCGCGGTCCGCGTTTATATCCGGAGGTGAAATCTTCGGGATCATATCCGTTGGGAATGATATCGGTTTTTTCCGGATACGAGGCGGCCAGCAGTTCGCCAAAAGCCTTGCTTACGGTAACAATATGATCGGCTTTGTTCAGAATACGCCGTTCCAGACGTTGATCCAGCCGACGCGCCGTTTCCCCGCGTTGTCCGGTATAATAGTGGATATTGCTCCACGGGTCGCGGAAATCGGCTACCCAGCGTACGGGAAAACGTTGTTTCAAATCATAGGCGATCATATGAGTGGTGGGCGGCGGTGAGGTGCTGAACAGAATATCGGGTTGATACAGCCGCATCAGCCGTTGGGCCTGCCGCCGCGCCGCAAATCGCCACAGCAGTTTGGCGTCCGGAATAAACAGGTTCAGGCGAATCCAATGTATAATTTTACCGGACAGATTTTGAGGGGCGCGGGCCAGTTGCCCCACGGGGGCGCCTTGCGAGGTTGTTCCGCGCAGACGACGCAGCGCCTGTTCCGGCTCCGGCGCCACGCTGTAAAACACTTTAACACCGGCCGGTACTTCCGCGGCCAGACTTTCATCACGCGCCGGCCAAATGCCATCCCGCACGGTTAACACAACCACCCGCCAGCCCAGCTCGTGCAGATAGCGGGCAAATTTAAGCGGGCGTTGCACGCCGGGTCCACCGGCGGGCGGCCAGTAATAGCTGATGATCAGAACGGTTTTCATTCCGGTTGCGGGGCGCCTCCGCTTTTTCGGTTTTTAAGCCACGGCGCCAACCCGCTTAACGCGGCCAAGACCAACAGGGTTACGGAAATAGCGGCCATGCGGACATTTCGGGCATAGGAATCGGGTTCAAACACCAGCCGCACGGTATGACGCCCCGCGGGTATGCGCATCGCCTGCAGGGTGTGATCCGCCCTCCAGACCTTCTCAACCGGCGCATCATCGAGATAGTGTTTCCAGCCCGGCGGATAGTAATTTTCCGAAATCACCAAAAGGCCTTCGGTCGAAGTATATACCTGTAATTTCAATTCCTTCGGTGAAAATCCGGTTACCCGCACACTTTGGCTGTCTGCTTCCTGAGGTTGCCAGCCGGGATCGCTTTCCAGCAACGCCACGCTATCGGGTTTAAATGCCGGATTATTGAGATAAGCCACCCGCTCATATTCATCGGGGATGAGCTTATAAGCCGGGACAAACCAGGCACGCGGCAAAGCATTCTTTAAACGGTAGGTTGTCAATTTTGCAGCGGCATCCCGGTGAACCGCCGTAAAATCGTTGTCAGGCAGGGTACGGCCGGAAACGACGTATTTCACGTTAAGCATGCGCAACACCGCCGGATTCACGCGGTTGCCGTTGGCCAGGTTGTTTTCAACAATCTCTTCCATGCTGTACATCTTGATAGGGGTGTAACCGCCCACGTTTTGATGAAAATAGGAATAACGGTTATCGCGAAAGGAGCGCCCCACCGGCATAACCCGGAACAGGGACGTATCTTTTAAAATAAAACGATCGCTGTCCGTGGCGCGGAAATAACGTTGTTCCAGGCGCTTCAGGTTAACAAATTCCTTGGTAACCCGTTCCCGGATGGCGGTCATATCGATCAGCGTCAGCAACACCAAAAACAGACCGAACGCCGCGGCGTTGAGTTTGTTTTTAAGATAAGCCCCGAGAGCGACCACAACAGCAAGCGCGAATCCGATAAAACGCAGCATATCACTGTTAAACATCTCCTTGCGGATGGCAATAATCATGTGCATCACCTGCGGATCGTACTGCTCGCCGCTTTTGGTGAAGGAAAACCCCTGCCCCACCAACCAGAAAAGGAGACCCACGCCTACAAAAACACCGCTGATCGTCAACAGTTTACGCGCCGTTTCTTTTTCACGGGCTTGCGGTTGCAACACGCTTTTTAAGCCGAACGCGGCCAGTAAGGCCATGATGAAAAAGGTGACGGTTACGCTCATCATCGGCGCGCGAAATTTGTTGAAATAGGGGACATAATCGAAAAAGAGCCGGTAAAACGCCTCAAAATGCCGACCGAAGGAGAGCAGCGTCAAAAATACGGCAAACACCGTCAGGGCAATCACCAGCGGATGACGCCGATTCATAAAAATACCGATCAAAGCCAGCAGCAGGGTCAGAATGCCCATGTATTCGTAACTCTGTGTAAACGGCATCTCGCCCCAATAGCCGGGGATGGTACGGCCACGCAATTGGGGCACGGCATCGCCGGTATAGGTTTCGCCGGACATACCGCCAAAAGCACGTGGTGCAATCCAGGTAAACAGCTCATCCGGCGCGGTGGACCACTGGGTGGCGTACTCCATGGATACGCCTGTTCCCGAACCCGCTTGTTGGACGTTTTGCGGTTGATTCAAGTGGATGGTGGTTTTACCGCGCTTGGACCAGGGGATATATTCCCCGGCCAGGAACAAGGGTTGGGCGGCGGTCATAATGCCCAGTGTCACCGCGGCAACAATCAACAATGCCGCGCGGCCAAAAGCGGCATAGCGTTTGTTCAAAGCTTCTTTGATCACCGGACCGATCCCGATGCTGAAGATCAGCAAAGCCGTATAAAAGATGATTTGATAATGCTGGGTGCGAATCTGCACGCCAAAAGCCAGGCCAAACAAGGCCGCCGCCCAAAGGGTGCGTTTATCAAGAAACACCCTAAACATCCAAATAACCCACGGCAGCAGCATCAGTGCCCGGTATTTGGCGTTGTGCCCTTCCAGAAAAAGGGATTTATAATGCGGCATCAAAACAAACATCGCCGCCCCCGCGAAACCGATGAGCGGGCTGAAACGCATATAACGCAGCATAAAATAAAAACCGTACGCCGCAAACAGAGTGTAGATAAATATGTTGTTGAACAAACGCCCCAACAGGTTTAGCAGGGTATCAAACGATGGCGTCACCGGCGGAATGCGCTGGTAACGCGGCATGCCGGCAAACACGTACGGGTTCCACAACGCCTTTTCCCCGCTTTTTTCCTGCCATAATTTCACCTGATGGTTGGTGCCGATGGAGCCGAGCACATCCACGCCCTGCGGTGTCAGGTGATCGATGGCCATGGGCTTAAACAGAATCAACAAACCGATGGTCAGCGCCAGCAATGCGAGGATATCCTGCGCACGGGTACTCAGTCGGGGCAGCGCGTTTGCGTCCGGCCGAGGGTCGTACTTCGGGGCGGTGTTTTTTTTCTTTTTTGCCATGTCGGGTCCTTGCTATAAAGTGGAAAGTCTCAATCAGGGAGCTGGCCGTTGCCTAAGCCCGTTCGGTGGACGGGAACCCTGAATATAGCATGAAATTTAAACCAATTTTACCATAAATCGAAAATAAATTGGAAGGTGTGAAACATCGGGCGCATTATTAAAGGTTTTCGGAGTTGTTGCGAAAGTAATTTTGATGTTGGCGCAATGGCCTGACATTTTGTAAATTTCACGCAATTATTGCCCAAAGCGAGTAATACTATCGATAATAGCCCTGACATTTTTGTGTGTCTAAACGATTTCAACTCAACCCCATATCATTTTTCCGAGGAGAATTATGCTGCGCAAAACGCAACGTATCGTTAATCAAGCCGGTGAAGATATAATGGCCGACATCCGCCACAGGGAGGACGCCCGCGAAGTGCCGGTGGTTATTTTGGTGCATGGTTTTAAGGGTTTTAAAGACTGGGGCTTTTTCCCGGACCTGGCCGAGCGCCTGGCCATGGACGGATATGTTACCATCACGTTTAACTTTTCCCGTAACGGCATCGGTTATGATCCGCGTACGTTTGAACGGCTTGACCTGTTCAGTGAAAACACCCATTCCCACGAACTGGACGACCTGCAAAGCGTAATCGACGAAGTGCGCGCGGAAAAAATCGCCCGTCGTTATGCCGACCCGGAGCGCATTGCCCTGTTGGGACACAGCCGCGGCGGCGGCACCGCCCTGTTAAAAGCGGCCGAACTGGGCGATGTGATCAGTTGTGTTATCACATGGGCATCGGTAGCTTCTTTCTTCCGTTACAGCGAGGCGCAAATCGCCCAATGGGAAAAAGAAGGCGTGATTGAAATCGAAAACAGCCGTACCGGACAAATGATGCCCATTAAAAAAAGTCTGTGGGATGATCTTAACAGCAATAAAGACAAACTGGATATACTCAAAGCATGCGCAAATCTTGAAAATCCTGCCCTGTTCATTCACGGCAGTGAAGACGCAACCGTGGCGCCTTCGTGCAGTGAACAGTTGCACGAGGCCTGCTCTTCCTATGTTAAACGCCTGGAAGTGATTGAAGGCGCCGGCCATACCTTCAATGTGAAACATCCCATGGAACGGGATAAACCGCCGCGGGAATACATCACCGCGTGTGATATAACGGAAAATTGGTTCGACAATTATCTTAACATTTAAAGGACGCGCATGTTGCAAATCGGAGATTACCGGATAACGTTTATGGAAAGCGGCCATGTCAGCCTGGATGGCGGCGCCATGTTCGGCGTGGTGCCGAAAACCCTGTGGAGCCGCACCAATCCCGCGGATGAACTCAACCGCATATTGCTGGCCATGCGCCTGTTGCTTATCCGTTATAAAGACCGCCTTATGGTGGTGGATACGGGCGTGGGCACGAAAATGAGCGATAAGCTGAAAAAAATCTACAATGTGGATCACAGCCGTTACAGTCTGGAAAGCGGCCTGCGCACGGCGGGGATTCGTGCCGGGGACGTGACCGATGTCATCGTTACCCATCTGCATTTCGATCATATCGGCGGCGCCACCTATCGTGACGCGCGTGGTGAATTGCAGCTTACCTTTCCCAACGCCACCCATCATGTACAAAAAAAACAGTGGCAATGGGCGCTGAATCCAACGGAAAAAGACGGCGCCAGCTTTATGCCGGAGAATTTCCTTCCCATCGAAGAACACGGGCGATTGAACCTGATCGACGGCGAGGGCGCTCTGTTTCCCGGATTGGAATTGGTTGTCCTGAACGGCCATACACCCGGCATGCAGGCCCTAAAAATTTCCGATGGCCGGGAAACAATGTTCTATTGTGCCGATCTGTTCCCGACGGCGGCACATATCCCGCTGCCTTACATCATGGGTTATGATGTCTATCCGCTGGAAACCCTGGCCGAAAAAAAACGCCTGTTGCCCCGGGCCGTGGAAGAAAACTGGCTGCTGTTATTCGAACACGATCCGCGACACATTGCCGGACGCGCCGGGCAAAACGCCAAAGGTTTTTTTCTGGCGGAACAAACTGAACTATAACATGAGCCGCAATCGACTGAACGACCTCGATTCAAAAACCTATATGAAGTTTTTGAAAAGCTGGTTTCCATTTGAAACCGGCGCGGAGGCTTCATTTATATCTTTTTTTACCAAAACCCTGGATGAAACCAACCATCCGACCCGCATCGGCTATTATCCCGATTCGCCCGTGCTGAAACGTGCAATCGAAACAACAGGTCGTCAACCGGTATCCCTGCCCGACCAATCGGATGAACAACTGCATTACGCCCTGATCGATCTGCGCGGTAAAGAACCGTCCTTTTTCGGAGAAGGCGACCTGGATGCGATTTTCCATAATCTATTCAGCCGTTTAAAACACCGGGCGTACGTTACCCTGTGGATGAATTGTGGCACGGATATGGCCGCGCATCGTTGCGCCTGGGATGTGGCCCGGCAAACCACCCGTTGGTTTGAAATGAAGGATGAGAAAATAGGCTGTGCCGGGATGACTGACAATGACCAGCCCTATCTCGGCGCTCAAGGCGGTCAACTGGTTTACGCTTTTAATTTTCGTCATACCCTGTCCGCCCCAAAAGCACCGGCCTCTCTCACCCCGCCGCCACACTATCCCGAACATCAATGGGATACACGCCTGCGTATGCCCTTATGGTTTGTTCTTAAGCCGCCGCCCCGCAAGGAAAAAGTTAAGCTGCATCCGGCCAAATACCCGGAAGTTCTGGTGGAACGTTTTATTAAAAATTTTTCCCGCCCGGATGATGTGGTCTTCGATCCCATGTCCGGAACCGGCAGCACGCAAATAGCCGCCGTGGGTTGCCACCGCCGCGGCTATGGCCTGGAACTGAACGAGACCTTTGCCGATATCGCCCGCCTGCGCCTGGAACAACACAATGTGCAACATGTGGCCGCTGCTGTTTACACCGCCGACGCCGGTCATCTGGAACAAGTGAAAGGTTTGCCTTTACGCTTCGATTACGTGATTACCTCGCCACCCTACTGGGACATGTTGAATATGAAAGGCGCCGAAACCCAAAAAAGCCGCAAGGAAAAGGGCCTGCCCGTCAATTACAGCGACTCGGAAACCGATTTGGGAAATTGTCCCGATTACGCCACCTTTTTGCAGAGGCTGTTGCGCATTTATCATAAAGTGATTCAACGCCTGCGTCCGGGCGGCTATATGACCGTAATAGTCAAAAATATTAAAAAGAAAGGCGTGATTTACCCCTTTGCCTGGGATATTGTGGATGGTCTTTCCGATGTCTTGGAACCGGTCGGCATCAATTTCTGGCTGCAGGATGATATCCGCCTGGCGCCCTACGGGTATGGAAATGCCTGGGTAAGCAACACCTTTCACCAATATATACTCACCTTTCACAAACCCGGCAAAAGAGAGGTTTAGTCTATATATTTTTCCCTTTGACCGAAAAGTATTAATTTAGAATTTTAACCAAACCAAAAGGCTTTTATGGACCCGCATTTTTATAAAGTCATCCATCTCGCCGGTGTATTTTTATTGTTCATGTCTCTCGGAGGACTGATAATCCGCGAACAATTGGCACCGGGTAACAACAAACTGGAACGATTTATTCTGGTCCATCATGGCGTGGCCCTTTTGTTGATTCTGGTTGCCGGTTTCGGTCAATTGGGCGGGGACATGGCCCGGCTGGCCAGTGTATGGCTTGTAGTTAAAATGGTGGTGTGGCTGCTGATGGCCACCATGATCTTATTCATCAAAAAGATTACGTCCGCGCGAATCGTTTTATGGTATCTCATTGTATTCCTGGGCGCCACGGCAGCTTATATGGCCATTTATAAACCGATTTAATCCGGAGGCTTATCGTGAAAAAATACGGGCTTTTAAGCTGGGCGGTTTCGTTCATTGTACTGGCGTGCCACCCAAAACCACAGGCCGAACTGATAATTCACAACGCTCAGGTTATTACTTTGGATGAAGCCCTTCCCACCGCCCGGGCGGTGGCCATTAGCCGCGGACGGATTCTTGCCGTGGGAGCGGACAGTGTGGTGATGAGGCAGCGGGGGGCGCGCACCCGTGTCATCGACGCAGGCGGCCGCATGGTGATGCCGGGCTTTATCGAGGGACACGCCCATTTTATGGGTCTGGGCCAATCCCTTGTTACGCTGGACCTACGCGACGCCACCGACTGGCGGGACATCGTGCAACGTGTAGCCAACGCAGCGGCGCGGGCCGATTCCGGCGCATGGATAATCGGACGCGGCTGGCATCAGGAAAAATGGCGCCGTCCGCTGACCCCCCATGTGCAGGGCTACCCCCTGCATAATGATCTCAGCGCGGTATCGCCCGACAATCCGGTACTGCTCAGCCACGCCAGCGGACACGGCCTGATGGCCAATGCCCGGGCCATGGCCGCCGCCGGCATCACCGCGGACACGCCTACCCCACAGGGAGGTGTCATCCTGCGCGATGCGCATGGCGCGGCAACGGGTGTTTTTCTCGAAAACGCCGAAACCCTGATCTACGACGCCTACCATCGATATCAACAGCAACAAAATCCGGGACAACGACACAAAAACCTGATGAAACAACTGACGGCGGCCACGCGGCATTGTCTGGAAAACGGCGTCACCACATTCCATGACGCCGGCGCCTCATACAACACCATCGATTTTTATAAAAAAGCGCTTGCCGCCGACTCACTGCATACCCGTCTTTATGTTATGGTGGCGCCTGATGAAAAACTGGATGTTGCGCATTTTAAAAAATACAAACTGATCGACGGTTACGATGGCATGCTCACGGTGCGGGCCGTTAAACAATACGCGGACGGTGCCCTGGGTTCGCGCGGGGCCTGGATGTTGGCGCCCTACAGTGATCAACCCGGCAGCGTCGGACAAAATGTAACGCCCATGGATTCCATCGCCCGGGTGGCCCGGGCTGCTTTGGAGGCCGGTTTTCAACTGTGCACCCACGCCATTGGCGATCGGGCCAACCGTGAGGTTTTGAATGTGTATGAACAAGCATTGCACGGCGCCACCGACCGTCGCTGGCGGGTGGAACATGCCCAGCACATCGACCCGGCGGATCAGCCGCGTTTTGCCCGCCTGGGCGTTATCGCTTCCATGCAAACCGTGCATTGTACCTCGGACGGCGCCTGGGTACCGCAACGCATCGGCATGGATCGCGCGCGGAAGGGCGCATATGTTTGGCGGAACCTGTTAAACAGCGGCACCCGTTTGGCCAACGGCACCGACGCGCCCGTGGAACGCCTTGCACCCATAGAAAATTTTTATGCCGCCGTCACGCGCCGTTTACATAACGGGCAGGTCTTTTTCGGCGAACAAAAACTCACCCGGATGGAAGCGCTCCAATCACTGACTATCTGGAATGCCTATGCCGGATTTCAGGAAAAGGAACTGGGCAGCCTCACGCCCGGCAAACGCGCCGATATGATTGTTCTGTCTCAAAACCTGTTAACCGTGCCGGAAAATCTTATACAAAAAACCAAAGTGTTGCTTACGGTTTTAGACGGTAAGGTTATGTACGATCATCTGAAAAAGGGCGATGAATAAAAGCCTGCCGCTTTATATTTTTACTTATTGATGGGCGTTTCGCGCGCCCATAGAGCATAGGCCGCGCGGGTTAAGTGGATGTCGTCTTCCCTAAACAACTCCGCTCCGCTGTTCAACGCGTCCCGAAAGGGGGTGTATAAATCCTGCCAGATAAAACCGTATTCGCCCACAAGATGTTGTAAAAGCCGGTTGGTATCACGGATCGCCGTGTCATACGTTTGATGCCAGGAACGGCCCACGGGCAGGAGACTGTACACAATCAGCGGCTTTTCCTTCAATGCGTTAAACAATGCCCGATAATTTTTTTCCATATATGCCGGCGAACGATCATCAAACAAGTCGTTGATGCCGATCATCAGCCGAATGGCTTGCGGGTGAAGCGCATTACACAAGGCGAGCCGCTCCAAAACGCCGTCGATATGATCGCCATTGATACCCTGATTGACAATGGGCGCCCCGGGATAAAACGCAGACATTGGAAATTGTTCGGTGAGCGAATCACCCAAAAAGACAACCGGGTTGTCCGGGATATTTTCAGCGTTTTTGAATACTTGGCAACGTTCCCGCCAATGGGCGCTGCGCATTATTCCAGTCCGGAGTTTTCCATGGCAAGCCGATTGGACAGGGCCATTTCATCTTCCGCTTCCTGAATCATGCCCTTTTGGACATACAACCGGGAAAGCGCCGTATGCGCCAGCGGATCACGCGGATTAATTTCTATCCATTTGCGTACCACATCCACCGCTTTGGCTATTTCTCCCTGTCGGTTCAAACATTCGGCCAACGCGCTGTAAGCCGCTTCAAAGCGGTCGTCTTCGGCAATGGCCTGTTCAAACAATTTTTGAGCCTCGCTGTATTCACGGCGGGCAAAATGCTGAAAGCCCTGATTGAGCATTTCCTGTTTATTCATGGTTCCTCCCTTTTAATGTTTTAAATCGTTATGCGTCACGGCATACAACACACATAAAGAATCTCCCCGGGTAAGCCGTAAAACTTCGGTCAAAAGACCCGCTACCCGTCCCTGTAAGCGCCGACCGTCCCCGTCTTTATCCAGGGCCAACAGAGCCCGTCGGGCTTCAATTTGTGTTGCTTTAAGCACCATGGCGCGATTGGCGCCGCTTTGTCTGCCGAAGCCCCACACATAGCGCTTGCCGTTAATATAAGCCGCCTGCTTCCATTGGCGCGCCGTCAAAGTATCGCCGGGATGACGTTGCACACGGAGCTGTAAATTTAACAATTCCGCCGCCCGGGCATCGGTAATCGTTCCGTCGGCGCTGCTGCCCGCCCGACCGGGGGGAAGCGTGTCGTTTTGCCTGTCACAGGCGTATAAACCGAATAAAATCAAAAGGATGGTCAGCATCCATTCGGATCGACGCATGGTTTGCCTCTTAAATAAAAGATTGATAAGTTAAAGGCTTTAGACGGGAAATTATTCCCGATTTCCTTTAAAAAAAAGCCGATTTGTTACGAAAACGGCATATCAAAATAAAATTATTCCAAAAAACAGTAGGTTACATTAAAACAGGAGAAACATTCGGTTCCGGAAAACACATGGAAACAGTGGACAGAGATTAATTTGAATAAATGAACGTTTGTTATCGCAGGTATCATCCGAAGGCGCATGATATGCTCCGATAATTAAACGCAACCTGCCGGTTGAAAAACAATTTTATTTAATGACGCCCCAGGCGTATCCATTCCCCCGAACAGGGACTTTCCTGCCCCACCTGATTTCATTCCTTTTCCGGAGAGTACATATACTTTAACATTCCCAATCGGGAAAAGGAAGCCATTGATGAATAAAGAGATTATTATTAACTCTACCAACGAAGAAACACGCATCGTTTTGCGTGAAGACGGTAAAGTGGTGGAGTTGTTTGTGGAAGCCCCCGAACACGAACGCATGGTGGGCGATATATACAAAGCCCGTGTAAGCCGTGTTCTACCGGGCATGCAGGCCGCCTTTATAGATATCGGTCTGGAACAGAACGCCTTTTTGCACTTTTCGGACGTCAGTCCGTTTTACAAGGAATTTTTTAACGAAGGATCGGAAGCGGCGCCACGCAGGCGGCGCGGTTACCGCGATTTTGACCCGGCCCGGGAGTTGAAAAAAGGCCAGGACATCATGGTGCAAATCGTAAAAGAACCGATCAGCACCAAGGGATGCCGCGTTACCTCGGAAATCACCCTGCCCGGCCGTTTTGTGGTGTTGATTCCCTATCAGAAAAACATCGGTATTTCGCGCAAAATCGAAGACCCTGCCGAGCGTAAGCGCCTTAAACAACTGGCCCGGCAAATCATCCCGGCCAATTTCGGCCTGATCATCCGTACCGTGGCCGGCGGCAAAAGCGAACGCGAGCTGAAACGCGACATAAACGACCTGATGAACACCTGGAAAAAAATGGAAAAACAGATCAAAACCGGTGAAGCGCCTTTGCTGGTTTATAAGGATTTAAGCATGGCCTCCAGCATCATCCGCGATTTGTTCACAGCCGACGTTAACCAGGTGCATGTGGATTCCCGTAAAATGATGCGCGATGTTTCGCAATATGTACGCGATGTGGCGCCCCACCTCGAACATAAAATCAACTATTACAAGGGCAAGGCCCCGATCTTCGATCACTTCAATGTGGAAGAGGAGATCGAAAAAATCACTCAGTCGCAGGTGTGGATGAAGAATGGCGGTTATCTTGTCATCCACCCCACGGAGGCGTTGGTTTCCATTGATGTGAACAGCGGTAAGTACATCGGCAAAAAGGATCATGAAACCAATTCCCTCAAAATCAATCTCGAGGCGGCCCGGGAAATTGCCCGTCAGGCCCGTCTGCGCGATTTGGGCGGTTTGATTGTTATCGACTTTATCGATGTGCTGGAATCGGAAAACAAACGTAAAATATTCCTTGAACTGCGCAAGGAGTTTGCCAAAGACCGCGCCATCACCAAAATCGAACCGATGAGCCGTTTCGGTTTGATAGAAATGACCCGTCAGCGCGTGCGTCCGCAGGTGATCCATTCCATATACGAAGCGTGCCCCAAATGCAACGGCACCGGACTGGTGCCCACCATAGCCACTACCGTTTCACGCATAGAACGCTGGCTGCAACGCTACCGCGCCTCGCAGGGTGACCGCCGTGTCATTTTGCAGGTAACCCCGGATGTATATAGTTACCTGATAGCCGGTCGCTATAACAAGCGTTTGCGTCTTATGTGGAAATACTGGATGAAAATAACCGTCAGCAAGGACGAAAGTCTAGACGTAGGACAATTCCGTTTTCTCAATGCCCGCAACAAAAAGGAAATCATTTTACAGGAGAAAAAATCCAAAAAATGAATTATCCTTATCATTACAAAAACGGTCGGTTGTTTTGCGAGGAGGTGGATATTGCCGAAGCGGCCGAAAATATGGAAACACCTTTTTATCTGTACAGCTCACGCGAAATCCGCCACAGTTGCCAAATCATCCGTGAAGCAGGCAGCCCGTATCATTTCAAACCCTTTTACGCGCTGAAAGCGAATTACAATCCGGCATTACTGAAACTGATCCGGGAAGAAGGCTTTGGCGCCGATATCGTTTCCGGCGGCGAACTCTATTTTGCCCGACGCGCCGGTTTTGTTCCCGAAGAGATCGTCTTTGCCGGCGTGGGTAAAACCGAACAGGAATTACGCGCGGCCCTTAAGGAAGAAATCGCTTCCATCAATATCGAATCGGAAGCCGAATTGCTCCTGTTAAGCCGTATCGCCGCCAATTTAAAACAAAAAACGGCCATCGCCATTCGCATCAATCCGGATATCGACGCCCAAACCCATGAATATATTTCCACCGGCCTGCACAGCAACAAATTCGGCGTGGACGCGGAAAGCGCCATGCAACTGTACCGCATGGCGGCGGCAGACCCCTGGCTGGAACCGGAGGGCATCCACATGCACATCGGATCGCAAATAGAAAACGGTCAGCCCTATGTGGACGCGGCGCGTTTTCTGCTCAACTTTATTGAACGCCTGGCCGCCGAAGGCATCCGCATCTCCACCGTGGACCTTGGCGGGGGCATCGGCATCAATTATGAAGACCCCTTTGAAAAGCCGGAAAAAGCGCGCACGTTCACCCAACACATTTTGAATGATTATCTCGCTGTGTTTAAAAATCGCTCGCTCAAACTTTTTCTTGAAGTGGGGCGTTCCGTCGTGGGCAGCGCCGGTGTGTTAATCAGCCGGGTGATTTATACCAAAACCACGCCCGCCAAACATTTTACCATCGTGGACGCGGCCATGAACAACCTGATTCGCCCCAGCCTGTACCGCGCGCATCATCCCATCGCGGCGGTGCGTAAAGAAACGACGGCGCCGGTTGTTACCACTGATGTGGTGGGTCCGGTGTGTGAAACGGGTGATTTTCTGGCCCGCGAACGGGCGTTGCCCGCCCTGAAGGAAGGCGATTTAATCGCCGTGGGCGGCGCCGGCGCTTACGGTCAATCGCTGGCTTCGCTTTACAACTTACGCCCCATGGTGGCGGAATATCTGGTGGACGGCTCTTCCATTCGTAAAATCAGTCCGGCGCTTACCCCGGAAGAACTGGCCGATCGCTTTGAATGGTAAACGCCATGAAACACGCCACCATCGCCGAAATTGATCATAACGCCTTACGTCATAATTTCAATCTAATCACAGAACGTACCGGCAGGCCGGTTATCGCCGTGGTCAAGGCCGACGCCTACGGTCATGGCGCCGTGCCCGTGGCGCGCACCCTGTGCGATGCCGGTGCCCGTTGGCTGGCTGTGGCTACGCCCAACGAAGCGCTGGAACTACGGGACGCCGGCATCGACCACCCTGTCTTGCTGTTTGGCGCGCACCATCCTTCGTATTTTCCGGACCTTATTAATCGGGATATCCTTTTAACGGTACACGACTCAAACAGTCTGCGGGCTATCTCGCGGGCGGCGCGGCAAATCGAAACCCGCGCCCATGTGCATCTTTGCATAGACAGCGGCATGCATCGCGCCGGTGTGTTATCGGCGGCCGCCCTGTCGTTGCTGGATGAAGCCGCGCGCACCGAAGCCGTTTCCGTAAGCGGCCTTTACACCCATTTTTCATCAGCGGATGAAGAGGACCCCGCCTACACACACAAACAGTTGGCGCTTTTCCGACCGGTGGAAAAAGCAGCGCGACAGCGTTTTCCGGATTTACACGTTCACATGGCCAACTCCGCCGCTGTTATGCGTTTTCCGCAAAGCCATGCCGATGCCGTTCGTCCGGGGATCATGTTGTACGGCAACCTGCCCGCGCCCGATTTTGCTACGGACTGGCCCCTGCGCGAAGCGATGACGCTGAAATCCAATGTGGGCCTGATTAAAAAGGTCCCCGCCGATAGTGCCGTGAGTTACAATCGTCGTTATACCACCACCCGCCCCACCCGGCTTGCCGTTGTTCCGGCCGGTTACGCGGACGGTATGCCACGCGCCATGACAGGCCAGGCACAGGTGTTGATTAACGGCTGTCGCTTTCCTGTTGCCGGTACGATTACCATGGATCAAATCATCGTGGATGTGGGTAATGCGCCCGTTCGGGAAGGTGACGAAGTGGTTTTCTTCGGCGCACAGGGTAAGGCCTTTCTTTCCATTAACGAATGGGCCAAATGGGCCGGAACCATCAGTTACGAAATCACCTGTGGCATCAGCCGGCGCGTGAAACGCCGCCACCATTTATAGGCATGGCATTTTAAGAGGACTTTGCCTATTTTATATTATTCTTATGTGAAACTCTCTATCGGAAACCCGTTATGAAAACATTTATTTTAGCTTTGTTCTGTTCCCTGTTATCCCTTGCCGGGCTGGATGCCCAGGTGTTGCAGGTGAATGTTAAGGTGGAATATGCCCATCTCAATGACGATCAACAGCGATCGCTGGAGGGCTTTGCCGATAAAATTTCCGACTACTTCAATAATTATGACTGGGCCGATGATGAGTTCGAATCGGATATCGAATGTAATGTACGCATAATTATAGAAACGGTGCGTGAAAAGACCTTTGAAAAAATTTACAAAGCACAATTTATCATCAACAGCAGTTCCGGTGAAAATTTCTACGATAAAGTGTGGGAATTCCCCTATGAGGCCAGCTCGGGATTAAGCCACAGCAAAGGTCAGTTTGATCCGTTGACCCATTTTCTTGATTTTTACGCCTATATGATCCTGGGCGGCGAACTGGACACATACGACCTGTTGCTGGGCACCCCCTATTATGATAAGGCGCTGGATATCGCCAACCTGGCTTTGTTAAGCCAGTATCCCCGCGGCTGGTCGGCCCGCGCCGAGGATGTTCAAAAGATTACATCCATCCGTACACGCCCGTTGCGTGAAGTGAAGCCGGATTTTTTTGAAGCTCTTTACGAACATGAAGAAGGCAATGATGATGCCGCCTATAAACTGGCCCGCAAAGTTCTTGAAGGCATCCGTAAAGTGTTTAAGATGCAGCCCAACAACAAATATCTGCGCTTTTTCTTCGAGGCGCATCATAAAGAACTGGCGGCACTGTTTGCCGGTCACCCGGATGAATTGAAAATACTGGTGGATATCGACAGTAAGCACCGCGCAAGCTATCGTGAATACCTGCCCAATGAATGATTGCAACACTAATATTTTTTAAGGTTTTTACATTAAGGCAGAACCACGCATAGCACAAAGCCCGCAAAGAATTATTTTATCTCATTATATCATTCATGACTTTTGGGCGCTTTGTGGTAAAAAAAACGAAGGGTATGTTTCGGTTCTTGTTAAGTGGGTAGTATTTTCATCTTCACCCAAAAGATCATTAAAAATCAAATATGAAAACCACTGCCAACAGCGCAAATAAAGAATTAAGCGTATAATTTTTAACAGGCTTCCATACGTACATTTCCACCGAACACTATTCATTCCCTTTTTGCTCTATTTTTTCATAAATTCCCCTTACAAAACAAAAAGTATACAACATGACCATTACCTACGGAAATTACAGCATAGACAAGGGGCTTTATCTGGCGCCCATGGAAGATGTCAGCGATTACCCGTTTCGCATGATCTGTAAAAAACTGGGCGTTGATGTGGTGTATTCGGAATTCATCAGTTCCGAGGCCCTGATTCGTGACGCGGAAAAAGCCTTTAAAAAGATGACCATAAAACCGGAAGAACACCCCATCGGTATCCAAATTTACGGTAACCGCATCGAAGCAATGGTGGAGGCGGCCCAAATAGCCGAGGAAAAAGGGCCGGATTTCATCGATATCAACTTCGGGTGCCCGGTTAAAAAAGTGGCCCTCAAAGGCGCCGGTTCCGGTTTGTTGCGCGATGTTCCCAAAATGATCGCCATGTGCGAGGCGGTGGTGCGCTCGGTTGATCTGCCCGTTACGGCCAAAACCCGCCTGGGCTGGGATGACACGTCCATTGAAATCGTGGATATTGCACGCCAAATGGAAGCCGTGGGCATCGAAGCGCTGGCCCTGCACGGACGCACACGGACCCAGGGCTATAAAGGTTTCGCCAACTGGGAATGGATTGCCCGGGTTAAGGAAGCGGTCTCGATTCCGGTCATCGGTAACGGCGACATTGTTGATCCCGTTTCGGCCGAAAACGCTTTTGATCGCTATGGCGTTGACGCGGTGATGATCGGTCGCGGCGCCATACACAACCCGTGGATTTTCCGTGATATTAAACACTACCGCACCACGGGCGAACTGCCGGCCCCGCCATCGGTGGAAGAAAGGGTGGATTTGTTGATCGAACATCTGCAAATGAGCGTGGAATATAAAGGCGAACGGCGCGGCGTGATTGAAATGCGCAAACATACTTCCGGTTACTTAAAAGGATTGCCGCATATAGCCCGTTTTCGTTCCCGGCTGGTGCAAACCGATTCCCTCGATGAAACAATCCACATGCTCAACGAACTAAAGGAAAATCCGCTTATACGTGATGCGGTATTAAAAATCGAACAAAGCCGTGATGAGGCGTTAAAAATGACCTGTGCCGGCGATGACGGCAATTGCTGAAAGGAAACATCATGTACACCATTGAACCCCGTTATTTTCTCGACCGCTTTTTAAATTATGTGCGTATCGATACCCAATCCGATCCCGAATCGGAGAGCTATCCCAGTACGGAAAAACAACTTAATCTGTCCCGCAAACTGACGGAAGAATTGACCCAACTGGGTCTTCAGGATGTGGAACTGACTCCGGATGGCTATGTCATGGCCACCCTGCCCTCTAATATTGAAAAAGATGTGCCGGTCATCGGCCTGATTGCCCACGTGGATACCGCGCCGGATGTAAGCGGCGCGAACGTGACACCGGTTATCCATTCCAATTACGACGGCGGCCCCATCGTTTTACCCGCCGATCCCACCGTGGTCATCGACCCCGATAAAAATCCCGATTTGAAATCCATGATCGGTTACGATATCATCACCACCGACGGTACCACATTGTTAGGTGCCGACAACAAAGCGGGCGTTGCCGAAATCATGGGCGCCCTGCATTTTTTAACGGAACACCCCGAAATCCCTCACGGCACCCTGCGCATCGCCTTTACCGTGGATGAAGAAGTGGGACGCGGCGTCGATTATTTTGATGTGGCCCATTTTGGCGCGCGCTACGCCTACACCATAGATGGCGGCGCCGCCGGTGAGGTGGAAGATGAGACCTTTTGCGCCGACTCGGCCCGGGTGACGGTTAAGGGTGTGAATGTCCATCCCGGTTACGCTTACGGCAAAATGGTTAATGCCCTTAAGGCCGCCGCCGCCTACATCGACGCGTTGCCCAAAGACGGTCTGGCACCGGAAACCACGCGCGACCGTGAAGGCTATGTGCATCCCAATACCATCCGCGGCAATGTGGAAGAAGTGGTCATCGATTTTATCGTACGGGATTTTACCGTGGAAGGTTTGAAGGAAAAGGAAGCCTTTCTGGAACAACTGGCCGACGAGACACAACAACGATTTCCCGGTACCGATATCTCGGTGAATTTCAAGGCCTCCTATCGAAACATGAAGTATGAAATTGACAAGCACCCCGAAGTCACCGCTTATGCCATGGAAGCGGTGCAACGCGCGGGACTTAAGGCTCGCAAAGGGTTGATTCGGGGCGGCACGGACGGTGCGCGGCTTTCGTATATGGGCCTGCCCACGCCCAACATCTTTACGGGTGGTCATAATTTCCATTCCAAAAAAGAATGGATAGCCGTACAGGATATGCAAAAAGCCTGTGCAACCATCGTGCATCTTGTGGAAATCTGGGCGGAAAAATCTTAACATAAAGGCGAACTATGTACCCCAAAACCATCGAACAGATCAGTGATCAGGTCATAACCATTACCTGGGACGACGACAGCAAGCAAATCTTTTTTGCCGACACCACGCGCAAGGCGTGCCCATGCGCCACCTGTAAGGACGAAAAGGATGAAGCGGGCAACAATAAAAATCCATTTAAAGTGCTTAAAATGACTCCGCAAAATATTTATTTCACCAAATGGGAAATGGTCGGGCGTTACGCCATCCGCTTTGTTTTCAGCGACCGTCACGATTCCGGCATATATACCTATGATTACCTGCGGGAGATCGGCGAAAAAGCGGAATAGCTTATTTTTCCCACGTGGAGATGTTTTTATGGAAACTTTCACTTTCCGCCTTTCGTCCGGCGAAGCGGCTATTTTGCTACGCTGGCATGAAAATCGAGTCCGGAGTGCCACGCGTTATGGCGGCAGCCAACAAATCATCTTTCCGCAGGAAGAATACCTGATTGCCCGGCTAAGAAGGGAGGAACCGTTGCCGGAGTTCGATGATATGGACCTGGAAATGATGCTGGACTGGATGGATAAGGCGCTGTTTCCAAGGCCTTCTTCCGAAGCTGTCTATTTTCCCGGTGAGGAAAGTCTGGTTAGTAAACTCAATCAATTGCGAGACATGCTTACGGATTTTAAAAAGGGTAAAAACAGAAGCCGGTCATAAATCGAAGGCAATTAAAAAGGGAACGATTGGCGGGTAAGATAATAAAAAAGAGCCACCGAGCGGACTTGAACCGCTGACCTACTGATTACGAATCAGTTGCTCTACCAACTGAGCTACGGTGGCTTGATAAAGTTGACAAATTTAAGCGTTTCTTATTTAGAACGCAATCCATTGTGTTGCTTTGTATGGAAAAAAGTGGGGACTTTTTCCTGCATTTCAGTCAGGATGTAAGCCCGTCCAACAGACAAAGCGACGCTTTTTAGACGGGGTTGGGAATATTGACAAAGGTGGTTTGAATGCCATATTCGCGGTTTACAAACTCTCCCAAAGCGCGTATGCCGAACACCTCCGTGGCATGGTGCCCCGCGGCGATGAAATGAATCCCTTCTTCCCGGGCGTAATGATAAATATGTTCACTTACTTCGCCGGTAATAAAAGCGTCCAGCCCCTGCAACACCGCCTGTTTCACTTCCTTTTGCGCGGCGCCGCTGATAATACCCACCCGACGAACGGTTGACGGTCCAAACGGAAATATCATGCTATCCGGATTAACGGATTGACGAATTTGTGCAAACAATTTATCCGAAGGGCCGTCCCATTGGCCGCTGAAACCGATGGACATGCCGTTATAATTGCCAAAGGGGGTTACCTGTTTTAAATGTAACTCTTTAGCCAACAAAGCGTTGTTGCCCAGCGAATCGTGCGCGTCCAACGGTAAGTGATAGGCCAGTAAATTGATATCGTTTTCCAGCAACAGCTTAACGCGTTTTTTATATCCGCCGTCATAGACGGGCCGCTCAAAATTCCAGATAATACCGTGATGGGTCATCACCGTATCGGCGCCCAGTTCCAGGGCTTTTTCAAACAGTTCCACACAGGCGCTCACACCGGTTACCACGTGGCTGACTTCCGTTCGTCCACGCACCTGCAAACCGTTGGGACACAAGTCTTTAAAAGCCTCTATGTTAAGCAACGCGTTCAGTCGCACATGCAAATCATCAATAGTCATGAAAAGCCCCGTTTATTTATGTTCGGCGCGATAGGCTTCCAGCGCCTGTTCGATATCATCCAACAGTTGTTGATCATACAAAACACCCACCAAATTACGGCGGGCTTTGGCGCCAATATCATAAAACGTTTGCCATAATGCCGGATCGGTGATTTCTGTTTTCTTCAATCCGTAATCGAACATATCCGTGCGCGCTTTTTCATTATCCCGGCGGCTTAACTGTGTCAGCTCGGTAAAATATTTCCGGCCTTCCGTTTTGAGCAGTTCTTGTTGTTCGGGAGAGAGCTTGTTAAACATGCGCTTCGAAATCAGCACCGCGCCGTTGGAATTGGCCAGCGGTACATCCAGCACATATTTAACTCTTGTGAACCACTGCAGAGCCACACAGGCCAGCGGAGAGGTATAAACACCATCGATTAATCCGGTTTGCAGCGAGGTGAGCACATCGGTAATGGATAAGGGTATGGGCGCCACGCCAAAAGCCTCGAATGTCGCTTTGGAAAGCGGATCGCCTTCCCACATCCACATCTTTACCCCTTTCATATCCTGTTCGTTTTGGACAGGCTGGTTGGTATATACATACACCCAACCCACTTCGGCCCAGCCCAAAAGCACAAATCCTTTTTTCTCGAATCCTTTCGCGAATCGGTCGAAAAATTTTTCCCCGATGAAATCCACCTCTTCCTTACTACGGAATAGAAAAGGGGTGTCCAGGACCCGCACCTCCGGCAGAATGGCGCCCATGCCCACGCCGGTAAATCCGCCGCTATGGATTTGATTGATGCGTATTTTACGCAACACATCTTTTTCGTCACCCTGCACCCCGCCGGCGTATATTTTAAATTTTATGGTGCCTTTGCTTTTTTCCTTCAGCGTTTTACTGAAGTCTTTCATCACGTTCATCCAGGTGGAACCATCCGGCGCCAGGGTGGCAAATTTAATGGTGACTTTCTTTTGGGCATAAAGCGTTCCGCTTATGATCAGTAAAAATAACAACAGGTACAGGCGTTTCATATCAGCTCCTTAAAACAGTTCATCCTTTTCGGCACGCAGACGGCGTGCCTTGTCTTGGGCAATGGCATTAAATAACCGTAATGCGGGGGTTTTGTTCAAATCATAACTTTCAACCGTGTCCAGATAGTCGTCAAAGGCCTCTTCGTCCAGAACCTTTGCGGCATAAAAACGGGCCAGGTAGATATAGGTCAGCAAAAAGTCTCCGTGCGTCAGCGACAGATTTTTTTCAAACAGCTTTTTGGCCAGTTCGGGGTTCCCGCCCATGATGCGCGGTTTCACACCCAGCACGGAGCCCTGAAACAGATAAACCGCCCCGTTGAAATAGGCGGGGTTCCATTGGGCCACCCGATTCATCAAAACTTCCACACGGGGCAATTCCAACAAAGCCAGAGGCGTATCAAGGCTGAGGTTGATATAACCGGCCCAGGTAAACGCGTACCAAAACAGCGCCGGCATTGTGTCATCATCCAATGCGGCGGCGGCTTTTTCCAGTTCGGCCACATCTTTGATACGGGTAAATGAAGCCGGCAGGGCGCTTTGGGCAAAACTCCGGCCACGCTGATAAAACTTTTTGGCCCGGCCCGGGTCTTCATCTTCCACAAAACCCAGTGCGTACCCGGCATATCCCTGGGCCAGCATCAACAACAATGCTGTGTTGTCCGGATCGTTTTTCAGCATGCCTTCCAACAATTTAAGATTGGCCGCCAGCGCCTGTTCCGCCAGGCGCAGGTCGTCTTCTTCATACAGGGCCAGCGCGCTTTTTTCAAAAACCGGGGTCATCTGGCTGACAACAAGTCGATTCAGGCTGCAGGACGATAGGATGAGCAGTAAGCCCGCTGATAAAACAAATGAACGCATGCTACTCCTTCTTACCTTGTTCAATTTCCTTATGCACTTTTTCAATAAACGGCGCAAACAGATCAATGGGTACCGGGAAAATGGTTGTGGAATTCTTTTCGGCGGCCACTTCCACCAGGGTTTGCAGAAAGCGCAACTGCAGAGCCGAGGGCGATTCGTCCAGCTTATGAGCCGCCTGTGTCAACTTATCCGATGCTTTAAATTCACCGTCCGCGGCAATGATTTTGGCGCGGCGTTCCCGTTCGGCTTCGGCCTGTTTGGCCATGGCCCGTTTCATTTCTTCCGGCAAATCGATATGTTTGATTTCCACAAGGGTTACTTTTATTCCCCAGGGATCGGAATGCTGATCGATGATTTGCTGTAACTCCTGATTGATCCGTTCACGGTCCATCAGCAGATCATCCAGCTCCACCTGTCCGGCAATGCTGCGCAGGGTGGTTTGCGCCAGTTGCGAGGTGGCAAACAGATAGTTTTCCACGTCCACCACCGCTTTGGTGGGATCAATAACACGAAAATACAACACGGCGTTCAGTTGCACCGACACATTGTCCCGGGTGATCACATCTTGCGGCGGAATATCCATCACCACGGTACGTAGGCTTACTTTTACCATTTTATCTATCACCGGAATCACGATGATCAGTCCCGGTCCTTTGGCGCCGATGACCCGTCCCAAACGGAATATCACGCCGCGTTCATATTCTTTAAGCACGCGAATGGCGCTGAACAAAAAGAAGATGAATAAAATAAACAATGTAAATCCAAAACCCATGACGCCTCCCCGGAGCTATTCAAGTGCTCCTTTTTAATGTATGGATAATAGCAAAGGTAAACATTTTTTAGATATCGCGTAAGGCCTGTTGATCCGTGCGCAACGGCAGGCTTCTCAGGCCGGTTGGTCTTCCGCCCGGACTTTTAACAACAGATGCTCGTCATCCACCCCGACAATACGCACCGGCGTGCCCTTTTTAAGCGGCGCGTCTTCCGCCCGGGCACGCCAGTATTCCCCGTGCACTAAAATCGTTCCCGTCGGTTTCAGGGGAAGGGTCACTTTGCCGGTTTTACCCACCATGGCCTCCATGCCGGTCAACGGGCGTTTTTTTTGTGCTTTAAGTGCCAGGCCGATCACAAACAGAAAAAAGGCGGCCATAATCACCACCATAAACAAAACAACCTGCAATGAGGCCCGTAATTCGGGTAAGGGCGATTTGAACAGCATGATGGAACCGATCAACAGGGCAACCACACCGCCGATGGATAATATTCCGTAACTGGTTATTTTAATCTCCAAAATAAACAAAATGATGGCAAACAGAATCAGTAAATAACCGGCAAAATCCACCGGCAGGGTATTGAGGGCAAAAAAGCCGGTAATCAGCGCGATCCCCCCTGCCACGCCGGGCACAATGGAACCGGGATTGTACAATTCGAACATAATACCCATGGTACCGATCATCATTAAAATATAGGCCACATTGGGGTTGGTGATGATGTCCAAAAGACGTTGCCGCCAGGTCATCTCGTAAGTAATTACCGTCGCGGCGGCGGTGCGCAGAGTATGGCGGCTGTTATCATCCAACGTGACCATGCGTCCATCCAATTGCGTCATTAAATCTTCCGTTGTGGCGGCTATATAGTCGATCACATCCTTTTTCAATGCTTCTTCCGCCGTGATGTTGGCGCTTTCGCGGATGGCCTGTTCCGCCCATTCCGCGTTACGACCGCGGCTCTGCGCCACCGCCTTGATTTTTGCGATGGCATCATTGGTCACTTTTTCCATCATAATGGAACCGGATAAGGTGTCGGTTTGGGCGCTGCCGGGCATGTTGCCGCCAAATACCGGATGCGCCGAACCGATGTTGGTAGCGGGCGCCATGGCAGCGATATGCGCCGAATAGGTAATAAACACGCCGGCCGATGCCGCGCGTGCCCCTGAGGGCGCCACATAGACAATAACCGGGACCCGTGCGCCTTGTATGGATTTCATAATCTCATGCATGGAGGCCATCAGACCGCCGGGGGTATCCAGTTGGATGAGCAGAGCCTCCGCCTGTTCCGATTCCGCCCGCTCCACAGCCTGGGCAATATATTCCGCGGCCACAGGATTGATGACACCGTTGACAACAATACGATGCACAAGAGACGCCGCGTGCGCTTGGGTGACCACATACATCAACAGGATGATTGCAACAGATTTTCGCATGGCATTAGCTCCCTATTGGTTTGAATGGGCCCAACCTGGGTATTTTTTATCATAATAACGGAGAGATAAAGCGTTATATATTTATATCGCGATCAATTGATCTTCTGAACCATACCTTAATATATTTCAAATCGTATCGCAACTTTATCCGTTCAAATGGATTTTATCCATTATAAGGGAAGATTATCAGGATCATCTTCGATACATTTTCCGACAATAGTGTAATTTACCAGTTGGCTTCCAGGCCTTTTTTCCAGTCGGCCATAAAATCTTCCAGGGATTCCACAAAATCCGGGTCTTGTTCCTTACGGGCGATGGTACAATGGATAACCACTTTATCTTCGGCGGGCGGGTAACCGGTGGTCACCGTCCAGGCCAGCATATTGGGGCATTCCGGCAGGGAAAAACGCGCGCCGCCTTTGATAAGCTGCCGCTCGATGCGGAAATCCCCCCAAACCATAAAACCCCGTCCGGCGTTATCACCGTCGGTTTCATACACTTCTTCCACGGAAGCACAATAATCGGCCAGCGCTCCCACAGTCAGCCGTTGATGGATCGTTGATTCGTCGGTTTTTATGTTGGCTGTCTCAAAAAATTCCATCAGGGCACCTCCAGTTCATCGGGAACATCGATATACATGCGCAGAATATTAGCGCTGACCACCTTGCCCTGCGCGTCATGTTTCAACGTCAATGTACCGCCCCCACCCAGGGCGTTGTGCAGCAAAAAATTCAAGGCGCCGATGTTGGGCATTTCAAAACGTTCCACGGGTCCCAGCACATTGCGGCCAAAGTGGGCTTTAACGCGTTCCGGTGTCAGCTCTTTCACCAAAACGGGGTAATATTCCGGTTTCAGGGCGATAACTCCCACATTGGCGGTATCGCCTTTATCACCCGAACGGGCATGGGCCAGTTTTACCAATTGCACTTTTTTCATAATCGTTTTCCTTCCCCCTAAATCACTTCAATGGTCAACACCTTGGGTTGCACGGTTTCTTTTTTTAATAACGCCGGCCAATAGGCGATCACTTCCCGCACCTTGGGACGCCCACCACCGAAGCCGGTTACCGTCGGCGGCCCGGTGAGTACCAGCGGAATCACTTCCTTGGAAAAGGTGGTCATATCCTTAAAATTATGGCCGCGCACACCAATGTGCAGAACTACTTCGTTGGGGTCTTCGATGGGCGGTGCCGTATCGCCGCCGCAGGCGTTGTATCCCAAAAATTCCGTACGAATTTCATCAAAACGGACACCGAGATAGTCCAGACGTTTACGAATGATTTCATCCGCTTTTTGGGCTTTTTGCAAAGCATCGGGCCAGGTGTAGGTCAATTGTCCGATGCTGGTATAACCGTCAAAGTATGAAATGGAAACCTTGTAGAACGGTGTATCGGGCTTGCCTTTAACGCCAAACACACGCACCCGGTTTTTGCCTTCCTGTTCCAGCTGGATAGAGGCAAAATCCGCCACACAATCCGGGGTTATGTATTCCGAAGGATTGCCCAGTTCATATACCAGTTGTTCCTTAACGGTGCGTACATCCACCAACCCGCCGAGTGATTCATGTTTGGTAATCACCAAATGTCCGTCGGCATACGCTTCCACAATGGGAAAGCCTATGCGTTCCATGTCGGGTACTTCTTTCCAACCGGCAAAAAAATTTCCGCCGGAAGCCTGTGCGCCGCACTCGTTGATATGACCGCCCACCACACCCGTGGCCAGCTTATCCCAGTCCTGCCAGTCCCAGCCGAATTCATGAATCATCGGCGCCAGACTGATGCCCGTATCGGTAACACGGCCTGTAACAATTACCTGAGCGCCCTGTTGCAATGCTTCCACCACCGGCCGGGCTCCAAAATAGACGTTGGCGCTGCTGACCCGGTTGCGTACCGTGGAAAGTTCGGCGCCGGTTTCCATGTTTTTCAATGCATTGCCCGAAGCGATCAGGCTGTCCAGTTGTTCCAGAATATCATCGCCATATACGGCGGCGATTTTTAAGCCGCTCATGCCCATCTTTTCGGCGATGCCGCGCACGGCCAGCATACAACCCACCGGATTAACACCACCGGCGTTGGTTATCAGGGTAACGTTTTTCTCCACCAAAAGCGGCAGCAGTTTTTCCATTAAGGGTACAAAATCCTTGGCATAACCCAGGTTGGGATCCCGCGATTTTTGTTTTTGCATGATGGACATGGTCACTTCGGCCAGATAATCCATAACCAGATAATCGATGGCGCCTTCCCGTACCTGATCTATGGGCGCGTCAAAACGGTCGCCCCAGTAACCCTGCCCGCTGGCAATGCGAATCATTTGTTTCATAGAGATAAATCCGTGTTTGGTTTGGAGAGTAGAAGCCTGTTATCGGCTAATTTAAGAAATTATTCGGTTTTACGGGAAGGAATCGTACCCTTTTGGGACATGATACAAAAAAAGCCGGTTCAACGTCGGCTGTACACGGCGGCCAGGCTGTAAAAAAACATCCAGAATCCGCTCAGACCGCGTAACTTTAAGGGGGTTATCCTGAAATCGAACAAACCGCTGCCGCCGTCCGGCCAGGGCAGACTCATATAAAAATTTATCAGCATGTAGAGCATTAAAAAAGCCAGACCGTAACGAAATACGGGCGGCAATTGTTCCAGGCAAAAGCGCAGCGGATTGCCCTCTTCCGGAGCGGCTTTTATACAGGCACCGATCCGGCGGGAAGCCATCATCCAGGCACCGAACATGCCCACAGTCAGCAGCATGGTTAAAACAGTACCCGGCAAGTAGATATTAAAAGCTATCAAAAGATGCAGGGCCCCGCTTAGCAGGCCCAGCATTGTAAAGAAAAGGGGGGTATAACGGGTAAGACTCAACCGGCTTTTTCTCCGGCGCCCATTTCCACGGGCAATTGGTGACGATACCAGTTAACGATGCCGCCGTACAGATTATACAGATTCTCATAGCCCATCTGATGCAACTGCATCACCAGACTGGCGCTGCGGTTACCGGTCTGACAGTAAATAACACAAGGTTTATCTTTGGGTATTTCCTGCCAGCGGGCGTTCATCTCACTCAAGGGTATTAACTGTGTGTTCGGAATGCGGGCCTGCATGTGTTCGTAGCGCTCACGTACATCAATGAACACCACACCCGCATCGTATTTTTCCCGGGCTTCATCCGGCTGCAAATGATTGATCATGGTTTCTCCAATCGTTTATATTCATTTATTAATTATGGCTATGGATGAAGCGTATATGAATCGGTTACAAAAAAAGGCCGCATCCACATGGATACAGCCTTCTTTTTAATTTTATCCGTATTTTATTTGATATCGCCGGCCAGTTTTTTGGTAAACGGACTGAGCGCCAAAAAGAGCACGCCGAATACCGTAACAAACCCGGCCACCACGCTGAACAGCATATATTGCGGCATACTTTCCACGTAACCGGCCACCAGTCCGGCAATCAGGTTACCGAGCGCCGCGCCAAGGAACCAGGTACCCATCATCTGGCTGACCAGGCGTTGCGGCGCCAACTTTGTGATGCTGCTCAGGCCAACCGGACTGAGCGCCAGCTCGCCCACGGTATGGAAAAAGTACGTTACAATCAGCCACATGGGACTCACCTTGCCGCCATCTTCGGCAAAAGTGGAACCCCAGGCCAAAACAAAAAAGCCCGCGCCCAACAATACCAGACCAATACCGAATTTGGCCGGAATGGACGGGTTTTTATCTCCCAATTTGATCCACAAAGCGCCAATGGCCGGCGCCAGGGTAACAATAAAAATCGGGTTGATGTTTTGCAGCCAACCGGTCGGCACTTCCCACCCCAACACCATGCGGTCAGTGATGTCACGGGCAAACAGATTCATGGACGAACCGGCCTGTTCGAAACCGCCGAAGAAAACAATGGCGCCGAGAAACAACAGAGCAATCAAAGCCACCCGTTTGCGTTCTTCAGAGTTTTGGCAGGCAAAAATTATGATACCGGCAAAATAAAGCACGGCCACCACCAGCAGGATGTAACCGGTGTTTTGCGCAAAGTTAACAATGCTGAAATCCGCGCTGCTTTGAATGTAAAAGATAACGGCAAAAACGATGAGCAGAGTGACGCCGATTCCATACATAAACTGCTTACGGGCCTGAACCAACATCTCTTTATCGCCGGCATTGCCTTTTAGTTGTCCGGCGTCTCCGAGATGTTTACCCTGTGCAAGGTATTGGATAACACCCAGGGTCATCCCGATGGCCGCGGCCAGAAAACCCAGATGCCAGTCCACTTTTTCACCCAGCCAGGAACAAATGAACTGCCCTAAAACGGCACCCACATTGATTCCCATGTAAAAGATGGAAAATCCGGCGTCACGACGGGCGCCGCCTTCCGGATAGAGATCACCCACAATGGCGCTGACATTCGGTTTCAACAAACCCGTTCCCAAAATAACCAGTAAAAGTCCGAGATAAAACATCATCATACCCGGAACGGAAAGCGAGAAATTACCGAGCGCAATCAGAATGCCGCCAATCAGCACGGAACGGCGCTGCCCAAGCAGTTTATCAGCAATCCAGCCACCGGGCAGGGAAAGCGCGTACACGCCAAATGTATATAAACCGTAAATGGCGCTGGCATTGGCGCTGTCAAATCCCAAACCGCCCTGGGTTACCGCCGCCGTCATAAACAAAACCAGAATGGCGCGCATGCCATAATAACTGAAGCGCTCCCACATCTCTGTTAAAAAGAGAACCTGAAGCCCCTTCGGATGGTCTTTAAACATAAAATACCTCCATGATGGATAGATGGTGTAAAATAATAAAAGCAGGTCGTAAGCGAATTTTCTAATATAGGGAATGGCGAAATAATTCAAAAGCCCTTTTTAACGGGTACTTTCAGCCAAAAGGACATCGCTTTGGATCAGTTGACAACCGGCCTGCTTCATCTCTTCCAGCGCTTTATGTTCATCATCGGGCGAAAGATTGACCGCGCGGCAGGCATCGGTAATCACATAGGTGGCATATCCGGCACGGCAGCCGTCCAATGCCGTGAATTTAACACAATAATCGGTAGCCAGCCCGCATACATAGATGGTATCCACGTTGTGTTCTTTTAACCATGTATCCAGACCGGTGGCCTTACGATGACCGTTATCGTAAAATCCGCTGTAACTGTCAATCTCCGGGTCCGTTCCTTTATATATGATGGTATTCAGCTTATCTGTATTGAGTGTCGGATGAAATTCGGAACCGGACGTCTCCTGTATGCAATGGTCCGGCCAGAGGATTTGCGGCAATCCGTTTAAGTCGATCACATCACCGGGATTCTTACCCGGATGTTGCGAGGCAAAACTGCCATGATGCGCAGGATGCCAGTCTTTGGTGGCGATGATGGTTGTAAACTTTTCCTGCAAGGCGTTAACCAGGGGAACGATGCTATCTCCATCCGGAACCGGCAGGGCTCCATCGGGCATAAAATCGTTTTGCATATCGACCAGGATCAAAGCGCGCATGATATCTCCTAAAAATTGAGTTCTTCAATGGAACCGGCACCTTCACGGATGATTTCCGGATAGTCACCGGTGAAATCGACAATAGTAGAAGGATTGTTGTAGGTCATTCCGCCGTCCAGGATTAAATCGACCATATGGCCGTATTCGGCGGAAATGGCATCTGGATCGGAATGGTATTCCACATCGCTGCCCGGCACGCTGGAAGAGAGGATAGGGTGTCCCAATTCCTGAACAATGGCCAGAGCCAGGGGGGCCCGGGGAATGCGAATGCCGACCGTTTTTTGTTTATGCAACAGATAGCGCGGCGTATTTTTGGTTGCTTTCAGTATAAAGGTGTATGGGCCCGGTGTAACACGGCGCATGATTTTATAGGCTGCATCCGGTACCAGAGCATAATGGGCAATTTCTTTCAGGTCATGCAATATAAAGCTCAACGGTTTGTGGTGGTTGGCTTTTTTGATGTGTAAAATTTTTTCCAGCGCTTTTTTGCTGTACAGGTCCGCTCCCAATCCGTAAATGGTATCCGTGGGATATATGACCACACCGTCCCGTTTCAAAATTTCTACCGTTTCCTTCACGGTTTTATGGTGCGGGGTTTCCGGGTAAACACGAATGCTGCGTGCCGCCATGATGTTCATATCCTTTCGTAAAAAGACAAATGTACACACAGCCGGTTGTACAATGCCACCGAATTTAGGGCAAAAGACCATTTACAAAGGATGATTTTCGCTTCTATGTGTATTGTAATATTAAAAAGCGCCTGCTGAAGACAACAGGCGCTTAAAGTGAAGATTTATCAGGCTTTTAAAAAATTGCTTTTAACAGATAGTATATGATGATGGCGCCAAACGCTCCGGCCGGCAGAGTCACCAACCATGATATGACGATATTGCTCACCACCTGCAGATTCAGGGCCTTAATCCCCCTGGCAAATCCCACACCCAATACACCGCCCACGAGCGTATGCGTTGTACTGACAGGCAATCCTAATTTCGTGGCTACTACCAGAGTCATGGCCGTGGCAAATTCGGCGGAAAAACCACGCGTGGGCGTTAATTCGGTGATTTTTTTACCTATGGTCAACATCACACGCCAGCCCCAGGTGGCCAGACCAATGATGATGCCCACGCCACCCAGCCCCAACACCCAGGTTGGCACGGCGGACTTCATGACCACCGTATTGGATTTAAGAATGGTGATAACCGCCGCCAGCGGCCCCACGGCGTTGGCCACATCGTTGGCACCATGCGCAAAAGCCACAAAAGCGGCACTTAATATCTGTAAATAGACAAAAATGCGTTCAACCGCTTTATATTCCTTACTGTCTTTTTCGATCCCCACCTGCAGTTCCAGGTCTTTTTCAAACGACAGCAGTTCTTCCCGAATGGTATTCAGGCGGGTTTGTGCGGCGTCATCATCCACTTTATTAAGCGCCTTCTGCAAATGATTCAATGCCTTGTCCACCCGCTTGGCCACACTTGCTTTTTGGGGATTTTGCTTTTTTTGCGTCTCCACAATGTCTTCTTCGTTAATGCGTTTAAGCAACATTACGCTGATAAACGCGGCAACCAACCCCACGAGTAAGCCCACAACCAGCGCCTCGCCAAATTCAAGGTTGAGATGCAGATTTTTCAGACCTTTAAATACCATAGCCAGGGTTAACACCAAAAAAACCATAAAAACGATAAATGGCGTAATTTTTTTAGCCGCCCGTATGGGTTGCGGGTTTTTGTAAATCAAATTGCGCAACATGGTGAAAATGGCAAATGCAATCGTACCGGAAAGCAAGGGCGAAACCACCCAACTGGCCACGATGGAACCAACCTTTCCCCAGTCGGCCGCCTGCATGCCGCCATACACTACGCCAAAACCCAAAACGGCGCCTACTATCGAATGGGTGGTGGAAACCGGCCAGCCTTTATAAGAAGCGATTTGCAGCCAAACCGCCGCGGCCAGCAGGGCGCCAATCATGCCAAAAACCAGGTCCATTTCATGCCCCCCGGCAAACAGTTGGGGGCTGATTATGCCTTTACGTATGGTTTGAGAAACATGCGAGCCAACAAAAAAAGCGCCGGCAAACTCCAGCACGGCAGCAAGAATAACCGCCCGCTTTACTGTTAACGCGCCGGAACCGACCGAAGTCCCCATGGCGTTGGCCACATCGTTGGCGCCTATGCTCCAGGCCATGTAAAACCCGGACACCAGGGCGATAATCATAAGAAGTGTCGTATATTCCATTTCTTTACCCTTATGCGTTTTCGATTAACATGGCCACACGATGAGCCAGTCTTTCCGAGATATTACTCATATTTGCCAGATTACCCACCACATTCATCCATAAATGAAAACAGGTGTAATCCATTTCGTTTTCCATGTTATAAAGCTTTTTGAGTATGGCGTGCTGTAACGTATCCGCTTCATGTTCCAAAACGGATATCTGGTAACTTTCATTCATCACCTTTTTCGCTTCGTTACCCGTAAAGGAATATTTTATCAATTCCTGTAAGCCGCCTATGAGCTGATGCGCGGCATGTACCGCTTCCAGATTCTTCTTTAAAAATTGATTCAATTCTTCCGAAAGCGCTTCCACGGGCCTGACCTTTTTCAAGGTCAGCAACACGGCAACATCTTCCGCTTTATCGGCAATTCCATCCTGCATCGAGAGTATTTGCAACAAATCCATGCGATTTATGGCCAGCAGCAAACCACGCGGCAGGTTGTTACGGATATCATTTTTGGTCATATCCGCGGAATGTTCCAAACGGGATATCTCACTGGCGATTTCCTCCACCGCCTTAAAGTCCTCTTTGTTATGCGCCTCAAAGAGATCATTTAATTTATCCGCGCATTGTTTTACCTTTTCCATATGTGTTTGCAACAAACCAAAGGGGGATTTTGCAAACAGACTTTCAAGAATACTCATAAGCTTCTCCTTATCCGTTTTAAATTAAAAAAGATAAGATGTAACATGCTTTATCCAAAATAAATTTATTCTTGAATCTGTCTCTTTTCACTTCCCATAAAAATAAATTCATGTTTTTAACCATAATTAGTGAGCCGTCATTTTATTTTTTCTTTACAAGCAGATTGTTGATGGTATTAGAATGATTGCATTATAAATGTCATATTAAAAACAACAAACCCCGCGTATTGGCGGGGTTTGTTGTTTAATCTTTTATGTTGATTTATTTAATGAGCAACATGCGTTTACTTATTGTTTGATTACCGGCTTTGAGTACGTAAAAATAGTAACCACTGGCAAAACGATTGGCATCCCAGGTTATTTTATAAACCCCTGCGGTTTTAACGCCATTCATTAACACGGCCACTTTTCTTCCTTGTATATCAAATATGGAAAGTTCAACATTTTCACGTTGAGTGAGTGAGAACTCAATGGTTGTAACCGGATTAAACGGATTCGGGTAGTTTTGTTTGAGATTAAATCGTTTCGGAAGTGATTGGTTGTATTTAACCGAAATGATACCGGTCGGATAACCCGCCAGGTTTTGATAAGCCGGGCCATCGAAAGCCGGACGCGGATCCAAGCCGACATTTTGCGTACGGCTGATACCGGCAAGCTGCGGGTCTTCGAAGGTATTGCCGTGTGACGCGTCCTGAAGA
>RFFS01000096.1 GCA_003696775.1 Calditrichota bacterium
CCGGCCGGAATTAAGCACCTCCATGGCGACCTTAAAACCGCGTCCGCGTTCACCGATGACATTCTCAAAGGGCACTTTAACATCTTCAAAAAAGACGGCGGCGGTGGCGGAACCTTTGATGCCCATTTTGTTTTCCGGCTTGCCGCTGGTAACGCCGCCCATATCGCGGGTGACGATGAACGCGGTGATTTTATCATGCGGGTCGCCGTCGGGGCCGGCGATTTCTTCTTTGGCAAAAACGGTGAAAAAGTCGGCCAGGTTGCCGTTGGTGATCCATAGCTTGCTGCCGTTGAGGATATAACAGCCCTGTGCTTCATCGCGCACGGCTTTGGTTTTGATGCCCGCCGCGTCGGAACCGGCGCCCGGTTCGGTCAGGCAAAAGGCGCCGATCATTTCCCCGGTGACCAGCCTGGGCAGGTATTTTTGCTTTTGCTCTTCCGTGCCAAACAGATGCAGCGCTTTGATACCGATGGACTGGTGCGCGCCCAATAACAGGGATGTGGACGGATCGGCATGGCAGACCATTTCCAGCGCTTTTGTCCAGGCCGTGGCCGAAAGCCCGAAACCGCCATAGGCTTCCGGCGTGTTCAGGCCGAAAAAGCCCAGCTCTTTGAGGCCGTCGATCACTTCCGACGGTATTTCGGCTTTTTCATCTATCGCCGCGGGGTCGATTTTATCTTCGGCGAACTTTTCAAAGGATTCGCGGATCAGGTCCATGTTTTCCGCTTCTTCCTTATCCATTTTGGGGAAGGGGAATACAAGGTCTTCCAAAATCAAACCGCTGAACAGCGCTTTGGAAAAACTGGGTTTGGTTACTTTTTTACTCATACAACGCTCCTTTGGTGATCAGGCGTAAAAACGTCCCGGCTGTTTACTGAGTTCAACAAGATAGGCCGCGGGGGTGAACCGGGTGTCAAATTTTTCGGCAAATTCGGCCAGTGTGTCTACCACTTTGGTCAGCCCTTCGCTGTCCGCGTAGTTTAGCAAACCACCCCGGAACGGCGCGAAACCGGTGCCGAAGATCATCCCCACATCCACATCACGCGGCCGGGCAACGATTTTTTCTTCCAGGCAACGGGCCGCTTCGTTGATCATTGGATAGATCATGCGCTGCGTCAGTTGATCATCCGACAGTTGCATATACGAGGTGACATCCACCATTTCCTGCGCCTTGGGATCAACCTGTTTATTTTTACTCTCGTAGATATAAAAACCGCGTCCGTTTTTCTTGCCCAGACGCTTATCGGCCAGCATTTTTTCCAGCAACCGGGATTCCGCCATGCGGTCGGCCATGCTTTCCTTAAGGATTTTGGCCACCTTCCAGGCCACATCCAGGCCCACTTCGTCAAAAAGCTCCAGCGGGCCCATAGGCATGCCAAATGTGCGCATAACCGCGTCCAGCTTTTGGATGGGATGGCCTTCTTCAAGCAGGGAGATGGCTTCCACCATATAGGGCAGCAGCAGGCGGTTAACCAGAAATCCGGGCCCGTCGTTTACCACAATGGGCGTTTTGCCCGCTTTTTTGCACAGGGCCACCACAGAGGCCACCACGGGGTTACTGGTATGGGTGCCGCGTACCACTTCCACCAGCGGCATGCGATGCACCGGATTAAAAAAGTGCATGCCCACAAAACGTTTTTTGTTTTTCAACGCTTCGGCCATGGCGTCGATGCGCAACGAGGATGTGTTGGAAGCGATGATCGTGTTTCTGTCCACATGGCTTTCCAGTTCCGCCAGCACCTTCTTTTTAATATCCAGGTCTTCCACAATGGCTTCCACCACAATGTCCCGGTTATGAAAGCCGCTGTAATCGGTGGCCCCACTGATGCGCAGCATGATTTCCCGATAGGCTTCCTTGCTCAGGCGGCGTTTTTTAACTTTTTCCTTAAGTACCCGGGAGGCCTGCTGATAAGCTTTGGCCAACGCTTCCTGGTTGATATCCTTAACGCGGGTATCGATGCCTTTGGCGGCAAACAACTGCGCGATGCCGCCACCCATCACCCCGGCGCCCAGCACGGCCGCCTTGTTTACCGGTTTGATGTTCACCTTGCGGTTGACGCCGGTCTCTTTTTTGATCTCTTCTGTCCAAAAGAAAATTTTAACCAGATTTTTGGAAATGGGCGAAGTGATCAGTTCGGCCAGGGCGCGCGCTTCCAGTTCAAAGCCTTCACGCAGGGGGCGACCGAACCCCTTGCGTACCACATCCAGAGCTTTTAACGGCGCGGGATAATGGCCGCCGCTTTTTTTGAGCACCATCTTTTCCGCCTGAGAAAAAATGATGTTGCGTCCCACGGCCGTTTTTTCCATCATGGCGATGGCCCCGGAGGGCGCGCGGCGTTCGATCAGTTTGTGTGTTTTCCCCGCCACCACATCGGCGGCGAAGGCCAGGGCCTGTTCTTCCATCCATTCCGCCGTGATGATTTTATCCACCAGTCCGTTGCGCCAGGCGCGTTTGGCGTTTAAGTTGCGTCCGGTCAAAATGATATCCAGCGCCCTTTGAATACCGATAAGGCGCGGCAGTCGTGAACAGCCGCCCCAGGCGGGGAGAATACCCAGGTTGACTTCCGGCAAAGCAATTTTGGTGGCTTTGGCGTCCGTGGCCAGACGGTAATCGCAGGCCAGACTGAGTTCCGTGCCGCCGCCCATGCAGGCGCCGTTGATAACGGAAATTGTGGGGAAGGGCAGTTGGGAAAAGGATTCAAATACATCCTGTCCGCGTCGCCCCGCTTCATAAGCCTGTTGCGGATCGGTCAGATCACGTATTTCACTGACATCCGCGCCGGCGATAAAGATGTTTTCCTTGCGGCTCATCAATAACAGGGCGTTCAGTTTTTCTTCTTTAAGCGATTGGATGGTCTCTTCCAGTTCCAACATGACCGCCGTGGAAAATTTGTTTACCTTTTCCCCGGGTACGTCAAACCACAGGATGCCGATATCGTTGGGCCGCTTGTCCAATATAAATGATTTTTTCATGGCTGTAACCTTCTTCGTCAGTTAGTTTATGCGTTCCAGAATAAAAGCCGCGCCCTGACCGCCGCCCACACACAGAGTGGCCAATCCGACGGACTTATCGCTGTGTTTCAGTTCCCGTAGTAAGGTATGCAGCAGGCGTGTTCCGGAAGAACCCACGGGGTGTCCCTGGGCGATGGCGCCGCCATTGACGTTAAGGATATCGGGATCGATGGCCCCCAATGCCTGATCCGAATCCAGGTATTTTTTGGAAAGTTCGGCCGAGTCGAACAGTTTCATGTTGGCCAGTACCTGGGCGGCAAATGCTTCGTTGATTTCCACGCGTTCGATATCCTTCATGGTCATGCCGGTTTTTTCCAGCACGCGTTTGGTGGCGTAAGCCGGGCCCAGGCCCATGCGCGCCGGATCGAGTCCGGCAAAGGCAAAACCGCGTATGCGACCCAACGGTTTATAGCCCATGCTTCGGGCGGTTTCCTCTTCCATAACCAGTACCATGGCCGCCCCGTCGGTGATCTGGCTGGCGTTGCCCGCCGTTACCGTGCCGTTGTGGCGGTCGAAAACCGGCCGCAATTTGGCCAGCGCCTCCATGGTTTGGCCCGGGCGCAGGCCGTTGTCATGATCCAAAACCCTTTCATATTTCGGGGGAATGGAAACGGGCATGATCTCACCTTCGAAAAAGCCCTCTTTTTGCGCTTTTTCCAGCTTATGATGACTTTGCATGGCAAAGCGGTCTTGTTCTTCACGCGATATTTTAAATTCCCGCGCCAGCAATTCCGCTGTTTCGCCCATGTTCATACCGCAAAAACCGTCGGTTAAGCCGAGTTGCAGCCCCACCACCGGTGTAAGATAGCTCAGCTTGAATCCGGCCATGCTGGTCACGCGGGCGCCCAGTCCCCTGGCTTTGTACAAATTGTTAAACCAACGCGTGGCGGCTTCATTCCACATAAGCGGTATGCGCGTCATGCTTTCCACGCCGCCGCAGGCGTAAGTGGTGCCTTCGCCTGTCTGTATGCGGTACCAGGCGTCGGCGACGGATTGCATGCCGCTGGAACAATTACGCTGCACGCTGTATGCCGGCACCTCCCGGGGGACACCGGCCAGCAGAGCGATGTTGCGCGCGATGTTGGTAGCCTCCGGCGGTTGCGCCACATTGCCGACAATCACTTCGTCCAGCCGCGCCGGATCCAGTTCCATTCTTTCCAGAAATTCCTTTAAAACTATGGCGCCCAGCTCATGCGCCGGGATATCCTTGAATGCCGTACCCATTTTGGCATATGGCGAACGTAATCCGTCAACAATGACCACATTTTTCATAACCACCTCGTCTGTGAGTGAAGATTTTTCTATAAGATAATCATTTTTAACAACTTGTGTGCAAAAAGTTGATTACATTTTCGGTGTTTTTCGAACGGATGTGTAATAATAAAATCAAAAAAGATTCATGTTGTGAAAAATTCCCGTCCGGGCAGTATTCCTTTCACGAGTTTTTATCGATCTTTGCTCGGCCTGTAAGGCATTATTTTGTATATTACGCCCGTGAAAATGATCAACCTTAACCTAACAGGATCCGATACATGAAAACATTGTCGCAACGTGCGATGACCATGCCCTCATCGCCCATCCGTAAACTGGTGCCCTTTGCCGATCTGGCCCGGGCCGCCGGTAAAAAAGTCTATCATCTGAATATCGGTCAGCCGGATATCCATACGCCGGACACTTTTTTCCAGCCCATAAAAAACATGGATATGCCCGTTGTGGAATACGGCCCGTCCGCCGGCTTGATGTCTCTGCGTGAAAAGTTTGCCGCCTATTACCGTAAAAACCGTATCGACGTCACGGCGGAGGATATTCTGATCACCACGGGAGGCAGCGAGGCGATCATCTTTACCCTGATGGTTTTGATGGATGCCGGCGATGAAGTGATTATTCCGGAACCGTTTTACACAAATTATAACGGTTTTGCGGTCCAGGCCGGTGTTAAGGTGGTGCCCATCGCTTCGCGAATTGAAGATGGTTTTCAATTGCCGCCGATTGCCAGTATCCGCGAAAAAATAACCCCGCATACCCGGGCCATAATGATCTGTAACCCCAATAATCCCACCGGCTATGTTTATTCCCGCGCCGAGATGGAGGCCCTGCGCGATATCTGTCTGGAAAAAGACCTCTTTTTGCTGACCGATGAAGTCTATCGGGAATTTGTGTACGATGGCGCGGAACATGTTTCGGCCATGCATTTTCCGGAAATTGCCGACCGTGTGGTGATGATAGATAGTGTTTCCAAACGTTATTCCGCCTGTGGCGCGCGCATCGGGATGATAGTTTCCAAAAACCGGGCATTCATGGACGCCGCGTTAAAGTTCGGCATGGCCCGGTTGTGTCCGCCCACCATAGAACAAATCGCCAGCGAGGCGGCCGTGGATACGCCGGACAGCTATTTTGAAGAAGTGAACCGGGAATATAAACTGCGCCGCGACACCATGGTGTCCCTGTTACGCGCCATGCCCGGCGTGGTATGCCCCAATCCCCGCGGCGCTTTTTACTTAGTGGTGGGGCTGCCGGTGAAAGATGCCGGACATTTCGCTCAATGGCTGTTAACCGATTTTGACGTGGATGGCGAAACGGTGATGGTGGCGCCCGCCGATGGTTTTTACGCCACGCCGGGGCTCGGTCAAAATGAGGTGCGCATCGCCTATGTACTTAATACCGAAGATATCCGCAAGGCCATGCATATTATTGCCGAGGCACTCAAGGTGTATCCCGGCCGGACAAACTGATCTTTTATAAACTTCGGGGCGTCCACAGGGGCGCCCTTATTTTATGGATTGCCCGCTTAAACGTACAACCCATTCCCCGGGCGCGTCTTACCCTTATCATTTATTTTTGCATAAAATTGGATGAATATTTATAATTTTTACCTGCGTAATATGATCAAATTATTTCTCAGGCATGGGATTTGTTCATTTCCACCGGGTGCGTTTCGATTATAAACGGAAACGCGAATGACATGTCCGTATGCATGGATGGCATAGGGTACGGAGATATCGGGGAATGCTTCTAAACAAACTCATTATTGTTTTGTGTGCCTTGTCTTTTGGCTTACAGGCTCAGACATTTCGTACGGTGGAATCGCTTTGCGACAGTTGCGGCAGGGATTTATCCTTTCGTCTCGAAAGCGCTTCTTTTTTTAAGAATAATGAATACGCACACGACTTTACCGCCGGTTTTACGGGTATCGGTTTCTTTGCCAAACCCACGCTGGAATATTATATCCAGCCCCACACACGTCTCAATACAGGTGTTTTTCTGTTGCAATATTCCGGTACCACCCGTTTTAAACAGGTGATCCCCATTTTTACCGTTCAGCATCGTTTTTTTCGCGGATTTGAAGTGGTGCTGGGCAGCCTCTACGGCGCCTTGAATCATCGTTTGGAAGAGCCGCTTTATCGATTTGACCGCTATTATCAAAACAACGTGGAATACGGTATCCAGTTTTTGGGAAACTTCAGCCGGATAAGCTTTGACCTTTGGTTAAACTGGGAACGATACATCTTTAAAAACGACCCTTATCGCGAAGCGTTTGTGGTGGGTAATCATACCCGTCTGCAACTGGCCGAATCGGGGGCCCTGGGCGTATATTGGCCGCTTCAGTTTCTGATAACCCACAAAGGCGGCGAAATCGACCGCTCGCCCAAACCGGCCAACACGATATTGAACGGATTGACGGGCCTGGATATCCGCTATACGATCGGTGAAAACAAACAGCTTGCCCTGCAGGGCCTGGCGTTCCGTTTCGCGGGAAGAAAAATGCCCGAACCGTGGGACAACGCGCCCTTTCCCAAAAGCGGCTACGGCTATTATTTAAAACTGAAGTACATCGCTTCTTTTTGGGATGCACGCCTGGGGTATTGGACCGGGAGAGGCTTTGTGGCGCCGCGCGGTGAATTTTTGTTTCAATCCGTTTCGGAAAGTCGAAACGATTTTTATAGCGCCCGCCGTCGCTTGCTCACGGGTCGGGTGCGGCTTAAACATATTTTATCGCAAAGTATCCGCATGGAATTCCGCACGGACGGCTATTTTGATCTTGTCAACAAAAACCTGTCCTATTCCTACGGCCTTTATTTTGTGATCAATGATCTGACCTTTCTTCAGAATTTTAAGGAGCGGCGTTAAAGGCATTTCCATTCTATTTTATTAAGATGGGCTTCGCCGGTTGTCCGGATAAAATCTTCCGCATAACCAAGGGGAATGGCCACGCGGAAAATCACACCGTTGCTGTAATCCGATGCTTCGATCTTGCCTTCAAAACGTGTAATGAAGTGCCGCACACTGCTTTCCAGTTCATAACCAAAGCGAAGTTCCAGGGTACGGGTGCGAATTTTTATTTCCACCGGCACGGTGGACAGGGCCGCGCGGGCCGCTTCGCCATAGGCGCGTATCAGGCCGCCGGTGCCCAGCTTGGTGCCGCCGAAGTATCGGGTCACCACACACAGGGTGTACAGTAAATCCGCCGCTACGATTTCCTTTAAAATCGGCTTGCCGGCGGTGCCGCCCGGTTCACCGTCATCGGAATAACGCCATTCGTCGGGTGTGATGCGCCAGGCGGGACAGTTATGGGTGGCGTTGTAATATTTTTTTTTGATTTCCGCGTAAAGGGCTTCCGCCGTGGCCGTATCGGCCGCGGGCAGCACATGAGCGATGAACCGCGATCCTTTGACCTTAATTTCCGCCGAATGGGCCCGGGCCGGTACCCGGTATTGATCGGTAGGGTCCGGCATCAACGTATCATGTTGATTTTATGAACCAAAAACCGCCCGTTGTAACGTACCCGCACAATATACATGCCGCTACCCGCTTCCTTGCCGTTAAGCGTGGTACCGTCCCATTCAAAATCAAACCGACCGCCCGCGGCGGCGTCCGGCGGCAGGTTGTGCCGCCATACTTCCCGACCCAGCACATCAAAAATCTGCACCAAAACAGGTGACGGTTTACCATTGGTATTGGACAAATAAAGGCTGAGACGCGTGCGGCTGTTAAAAGGGTTCGGGTAGCTGAAAATACGGTCTTTGGAAACGGTTTTCGGCCGGTCTTCTTTTTGAATGGCGGTGGCGGTTTCCATAAAACGGGCCACTGTTTGCATCAGTCGGTTTCGGGCGCTTTGAGGATAAACCGTTTCAAAGGGGACACTCATGTGCACCAGTTTTCCCTCGGCGGTGCCGCCCCCGAAGGTACCCACATAATAGACACCCGCGCCGCCCTGACTGCTCACGCTTACATTGGGATACGCCAGACCGTTGTGGGCGCCGCTTACTGCGCGGATGGCATCGGGCCAGTCCACGTCAAAGCTGCCGTGGCTGCCGTCATCAAAGGAAAGCGTGCCCAGCGTGTCGAAGGGGGTAGCGCTTATGCCGGACATGCTGTAATATTCGCCGGAGCGTCCGAGTGGTGCGTCATCGATATATTCCGCTTTCAGATAGTTTTGATAAAAGGACTTATCATCGTCGGAGCCCCTGGCCACCAGGTCCCAGCCGATTTCGGCGCCGGAAACAAATAAGCGGCCGCCGTTTTTCAGAAAGGATTTAACCGCGGCCTGTTCCAGGGAGCTGAAAGTGATGTCCGATGTGCTTTCATCACCCAGGAACCAATCGGTAAAAGCGTAGGGTTGCATATCCAGCCGGTCGCTTTCAATAGCTTCGTTAGTGGCGGAAATCACGGCGTAGCCGGCGGAAAAGAGCGCCGGGGCGTGACGGCTGATGTAGTTGCGCGGATTGGTCGTGTTGCTTTGCCGGTCAAAGCCGTCCACAATCAACGCAACAGGTTTGTCCGCCGGAAGGGACACAGCCAGCATGGAAGACCAGGAACCGTCGCCGCTGCTGTTATAGGCCTGAAGCTTCATGTAATATATACTGTCCGGATGCAGGTTACTTAAGGTTATGGGCAAAAAGGACGACGTCAGGGTGTCGGTCAGGTTAGCGGGGTTGGTGCCCCAGGCCAGCCGGTAGCCGTCGGTATAAAGTTGGGCGTCGGCATACACATACGCGGCGGCGCTGTCCGGCACGGGAATCACATAGGCGGCGTAGGGTTCCGAGGGCAAAGGCTGCGCCCCATCCAGATAATGGCGTTGGATTACATTCCAAAAATCCACCGAAGAGCCGTCATAGTTCAATGCCCACATCCCCACGCCTTTATACTGATTCCTGTCGGCCAGGCTAAACTTGGCGGATATGCTGCTGTCGTTATCCACCCAAACCTGGTACCATTTGGAACTGCTTTGATAGCGGTACCAGGGCGACTGTGTTTCGGTGTCCCACAAGGTGCCGTAGCTTTTGTACCCGCTGATCGCCGAGCGATAGGTAACCGAACCCAGGCTTTCCTCCACGGTGGCATGCGCCTCTTTTCCGGCGGTTTGGAATTTCTGACCGTAATAGGGCACGCCGAGAATCAATTTTTGCGGGTCGGCATCCTGGTATTGTGTTTCCACGGTATTGGTGATATTGATGCTGCCGCCGGTCAGCGGCGCGGTGGAACCGCTGGTGGCGCTGAAACTGCCGGAAAAGGCGTAACCCATGATGAAAATATAATCACAGGAAGCACTGAGGCCGTTAAAATCCCAATCATTATTCCAGTTGACGGCCGGCCCGTCTATAGAGACCTCGCTGCCGGGAAAGGCGGAGTGGATGCTGTCTGTCAGTTCGGCCATGAAAGCATTGATAACGGCGCCTTCGTCACTGCCGTACATGCCTTCAAAATCGATATTTACGCCATCCAGGCCGTACGCTTGCATTTTGCTTTTAACGTTGTTGATGAATGTTTGCCGGACACTGTTGTTGGTGAGAATGGCATGGATGGCATCGGCGTCGAAATTGACCGCTGTTAAAATAACCTTTACGCCATTTTGATGGGCTGTATTGATCAGGTCGGTCCAGGGCCAGCCGGCCGGGTTGGATATGGCGCCATCAGCCGAAACGGTGAAATCAAAACAGGCGATATGCGTCAACAGGTCAAAACGCAGATTGTCCATGGCGGCGGGATATTCCCAGTCCGGTAAAAAGCCGAATACCGCTGCACTCAGGCCGTTGGCTTTGGCTGATGATTGCAGGGGAGTTACCCGGATGGGTTTATCCGCGGTGCTGTGTAAGGGTCCGTAAACAGCGAGGTGTTTTTCCCATTCCACCTGATGAATGGAAGGGTGATGGGTGGGGGCCGCCCAAAGCAATGTCGATATAAGTATAAAGTATAACCGTTTCATATCCATATCTTCCTTATAAAATAAAGCTTAAATATACAATAATCCGGCCATATATGGTGTGATTCTTTAACCGGAACCGGGAAAATTGATATTTCCAAACTAAAATTTGATCCTGAGGCGTTATCAATGTTATATTTTATCATTAGTCATAAATACTTGCATCCCCCTTCGCAAGTAAAAAGTCCGGCGGCTCAGGCTACCGGACTTTTCTATTTTTAAGACTCTCCGTCGATCAAGCCATCGGTAAAATGGCCGCGTTGTTTTTCACCGGAAAACTTTTCTTCGTTAAAACGACGGGAAGCTCCCCTTGCTATGGAGAGGCTGCGCCATTGTTTATCCCGAAAGAGTTTGCCGATATAAACAATCTGCCCCACATGGTAAGCGTAATGCGCCAGTTGCCGGTTAATCGCTTCCACAATGGTATGCCCCTGATTGCGGATATAAACCAGTTGGTCAAAATTTTCCGGGGTGATGGTATCCAGGGCGTGGAAAAGGCAACGCCAGCCTTCTTCCCATTTTGCATGAAGATCGTCGGTGTTCCGCAGCACATCCTCAAACTCCCGATCCCTGTCCCGCCAGCTTTTTTCACCGTCCTCGCTCAAAAAGTTTGTCCAGCGGGATAGCATGTTGCCCGACAAATGATTGACGATAATGGCAATGGAATTGCTTTCCGGCGCGGGCGACTGAAATAGTTGCGGTTCTTCCAGTTGGTCGAATGTTTTTTCGCCCAACATTTTATAGTAGGTAAACTGTTTACGCACGCTTTCCAGATAATTGGTCATCATGCTTAGACTCCTTTATCAACCACGATTATATCTTATTACAGAAAATTTCTTTATTTTTCAAAGATGAATTCAAAAAGGAGGAAATAGATTGCGTTTGTTGATTATCATCCTTTTGAGCGTAGCCGTCCGTTGGGCGTGGGCCGGTATAGATACACTTTATGTGAGCAGTGCGTCCATGAAAAAAAACATCCCGGTTATAGTGGTTACCCCCCGCGCCGCCACCGATAGCCTGCCGGTGGTTTTTTTGCTGCACGGCTATGGCGGTAACTTTGGCGACTGGCAAAAACATACGGATTTACAACCGTTGGCCGATGCATTTCATACCGTTTTGGTGTGTCCCGACGGCTCGCCCAACAGTTGGTATCTGGATAGTCCGTTGCAACAAGCCAGTCAATACGAAACATTCGTGGCCGGAGAGTTGCCGGAATATTTACGCCGCCATTATCCCCTGCGCCGGGCGCGGCGGTTTTGGGCCATCACGGGATTAAGCATGGGCGGGCACGGCGCCCTGTATCTGGCGATCCGTCATCCCGGGCAATTCGGTCAAATGGCCGCCATGAGCGGCGGCGTGGACCTGACGTGGTCCACAAAAAAATGGGAGATCGCCCAAAAGTTGGGGCCGTATGAACACTATCCGGAACGCTGGCAACGTAACTCGGTGGTGCAGATGGTAAAGGAAATCCGTCCTCCCTACCAACCGCTTTTAATCGACTGTGGTGTTGGGGATATTTTTATCGATATAAATCGCACCCTGCATGCGCGTTTGCTCAAAGCGGGCATTCCCCATGATTATGTTGAACGTCCGGGCGGGCACAGTTGGGCATACTGGGTGCGTGTGTTGCCTTATCATCTGATGTTTTTCAGGGAACATTGGACAAATTAAAGCCGGGACACGCCCGGTTACGCTGTTTTATTGTCCGAGATAGGCGCGCATCATCCAATGGTCTTTTTCCTGTTCATGGATGAGCCGGGTCATTAAATCGGCCGTGCCGTCATCTTTATGTTCCGTCGCGGCATGGAGGATTTCCTTTTCCGCCTGAACCAGTAATCGGATGTTGTTGGCAACCGTCAACGCCGCCTCTTGGTCATCGGAAACGTTACGTGTCTGTGGAATGACACTTTGTTGCAGATAATCTTCCAGTGTATGCAGCGGTTTGCCGTTCACGGCCAGAATGCGTTCGGCGATATCATCAATCGCCACGGCGGCACGGTTGTAAAGGGTCTCGAACTGGAGATGCAGTTGAAAAAAAGCCGGACCGCTAATGTTCCAGTGTAAACCGCGCAGGTTTTGATAATACACCGTAAAAGAGGCCAGCAAACCGTTCATCTTGTCCGAAACATTTTGGGTATAGGTCGTGTCTTCATGCAGTGTATCTAATGTTTTGAGTTCCATTCTTTACTCCTTATTTTTATATTCCGTAAAAGAATAACGCCGTTTGTGTTATAATTCAAATTAATAATATAAATATTTAAATAAGATATAATTATGACTTTGCAACAATTACATTATATCGTGGCTTTGGATCAGGAACGGAATTTTGTAAAAGCCGCGCAACGCTGTTTTGTTACCCAACCGGCCTTGACGGTTCAGGTTCAAAAGCTGGAAGAAGAACTCGGTGTGGTAATCTTTGACCGAGCGAAAAAGCCCCTTATGCCCACGATGATCGGAAAACAACTGATCGATCAGGCCCGTTTGATTATTCGTGAAACGGAAAAAATGCAGGATATCGTTCATGACCATGAAACCGAAATCAGCGGTGAATTGAAGATAGGTGTTTTACCCACCATCGGCCAATATTTACTGCCGTTGTTTGTAAACCGCTTTATCGAAAACTATCCGGGCGTTTATTTAAAAGTGGAAGAAGGCCAAACAGGTGAACTGGTGGAAAAACTGAAAAACGGTACCCTGGACGCCGCGATTTACGCCACGCCGGTGGAAGAAAAATATCTGGTCGGGCGCGTTCTTTACTATGAAGAAATGTTTGTCTTTGTTTCCGCGGATCATCCCTTTGCCCGGCTGAAGACCATAGAACCCAAGAGTCTGACGGTTGATGAATTATGGCTGTTGAGCATGGGGAACTGTTTCCGTAATCAGGTGGTTAACATCTGCAATCGCGATCGGAATGCCGCTCATGACCTGCCTTTTACGTATGAAAGCGATTCCATTGAATCACTTAAACGCATTGTGAAACTGCAAAAGGGGTTGACCGTTATTCCGGAAATGGCGGCCTGGGACTTATCCGACGCGGACAAAAAGATGCTGAAACCCTTTGCCAATCTGACGCCGGTGCGGGAGATCAGTCTGGTGGTGAACCGCACGTTTCTTAAGAAAAAGTTGATCGATGTGTTGCATGATGCGGTCATAAAGGCTCTGCCCGAACACATGCGCGCGTTAAACGGTCGTTCTTTAATCGAACCCTATTAAAAATAATCAGGAATACTTTTTTTATCTGTATGGTTTTAGTAATTTCGTTTTTTTTACTATCACACCGGAGCATATCATGAAAAGTCTGATCAGTATAATATGTGTGCTTGTGGCCGGTTTGTCGGCGCAGGTAGCCATACCCAAAATTCATAATAACATGGGCGTGGAAAACGGCCGGATGTATATGGACGTGGCCGGCAAGCGGTATTATCAAAAAGAAACATCTCCCGCTTATACCCTGGAACACATGCGCGGCGCCCCAAGGGGAACGGACGATGGCATCGCCTTTGATTTTGGCGAAGGTTTTCAGGGGGTGCTGTATTATGGTTTTATCGCATTGAACGACAGCAAACACCCGGCGCCGGTTTTCTTTAAAAAGAAAGCCACCATTCATGATGGCGAAGCTTCCGTGAATATTAAGAAAAATTTATCCGGCCGTTATGATATGATCGGCTGGGAAAAAAGCGGCCGCGGATTGTTGGGTTACCGGGTGGTGAACAATAAAGGGGCCATTCTTTACGACGGGGAAATCGGATTTAAGGGAACGGGTCCGTTTGAAATTGACGTAACGCTTGTGGAAGGTCCTTTTGTACACTTGCTTACCCCCTTCGGCGCCACCATTTCTTTCGATACGAATGAACCCGTTGTAGCCCGGCTTGAAGTGAACGGTAAGTCGATACAAAGTCCGCAAGCGCAAACACATCATGAGTTGCCGGTGGACGGCCTTGAGCCGAATACATCCTATCAATACACGGTGCATTACGGCGAGAACCAACAAACGTACCGTTTTAAAACGGCACCCCGGCCCGGCAGCCGCACGCCGTTTACGTTTGCCTACGCTTCCGATTCACGGGCGGGTAACGGCGGCGGCGAGCGCGATTTGCATGGCACTAACGCCTACATCATGCATAAAATGATGGCCCTGGCCACCCGTGAAAAGGTCGCCTTTATGCAGTTTACCGGAGACCTGGTCAACGGGTATGAAACGGATCGGGCCGAAATGGATTTGGAGTACGCCAACTGGAAAAAGGCCATTGAGTCCTTTGCCTGTTATTTCCCGGTCATTCCCAATATGGGAAACCATGAAGCGTTTTTACACGTGTTTGATAACGGCAGCCCCTACGGTTTCACCGTCGATCGTTTTCCCTACAATGAAACATCCGCCGAAAAAGTATTTGCCGATCATTTTGTAAATCCCCATAACGGACCACTCAGCGAAGACGGCGCCGCCTACGATCCCGATCCGGACAATATGGATTTTCCTCCCTATGATGAAACCGCATTTTATTACATCTATGATAATGTGGCGGTGATTAACATGAATTCCGATTACTGGTATGCTCCGTCGCGCAAGGCCATTCCATATACGGGCGGCGGTATTCACGGGTATATCATGGATCAACAGTTGAAATGGTTTAAGGAAACACTTTTTAAGCTGGAAGCCAATCCGGACATCGATCATATTTTTGTAACGGAACATACGCCTTTCTTTCCCAACGGCGGCCATTCCGGCGACGATATGTGGTACAAAGGTAATAACGACATCCGTCCCTTTGTGGCCGGCAAGGCGCTTCCTTACGGCATCATAGAGCGCCGCGATCAGTTATTGGACCTTATAGTTAATAAAAGTAAAAAGGTGGCGGCGATTTTAACCGGTGATGAGCATAATTACAATAAGTTGGAAATCGGGCCGCATATGGACATGTACCCGGAAAATTACCCCCGTGAAAAAAAGATAACCCTTAAGCGTACCATATATCAGATAAACAACGGCGCGGCCGGCGCGCCCTACTACGCGCAGGAAAAACTGCCCTGGTCCGATCATGTAAGCGGATTCACCACGCAAAACGCGCTGGTATTGTTTAAGGTCCATGGCAGGCGGATTAAAATGATTGTGGAAAATCCCTACACCCTGGAAAAGGTGGACGAGCTGAAATTACGATGAAAATGGTGGAGTGGATTTTACGCATCGGGGTGTTTCTCACCTTTTTAGGCCACGGAAGTTTTGCATTGATGGTCCGGCCGGATTGGGTGGTATATCTGACAACGGTCGGTTTTAGTATAGAGCAGGCGCGGATGGTGATGCCATGGATCGGTGGGTTGGATATGGTTATCGCCGTAACCGTTTTGCTCTATCCTGTCAGGGTCGTGGTGTTATGGGCGGTGATCTGGACCTTTTCCACGGCGCTTATCCGTCCCCTGTCCGGTTTATCCTGGCTGGAGTTTGTGGAACGCGGCGCCAACTGGGCCGCGCCTCTGGCATTGTTGTTGTTGAAAGACCGGCCGCGATCCTTTAAAGAATGGTTTAAAAAATAACAGGACAACCCATGACCATCGAAGAAAAAATTGAGGAATATGCCGATACATTTTCCTTTTTGGAAGGTTTGGATAAAATGGAATATCTGGTGGACCTGGCCAAAAAAGCGCCCGGCCTGCCTCCCGAAGAACGCAATGAAGCCAACCGTGTAACCGGTTGTGCCTCGGAAACATGGGTAAGCGTGCGGGGCACGCCCGAAGATGTGGTTATCCAAGGCGATTCAGAGGCGTTGATCGTAAAAGGAATGCTCTATATGTTGAGTGATACGGTCAATCACCATACCCGAGATGAAATACTGGCTCTGGATGAGCAACATCTGTTGGAAAGTTATGGCCTGGGCGGCAGCATTACCAACAAACGGATGAACGGATTCGCCAGCGCGTTACTTAAAATTAAAAATCAACTTCAGAAGCTTTGAGAATGACATATGGGCGCAAAAATGCGACATATCTTCCGATTGACTCAAAATTTCATATTTTTATGTATTTTTTTACAGCATCCGCTTTTGGATGATTGTTTTATTTAAACCATTGATTATTAACGATTTATTGCATTTTATGTAAAATTGGCACACCCTTTGTAGATATTAAGGGCACAATTAATCAACATATCAACAAAAAAAAGGAGGTGTCATTATGTTAGTAAAATGGAATCCCGCTCGCAGCCTTCTGAACCTGAATGACGATATCGATCGTATGTTTGAAGATTTTATGAATACCCGGCTGCTTGAACCCACTCAGGTTGAAATCAGTCCGCGGGTTAACGTGGAAGAAAACGACAACGAGTGGATCATCACGGCGGAATTGCCGGGTGTAACCAAGGATGATGTGGAAGTGAACTTCCGTGACAACATGCTGACCATCAGCGGTGAAAAGAAATTCGAAAAAGAAGATAAGAAAAAGAATTTCCACCGCGTGGAACGCAGCTATGGCCGTTTCAGCCGTTCCTTTGCCATCAACAGCGCCATTATGGTGGACAAAATTGAAGCTAAATTCAAGGATGGTATTTTAACGGTGGTATTACCGAAAGCCGAAGAAGAACGTACCAAACTGATCGATATCAAAGTCAAGTAAGGCTTTGAGCGGATCATCCCTCAGGCGGGCCGGACAGCCCGCCTTTTTTTATGCCGTAAAGCGTTCCTGGTCTTTAAATTGCAGTTGATACAACCGGTAGTACAGGCCTTTTTGTGCGATCAGTTGATTGTGCGTACCGTCTTCCTTTAGATGTCCCTTATGGAAAACCAATATACGATCCACATGCTTTATGGTGGATAAGCGGTGGGCAATGATGATCGAGGTGCGGTCCCGCATCATTTTATCCAGCGCGTCCTGTATCCATATTTCCGTTTCCGTGTCAATATTGGACGTGGCTTCATCCAGAACAATGATCCGTGGGTCGGTGATGATGGCCCGGGCAAACGAGAGCAATTGCCGTTGGCCCATGGAAAGATTCGCCCCGCGTTCATTGAGACGGGTATCGTAGCCGTCCGGAAGACGTTCGATAAAGTGATGCGCATTCACTTTTTTACAGGCTTCGATAATTTGTTCCCGGCTCAGTTCGGGGTTTCCGAGACTGACATTTTCGGCAATGGTGCCGCTGAACAAAAAGACATCCTGTAAAACAAGCGCCATGTTACGCCGCAAGCTGTGCAGATCATACGCCCGGATATCCCTGCCGTCCAGTTCAATCCGCCCCATTTGTACATCGTATTGGCGCCCTAAAAGGTTGATCAGTGTGGTTTTTCCGGCGCCCGTGTGCCCCACTATGGCGATACTGCTTCGCGGGGGTACTTCAAAATTTATATTCTCCAACACATAATGTGTGTTGTCATAGGCAAAACTGACATCTTTAAATCGGATATGCCCCTCCACATGTTGTGGAATAACCGGCTGAGCCGGATTGAAAATCTCGGGCCGGGTATCCAGTAATTTAAACACCCTTTCGGCCGAGGCGATGGCGCCCTGCAAAACATTGAATTTATCGCTCAAATCGCTGATCGGGCGGAAAAACATCTGCGCGTATTGGATAAAGGCCACCAGCGCGCCGTAGGTGGCCAGCCCTTCGGCCTTCAACAGGCCGCCCCGCACCAGCACAATGGACAGGGCAATGGCGCTCACCAGTTCGATGGCCGGATAAAACACCGCGTAATAAGAAACGGTGCGCACATAGGCATCCGTATGAGCGCGGTTGATTTTGGCGAAAACTTTGAAATTATGCTCTTCACGATTGAAAATTTGCACCACGTGCATGCCGGTGATGTTTTCCTGAACATAACTGTTGATCCGCGCCAGCCATTTACGGATTTCCCTGAAGGCCAGCCGCACCTTTCGCTTGAATACAAGGGTGATGAAAAACAGTACCGGGATGACCGTAAACGTCCATAAAGCCAGTTCCGTGTTCATCCGCAGCATCAGGGTTACAATGCCTATCAGTAAAAAAATATCGCCGAAAATGTTGACCACTCCCTGGGTGAACATCTGGTTCAGGGATTCCACATCCGAAGTAACCCGTGTCATTAAACGCCCCACGGGATTTTTATCAAAAAAAGAGAGGGACAAATTTTGTATGTGGCCAAAGATATGGTCACGGAGATTATACATCAGCTTTTGGCCGATGAACTGGGTGGTCAGCGCCTGGAAATATTGCAGGGCAAACAAGGCGACGATGACCACGATGTACCAAAAAATGATGGTGTTTAAACCGTTCAGATTATCTTGTGTCACATAGATATCGATCGCCTGTTTGGTAAACCACGGCGCCAGCAACTGTAAAAAGGAAACGGCAATGATTAAGGCCACCGCGATCGCCACGCGTCCGCGGGTACCTTTTGTGTAGGCGGCGATGCGGCGCACCAGCCGGACATCATAAACCTTCCCGGTTATTTCGTCTTTTTCCATGCTTCCTGTCTTTTTAATACGCTTTCGAAGCGGTTCAGGGCTTCCTCCACATCGGCCATGCTTAGGCCGGGATGATAACTGACCCGAATGGTGCCGTTTATCAACGCCGGATCATCGCTGATGGCCCGTATAACATGCGAGGCGTTGATGCTGCCGGAGCTGCACGCCGAGCCGACACTGACCGAAACGCCGGCCATATCCAGATTGAGCAGCAGGCTCTGATTGTCGTATCCCGGCAGGGCCAGCGCCGTAATGTAGGGGGAACGTTCAATATCCGCGCCCCAGATATGCGCTTCCGGCACCATCGCCGTAATGCCTTCCTCAAAGCGGCGTTGCAGGTTGCGCACATGATCGTAGTGTTTCCGCCGTTGCGGGAGAAAGGCATCCAGGGCGGCCTTCAGCCCGGTTAAACCGCCTGTGTTTTCCGTGCCGGCCCGTCGGTTGGCTTCCTGTCCGCCGCCGGTTAACAACGGACGGAATGGCGTGCCGTGTTTTAAATACAAGCCGCCAACGCCCTTGGGCCCGTGAATTTTATGCGCCGAGAAAGTAAGCAGGTCACAGCCCGCCTCTTCGATATCCGTATCCAGCTTGCCAAAGGCCTGCACCGCGTCCGTATGCCATAATGCCGGATGATCCTTTAACAGGCGGCCCACTTCCTTTACGGGGTGAATGATGCCGGTTTCATTATTGACCCACATCATGCTGACCAGTACCGTATCCGGCCGCAGGGCTTCGGCAACGGCATTGGCGGAAAGGGCGCCCCGGCTGTCCGGTTTAATCAGGGTCACTTCGTAGCCCTGTTCCCTTAACGCTTCCAGCGGCCTGAGTACGGAAGGGTGCTCCACCTGTGTGCTGATGATATGCCTGCCGTTGGTATCCAGGGCGCGCAACGGGCCCCACAGGGCCTGATTATTGGCTTCCGTGCCGCCGGAGGTGAAAACGATTTCCCGGCTTTGGGCATGAAGCGCCGCGGCAACGGCATCGTGCGTTTCCTCCACGCGGATACGCGCGCGCTGTCCGTCCCGATGCGGACTGGACGGGTTGCCTGTGTCCTGTGCGTACCAGTCGATCATCGCCTGGCGCACCCGCTGAGATAAAGGCGCGCTGGCGGCGCTGTCCAGATAAAGGCGACGGGTCATCTTCCTGCCTAATTTAAATAGCGTTTAATGTGTGACGCGTTTATATTTTATACAATCAAAGCCCGCAAGGTACATAAAAAGAGCATTAAGGTTCAATTTTAAAGCATATTCCCAAACAGATGACATGATTTTACGGATAAATAATCCGGATATAAAAATAGCCCGGAAGGGGGTTCCGGGCTTATCGTAAGGCATACAATTAGGAGGTCCTGAGCTGTACGCTTAGATAACACGTAACATAAATTAAAAAGTTCCCTAAAATGTATCAGAAAATTAAAATAAGCGGAATTAAACATATTCTTTTGATATGCCTGCTGCCTTTCGTGCTGCGCGCCGCTTTTGAACCGCGCTACATGGGCGCCTGGTCGCAATCCATAGGCGGGGCGGGCAACGCCGGTGTGATGATGACCTTTGCCGCTTATAACAATCCCGCGCTGCTCGGACTTAAAACAGAACAGGCGCTGACGCTGAGTTACCGCTCCTTTTACGGTCTTTCCGCCCTGAACAGGACCGGTGTGTCATATAACCGACCGGGGCGCTGGGCCTGGGGGGCGGATTTTACACGCATGGGCAACGCCACCTACAATGAAAACACCTTGTCACTTGCCTTGGCGCGGGCATCATACGAAAATTTGAGCCTTGGTGTGTCGGTCGATATCTATCATCTCTACATAAAAGGATACGGACAGGCGACAAGCGCCGGCTTGAAGGCGGCGGTCTGGTATCAACCGCTGGAGAACGTAAATATGTCGTTTTTGGTCGGTAATATCAACGAACCGAAAATCGGTAAGGCCCGTGAAATATTACCGGTATATGGCAAAGGCGCCCTGGCCTGGCAACCGATGGAGACGGTTCAGGTGTTTGTCGATGCTTTGTTCACTCTGCCGACGGGCTGGGATGTTACGTGGGGCATGGCCTTTGCCTTTAACAGCGCGCTTAGTTTGCGTTTAGGTAGCCGCCCGGCTGTTGGTGCCTTGTACGGCGGACTGAGCGTGGCCTGGGGTTCCTTTCGTCTGGATTACGCGCTGGAAGTTCACCCGGAATTGAATATGAGCCATGCATTGGATGTGCGATATGCGTTTTAAAACAGCATTATTACCGGTTTTGTCTGTTTTGATAAGCCTTGGAACACTTAATGCTCAGGGTACTATCGATCATTCCATCAACCGAAACCGGACGCGACTGGAAAAGATTCGCCGGGAAATCGAAACCCTGAAAAGCAAACTCAGGCAATCCCGGCAAAAAGCGCATGGTTTGCAGGAGCAACTGGCGCTGATGGATGAGGAGCTGGCATTGATTGAGCAGGCTAAAGGGTTGTTGCTCAACCAACAAAAACTATTGGAGCGCCGTTCCCGGCACAACCGTCAGGCATTGATCGATACCCGGAAAAAACTGAAACGGCTCAGGGAGATGTACGCCCAACGGGCCCGTTACATGTATAAATACGGACGTGTGCGCGAACTGGACATGCTGCTCAGTTCGGAATCGTTCAATCAGGCCCTGGTGCGCCTGCGTTACCTGAACCGACTGGCTGAATATGATGAAAAGATGATCCGCGGCATCGTCCGGAAGGAAGCGCAAATCGAACGCCTGCAAAAGCAACTGAACGCTGATCTGGTTGCCAAACGGGAAAGCGTACGGCAAAAACAACAGCAAGAAGCGCGCTATAAAACACGACGCGATGAGCGAAACCGGCTGTTGGCGCAACTGGAAAAAGACGCCCGTTATTATAACCGGCAAATTGGGTTAAAGGAAAAGGAACGGCAAAAACTGCTGGGCTTGATATCCCGGTTGGAAGAAGAGCGGAAGGCGTCTCAAAACAACAAACGTGAAACGGAAGAGCGCCCGGTGGTCATCGACTTTGATGATTTCCGAAAAGGGCGCGGAAAACTGCCCTGGCCGGTGAAGGGCAGGATTGTCAGCGCGTATGGCCGGGATTACGACCCCAAAACCAAGACCTATGTCACCAATTCCGGTATCGAAATCAGCAGTCCCATCGGAACGCCGGTGAAAAGCGTTTTCCGGGGCGTGGTGCGCCTGATAACCTACATGTCCGGTTACGGTAACACCATCATCATCGACCATGGCCACGGTTATTACACCGTTTATTCCCATCTCGGTGAAATTTATGTGCAAAAGGATGATGTGGTGGAGAGCAATCAGATCATCGCCCTGATCGGCGACTCCGGATCGCTGGCCGGTTCCAAGTTGCACTTTGAGGTTTATACGGGACAAAAAACGGACAACCCGCGCCGCTGGCTGCGGTAGGAACTAAACATACGAATACCGTAGCATAAATCAATACCCACGACGAAGCTCCAAAATCTCTGCCTTAGTGTTCATATCAAAGAATCTTACTTCTCCGCCTTGAGTAGCTATATACCACTCATTAGGAACATGCACTGCTACACGATCGCCAAAATTCAGATCTTTGCGCACCACTATGACATCATGCACAGGACTGGGTTTGGCATCGCGAATAGTATAACGACCAATGTTTGTCGTATCTACTGCTACACCAGTCGGAGCGTATTCCAGTCGCATTACACCATAGTCAACAAAATAGCCAAAAGATATATAATGACCAGCCTGGTTCTGTGCTAAAGCATATGTTAATGGCGAACCTAAATTATCCAAACGAAATTCTTGTTGCCATACAGGCTCAAGATCCAGTGTATAGGCACTGGTCAATAATACATCTGTGTTAGAACCATTAATAATCAGCTGGTTGTTATCCTTATCAAAAATAACACCATGCGACATAAACATACCTGTTTCACGGGAAACACCAGTTATAACATCAATAACATAAGCCTAAATAGTCATATAAACATTATTACCGGCAGAAACCAACCGGCCTGATGTTGGAATATTAAAA